>NZ_JBNVZR010000020.1:0-45949 GCF_052527415.1 Legionella navarrensis | reverse complement strand
CCTTTGCCCACCCTACCCCTGTATTTAATCTTGATAAGGCACTACGCTGGTGAATAGATCTCCGCCTGCGCGGGGACGACACTTACATGTCAAAATCAGCAAGTCGGCCTGCTATATGGATACCATATCTGCCCTTGCCACCATGGCAACGTCTGCTATCGCGGACTTAACTGCGGCTTCCCGCTGAAAAGTGCCAAACAGGCCCATCAACGCCAGGCCGCCAACAGCGGTTCCCGCTACCGCACTGCCCACCAGTAAAGAAACGCCGGAACCAGTCGCCAGCCCTGTAAAAAACGCTCCCGGCCCAGTCCAGAAACCCAGCGCAAAACCAACAGCAAAACCAATGATTGCCGACAGGAAAAAGACGGTGGCTGTGGCCACAACGGCCAGAGCAATTTTAAGCGTAGTCCGCATAAGGGGATGCGATCCCTGCAGGGATGTCCGACAATTCCGCTCAAACTGGATAATCGCGTTTTTTTTATCTGCCTGCGGATCCTGCAGGGCCTGCACCAGCTGCTCGGCATACAGACCGGTCTGTCGCCTGTGGTGTCTGCTGTGTAAACGCTTGAGCATTCTGTCCAGATCGCACAGTTTTTCGTGTAATACCGACGACTCTCCTTCAACACCAGTCAAGGCAATCGCTGCATTAAGTGGATCAGACAGGCTGTGTGGGTCCTGTCTTAAGAAATTCGTACTATCGGCTGGCAGGGACAAAACATCATGAATCATGTGAGATAAGTCTTTTATGCCAACGGCCGTGCGTGCCGATGTAATGCATGCACCCCGAACCGGACTGGATAATTGATTGTGGAGATCCCAGAACTGCCTCAGCGTATCTGGGTGCGCTTTGTCATAACAGGTCCCTGCCACAATGATATTCGGCTGCGACGGGCTGGCTTCCATTTTTTCAAGATAACGATAAATCAGCTCTTCGTTTAATGAGGGCTGAGACAAGTCGACACATAACAGACCAATATCGGCCTGTTGTATGCTGTTAAACAAAAGGGCATCGTATTTTTCATCACCGGAGCAATCCCATATCCTGTAGTGATATTTTCCCTTATCCAGAATAAGGTAGTCCGCCGCGAGGGTTGGGAAGTAGTTTTTTCGGAACAAGGCATGACGATCCCGAAACTTCGCAAGCAACTGCGTTTTGCCTGAGCATTTTTCACCAAAAACAACCATGTTTATTGTGCGCAAAGACATGTTGATTCCTTAAGCATCGCAATCCCTTTGGACAACATTAACACATTTGGACAAAAAATATAATTTTTTTAGAAACAGACACCGCATCCGTCCGCACCCTGACCGTCAGGGTGCGGACGGCCTGCTGGCTTAAGGCATGCTTGATGCGGCCGGGGATGACGATGCATAGCCGGCTTCCATAACGGCTTCAGCATGCAGGCAGACGGCACGCAGCAATTCTGACAAAAATCCGACTTTCGGATAGGCGTTTTCAGGGAAAACGCTATAGACATCCTGAAAAAGTTCGACGATGGGTTTGCCATCCTCCTGTTGGTTGAGCACGATGCGAAGCCTTTCCATATGGCTGCGATCTGCGGAATCGGTCGGAAGGCTGTCCATCACCTTTTGAAAGAACGCCATATAAACAGCCTTTGGATTCAGCGCAAGTAACGTTTCATCCATGATACCTTCACTGACGGCCTCCTGCAGAATTTTCCCGGCCTTGGTTTTTACATTCTCAATAAAGCAGGCATCGGAACAGGCAAATTCCTTCGCCACGACACTGCTCCATTCAATTTCCTGAAATCTTTCCCAAAAATCACGGGAATCGCAGTCAAGAAGATACTCCAGATTCTGCACATCTCGATCAAAACGAATACAAAAATCACGCATGTACCCAGCCAGATAACTGAAAGGAGATATGTCGTTCTCGCGCAAGGCTTCACGGAAAATCCTGTGGACATCGGGCAGACTGAAAGGTCTAAGCGTACTCAGACGGGCGATAACGCTCTCAATCTCACCTCTCTCAGGGGGATGATAACTATTTTTATATCTATCGAGATCCGTACAGACTCGTGTCTGTAACGACAGTAAATTATCGCAATCAACGGCCGTCCATTTTTTGGCGGCATATGACTCCACCTGTTGAAAACGCTCTTTGACCCGGCTCAGTACCTGCTGGAATAAAACGCCGCCCCGAGACTCCATATCTTTACGTTTAAAATAAGCTTCCCAATTCCCCTGATGGTTTTCCCAGGCATTTCTGATTTCACAGATCCACTGCTTTGGCAGATACTCATGAAGCTTTTGGAGGAGAAATTCAGGGCTGCATAAAAGACTGAATGAAAGCTCCTTGAGCACTTCTTTTCCTGCTGTTGTTTTTTCAAGTTTTGTAAGCAGCGCCAGATCGAAGATGCCAGCCTTGAAGGAGCCGCTGAAAACATGGTCTTTCAGAGCCCGGCAAACCAGTAAACTCAGCATGGGATTTTTTTTGACCAGAAGGTCGTACACGATCTGATGACCTTCCTCAGGGCCCTCGCATAGCCAGGCCAGCAGCGAACTGGCTCCGAACACCAGGGTTGGCGCCTGATCTTTCAGCAGGGGTATCAGCAGCATCCCTGTCGTGAGTTCAGGCAGGCTTTTAAAAGCGTCCAATACGAAATGGGAGGCTTTTTTGTCTACCATAAACCTGTATAACAGCGTATAGCCGTGTTTGGTCTGTACATCAGCATATTGCCAGAAGGTAGCAGCATCCTTAAATTTCTGCTCCATCGTACCCAAAGGAGGCTGCAATGCCCCGGCAACGCCGCGCTTATTTTTGGCCGGAAGCAGGCTGAGCTCTTGTGAGACAACGGTATCGCGGATAGCCGCCAGAAAAAGATAGCCGATATTGAATGGCGTTGCCGCGTCATCACTTAATATCCCGTTTAAAATCCCCACCATGTCCTTTACGTTCCTAACGGTTTTTTTCTCCAGTGTCTGCTTCAGTTTGCTGAATACGAAGCTTACGCCTTGATCAACCTCCCCAAAGCAAACCGTTTGAAATGCCTCAAGTACACGCTTTTTATAATCTTTATCTCGGTGATATTCAGCTTTTTTAGAGGCATCATCGTATTTTTGTTTGAAGAAAACCATGGGTTGCTCGAGCCAGAAGGACTGCCTGTCCCTCATCTTGTCTGATAGCGTCTCCCATTCTTCAGATTGTCTCAACATCGTCCTGAAAAACACATGGCATTCCTTCGGTACATGGCGAGCCGCTGCCCAGAGAAACTCATCCCGTGACATGCGACTGTGTTTATCCATCAGCAGCGACAAAACCCGGCTCTCATCAAGTGGCATGCCATGGTTGCAGATGGCATGGCACAGATCCGCAAAGCCCGGATTATAGGCCGGGTCATAACTCAAGGTCATTTTTTTGAACAGCTGCCTGAGCTCATTGAGCAGTCCTGGGTTACACCCTAAAATCTCCAAAAGAAAATTATGATGGCGACGGTCGCCCAGTTTAAAAAACCAGTAGAGCAGAGACGTGCCGTACTGTTTTTTCGGGTCTTTGGAAAACTGCATGCCAAACTGTCTGGCAGTTATAAAAGGCAGTACATTAAATGGTGTCAGCAAGTAGCTGCGCAGCTCGGAAACAGTGTCGGGTCTGCTTACAAACTCAAGCATCCTCTCAGCATTTCCAGGGCTGAAAATCTCCAGCGCACGCTGCCGGGCTTCCGCATCAACCAGCGTTCTCTGAGCGGTTTTTATGACTGTTTGAGAGGTTTTAGCGCGGGGGCCTTTTTTGAAAAAGGAGGGACCTGCGCTACAGGCACTGTCACTGACAGGGTCTGAGGAGCGGGCCGCGACAGGCACCTGCGGTATCTCGGGTATCATTTCTGGTACAGCCGGCGCTGTTTTCGGAAGCACAGGCATGACACGCGCCTGACAGCGCTCCAGAAACGCATCAAAGGCTTCGTTTGTACCATGGCAGCGTCGCATAAAGATCGCGCGCGCGTGATCAATATTGTCGTTACGAATGTACTGCTCCACACATACCAGCCACTCTTCAGCACCAAAAACCTGCCTGGCTCTCGTAAACTCGGGCGCGCTTCCTTCCGGCAGGGTTTGCTTCAATACGGTGGTCAGTGCGACTGTCGGGTGACAGGGCCTGTCGGAATCAATCAGTACCAGCGTTTCGCTGACACGGGAGCAGGCCGTAAAAAGACGGTTAAAGGCGGTCGCATTTTCCCATTTGCCAAGCCCCTGTTTAGGACGGTGCACGGCAGTAGAAGAGGAGGACGAGGATTGCTCACGGCTGAGTCCTTCGCTGATGCCTGCAAAGCGCGCCGTATCAAGGTAGCGATAGAGTATACAGGTTTCAAACTGCATCCCCTTTACTTCGGCGATGGTTCTGACCATAGCGCCCTCACCAAAACGCGCTTCCGCCTCCGGCTTATATTCCTCATGTGTGATGATGACACACTGCGGATTGTCCGTGGCAAGAGCCTTAAGGTTATCCCGTATGGGCTCTGCCATGGTTTCCCAGGTCAGCCAGTGCGCCTTGCCGGGACGTGCATGCCTGCCCTGGGAGCACTTGAATTCGTGCACCTGGCGCTTATCCTGCAGTCCGCCTAAATCGTTGATGGCAAGGGTGATAATGCGTTGCATGAACGGCTCCAGAACCAGCGGAACACGATACGATCCAGGCAGGGAGATATGGGTCATCTGGACATTCCCATTTCGTCCGTTCGCATAGGCAAGGTTACGGATGGGCTTTGTGAAAGGCAGCGCGTCGTTCAGTCGCTGAAAATCACCTGCACAGAGTACCAGTGGCAGCTCCGGGCCTGCAAATTTTGCGATATTTTCAAGCTGTGCTCCCGAGAGATCCTGCGCTTCATCTGCCCAGACCACACCACCACACACCTTCGGTTCAAGGCGGAGAAAGGAAAGATCGACCTGGCGCCTGGAATCGAGAGTTGGCAGCCAGCCCTGTTCGATAATATCCCAGACAAAACGGCGATCGAGACTTTCGGGCTCCAATATCGAAAGCCGCTTTCCAAGACTCAGATACGCAGCCTTGTTTAAACAGCCCGATGCAATACGTCCTTCCTGATACACGGTCCGGGCTTTTTCACGACGATGCCGCTCCCTGGCATCACGATCGCGGCCCGCGGGTCGCTCCAGCAAGGTCGGCCGTTTTTCATAGCCGAAGCGTTTTGCAAAGGATGCCGCGTGCTCAAGATACCAGGTGATAAACTCCTCTTCTCCGGCTTCCGTCCTGGTGCTCATATCAAGGCCGCAGGACTCAGCCCATTCCCGATACGTCAGGAATTCAACAAGACCACCGGGATCGAGGGCCTGTGGCATGGCATTCCAGGCCGACTGCAGGTCATTTCGCAGCATGCTGGAGCGAGTGATGCATACGATACGCGGGTAGTATGCCCTTATAGCGGGCAGTCGCAGCAACATGGTTGAGGTCTTGCCGCTGCCGGGAAGCCCTGTGAACAGGATCGGCAGCTGAAGTTTCGAGCCCGAGCGTTGCGCCTCATCGAGAACCATTGGTCTGTCGGCATACCACTGCATCGGTATAGCCTGACGAGTCTTATGCCGTTTCAGGGCGCGAAAACGCTCGGCAGATTTCACATCCTCCCAATCGCTTCGGGCGGCATCATCAGCACTGGAAGAGGCTGCCGACGTGGCGGCCAGTTGAGTACCCGCATGCTCACGGAAACGCTCAAGCGCTTTGGGGTTACGCATGACTTTAGAGCTGCGGTAGTGATCATTAGACTTTTCGATAAAATGCAGGTACTCTTTGCCTCCCAGCTCAATAACGGTAAAAAGCAGTCGACAGCGACCTCTGGCCCGTCCAGACCCGGTGCGCGCGCTCCAGAGATTATGCCCCTTGAGCTTTTTCAGCTTTATTCCTTTGAACGCTCCGTTTTTAATCTTTTCAAACGTGTTTTCGCACTCCGTGAATACTTCGTCAGAAACCCCCAGAATACCTTCCCAATATGAAAACATGGACAACCCTCTATAAAAAAATTAACCCAGGCGGCATGTTGCCGCATCTGGCTGTGCTGGTGTGTTATCGGACAAGCGGCTCAGGATGACAGGGTCCGTAACGGCGCGGAGATAACCGGCAAGCATCCCGGCCCGAGGCAATTTGGGTATTTCGCGCGCACGGACTAAATAGCCATTCAGGGCTTCATCGCTGATATCGCCCTCTGCCACTATTTGCTGCGTCAGCATATCAATGATGGCCTTTTCATCTGGCGTTTTCTTTGATTCTGGCCCGTTTATAAGCTCCAGTGCCAAAAGGGTGTTATCGCGCTGGGATAACGAATAGGTCCGGGACTCGATAAGTCCTCTGCCTCTCCTGTTGGCCTGGGAATAGATGCCCTTAAGGCGCTCGTAAACATGAGCGTATTCCGCAAAACGGGGATGCCTTGATACCACAGGGGTTACAAAGCGTTCCCAGAGGCCCTCGGGTATCTGATGCAGGAGATCAGCCCAGGGTTGACACTCCGGTGGATAATAAGACGCTATTGCCTGCAAAAGCTCAGCGGGAGACACGTCGAGTATTTTGGCATAAAACTCAATGATGCCGGCACCTTCGGCTGTGTCTACAATCATCGCGAGGCGCTGGACATCGAGAACGGCGGGATGAAAGTGACCCGCAAGAACCTGCTTAGTTAATACTATCGCAAAGAGCGTTATGAGCTCCTGATTTTCACCACACAATATGGCTCTCAGGGCCTCCAGTCGTTCGGGATAACGCGGTTCACATAACCAGTCAAAAAAGGATGTGCCTCCTCTGGCCACCGCAGACTCATCTTTAACAAAGAGCTCCATCAGCTTCAGGCAACTGAGTTTCTGATAGAGCTCCTCGGCGCTATGAATACCTGATCGCGCTGAGGGAGCCGGTTGAAAAAATCCTGATGACGATGAAGAAGCTGCCCGCGGCCCGGAAACGGGGAGGGTTGCCTGCGGCATGGCCTCCATAATGCCCTCACGCGCGGCATACAGAACGGAATAAACGGGATGAAACCAGTTTTTTCCGCAGTTCTGCAGTTCATAATTAATAGCATCCAGCATGACTGAGGGCTCTTGACAGTGGCTTGCCTTGTCCCTAAGTGTTGCCAGCGGGTTTTTCGCGATTTTTTCATACATATTGTTGAGCACCCCAACCTGGAAATAGGTGCGAATGCTCTGCATAAGGTTGTCGGTGCGACAGGATTTACGCCATCTTATCCGGCTGTTTTCGATGCGATTTCGCATATCATCTATCATAACGCCTATCGAGCTGCGGGCTTCCGGGGCATACAGCCTGATATGCTCTTCCCACCTGGATAAGGGCTGCATATGCAGACTGATGCAAAGTTTCTGATAGACCATAGGAATATGGAGAATGATCAACCCAAACACCGAATGGCGATCGGCAGGAAGACCCGCATATTTGCTTATTCTATCCAACAGCACACCAACTGAACCGCCTTGTTTTTGCAGGAGGGTAAGATGGCGCAAATCAGCATAACGATCGTCAAAACAAATATCTTTCGTGCGATAAAGCTGCCGACAATAATCACCAAGGGCATGAATGAGCGAGGGATTTTGTTCAAGCAGCGCGTTTAGAAGCCTGTTTCTCCCTTGAGATGCATTTTTAAACACCCAGTACATCATAGAACTGCGTTCAGCATGAGGCGTCTTCCGGAATTGCATGCCAAACTGTTCAAGAGTAATCAATGGAATAAGATTTATCGGGGTGGTGAGTATTTTGAGAACGTGCTCCGCTTCCAATGTGAGCTCGGGTGCCTGAGTAAACAGAGCCGCCAGGGAAGAATCGTCCGGATTAAAAAGCCGGGCCAGCATGCTCTTCGCATCGGCCTTAACTGATTTAGCGCCCTGCCGCCTGCCTTTTGTACGCCTGCGCACGGGTTCTGCCATGGTCGAGGACGAAGCGGAGGAAGAGGAGGCTGACGTCGATGGCGCATACGATACCGGGCTGCTGCTACTGCAGGAAGGCGCGGCCACGGGCTCCTGTGGCATGACGGGCTCTACCCGTCTCTCAAGTCGCCTCACCAGACCGGCAAAGTCCTCAGGATTACCGTGGCACTTCTCAACAAAAAGCCTTAGTGCGGTATCATGATTACCCCGACGGATAAACTGACGAACGCGTTTTGCCCATGCCCGTGGACTGGCATCGACTGGCGCATCGGACAGCGTCAATGGCTCGCTCGAGGGAAGTGTTGACCGTAAGGCATTGGACAGGGTTACCGTATTATAGTTGCCGGTGCTGTTCTCTATAACAACAAGACGCTCACTGAAACGGGTATAGGCGGTAAACAGCCGATGGTAGGTCGTTGCGTTTCGCCAGTTACCAATGCGATTTTTGGGGCGATGATTTGAGCTGCCTGCACCTGTATCATGCTCAGTTTCGTGTAGGCGGCTGATTCGTTCACAGGGGAGCGTGTCCAGCAGTCGATAATGTACACCGTTTTTAAACTCCATGCCCTTGATAGCCTCTATTGTAAAGATCAACACATCATCGCCGAACACGCTGCGCGCTTCCTCCACATAATCTTCGCAGGTCAAAACCGCAAATTCAGGATTGTTTGCCCCAAAAGCGCGAAGGGCACCAAATGTTTCAGATGACATTTCCTCACGGTCAAACCAGTGTGCACTTCCCGGCACGGCATGCGGGCTCAGCGTGGATTTAAAGGTACGGACCTGATCACGGTCCTGCACCCCTCCGGCATCACGCACCGACCAGTCCATCAAGAGTTGCACGGTGCCTTCCAGCACAGTGGGCACACGAAAAGAACCCGGCAGAACAGCGCGCGAGAGGCTGGTGCCAGCCTCAAACACCATCTTTTGTAAATGGTCGATAAACGGCAGCGAGTCATTCAGGCGCTGGTATTCACCGGCACAGGCGATAAACTGGAGCTTCTTACCCGCATGCCGGAGCAGATCGCGAATCTGCCGGCAGGAGAAGTCCTGTGCCTCTTCTATCCACAGCAGACCATCAAGAGGTTCTGGAGCGAGAGCCACAATGGATGGGTCAATGAATGCGCTTTGTACGCAATGCTTCTCCCATGCTGGCATTATCAGCTCATGTACAAAATGACGTTCTGCACTTTGCTGTGGAAACAGCGAAAAACGTGTCCCCAGCGCCTGATAGGCCAGAGAATCATAACCGCAGGCAATACGCAGTTCCTGGTAGATGGCTGACGCCTCAGCGTCTGCGTGTAACGCACGCTGCTCTTTATTATCGATTTTCTTCTCATCCAAAAGAAAAGGTACTTCGACACTATGGTAACGGGCTATCTTACGTGCCTGTTTCCGATACCAGGCTTTAAATTCCTGTTCTCCCACGAGGGTTTTACCAGCAAGGCTCAGACCATTGCGCTCCGCCCACTCCAGCCAGGTTAAAAATACGACTGGATTGCCGGGCTCCATGGCCTGCGGCAGTCCATTCCAGGCACGCTGCATGTCGTTTCGCAGTCCTGCCGTGTTGGCGATACACACAATCTCATTATAAATCAATCGAAGCTTAGGAAGCGTCAGCAGCACGGTTGATGTCTTGCCACTGCCCGCAAGACCGCTTATCAATGCCGGCACCCGAATGCTCTGCAGGTTACGCTGTTCGTCACTGAGCTCGATCATATGGTGATTGAACCAGCGCAGCGGAGCAGCTCTTCGCGCACCTTTGGAATGATTGACATTGCCGAGACCCGCGCCATCGGCATCCTCCCATGTAGCCGCCTGCAAAAGCTCGCCTTTACGCGAGGTTCGAAAGCGCTTCAACGCTTTCTTATTTTTCATAATGAATGAGTCGTCATAGTGCTCGTTCGACAGCTCAACAAAACAAAGATACTCACGTCCTGCAACGGCGATAACGGTAAACAACAGGCGTTCTTTATAACCAGCCCGCGCACTCCAGAGATTATGCCCCTTCAGTTTTTTCAGGCAGGCGCTTTTAAACTGACCGTTACGAATCTGATCAAGAGTCTTTGCGCATCGAGCCTCAACATCAGGATTTAAATCAAGAATATCTTCCCAGTAATAATAAGCAGTAGCAGGCATTGTTTATTCCAAGATAAAAATGAACATATTTTATTCTATGTGCACATAAACATCAATTAAAATCGTTTTCATTATGTGGAGTTATGCCGTGCCACACCCACCACCCTCATCCCCAGCCCTTCTCCCTCAAGGGAGAAGGGAGCCACTCGTACCATAACCTGGGATAGTGGCCGCAGGAGACTAATACATGGCGCAATGTGCTATGATGTTATCCTGTCAATTGATAATTATTAAAAAAACGTCATGCGCCGTATTAATCGCTGCCTCAATCATCAGCTTGCCGAACTGTGCCATCGTGCGGTACAGATGGACGAGTTGAATCTCAAGGTTACACAATACCTGCCTGAACAGCTGCAGCCGCATTGCCGTGTGGGAAGTTTCAATAAAGGTTGTCTGATGTTGCTCGTTGATAAAAATGAGTGGGCTACGGATTTGCGCTATTGCCTTCCTGAATTGCGCGATGCCCTGCGACAAAAGGCTGGTGTTTACCAACTGATGTCGATCAAAATTCAAATAGCGGATCAAATCGCTGGCGCGGACAAAACAAAAACTCGACAAAAAAGCGTACCCTCTCTGTCAGAGGCAGCACGCGATGCCTGTCGAAACGCTGGAGAATTATGCTCGTATGAGCCGTTGAAAGATGTATTATTGCATCTGGCTGACAGCGGAAAGCGCAGCCCGGATCAGGAAAAACCGTAATCCGGGATAAATCAGGCCTCGAGCGGCATTAAGCCGGCAGCGGCAAAGACAGGTTGATAGTTGTCTGCAGGGCTGGCATCGAAACAGGTGTATTCCCAGGCATCCTGACGCACCATTAACTCGCGCAGCAGACGATTATTAAGTTCGTGACCTGATTTATGCCCTTCAAAAGCACCAATCAAACCACAACCCAGTAAATACAGATCGCCAATGGCATCAAGAACCTTATGCGCGACGAACTCACCATCAAAACGCAAGCCGTCTTCATTCAACACACGGTAATCGTCAACAACGATCGCGTTATCGAGACTGCCGCCCTTGGCCAGATCGGCCTCGCGCAGTTTTTCGTAGTCGGAGAGAAAACCAAAGGTTCTGGCTCGACAAACCTGTTTCACGTACGACGTACCGGAAAAATCAAATTTGGCCGTTTGTGGCTTATCATTGAATACAGGATGATCGAAATCAATGGTAAAGGATATCTTGTAACCTTCGTAAGGAAGAAACTGAACGTATTTTCCCTTATCCTCAACACGAACCGGTTTTAAGATTCGAATAAATCGTTTGGCTGCCTTTTGCTCGGTAATACCGGCAGACTGGATCAGAAATACAAACGGTGCCGCACTGCCATCCATAATTGGAATTTCCGGGGCATTGACGTCAACATAGGCATTATCAATGCCAAGGCCTGCCAGAGCCGAGAGCAGATGCTCAACGGTAGCTACCCGCACGCCGTCCTGATGCAAGGAGGTACACAGCATGGTATCGCCAACCTTATCGTAGGAGGCACGAATCTGAACCTGGGGGTTTAAATCAACTCGACAAAATACAATACCGGTGTCAATAGGGGCTGGACGCAAAGTTAAATCAACTTTTTTTCCAGAATGTAAACCAATACCTGTTGCATGAATTTCTTTCCTGAGTGTTCTTTGTTTCATCATTCAGCGATCACCTTTTCGGATATCCCATTTTTCACGCGCAATAATTTAACAAATCATACCAACTTTCTGATGAATAGTCTATTTTTTTGATTAAATTGGCGCACGGCCTGGCCAGGCAGCCCTATGGCGCTTACTCAAGGAATTTGAGATAAATGTTCTATGATCTCTACGTCCCCCGACTTGTTCGCGGGACGTAGGATTACGCAGGATGCCCAGACTGCGATACCAATCAGTCGACCAGTTCTTCCTGACGTCGCAGGAAAGCCGGAATATCGAGGTAATCAACATCTGGCACAGATTCAGTCGCATGAGTGGCAGCAGCAGATGATGCCTGTTTACGCATCAATGCCGGACGCTCCAGCTGTTGGTAGTCAAAGGAGCCATCACTGCGCAGGGAATCAGTAAAACGCGATTTGGCGCTGATGGTCTGAGACTGTTTCTGCTGCAGACGGGCACGAACGTCGCCACCCAGTCCGGTTACGATAACGGTTACGCGCATTTCATCGGTCATGTCCGGATCAATAACCGTACCAACCACGACGGTCGCGTCATCAGAAATAAACTCCTTAACCACGTCGCCCACTTCTTCGAACTCACCAATCGACATATTAAGACCAGCGGTGATGTTGACGAGAATACCTTTGGCACCGGAAAAATTTACGTCTTCCAGCAGAGGCGAGGCAATGGCTGCTTCGGCTGCCTGACGTGCACGCTGTTCGCCTGTCGCACTGCCGGTTCCCATCATGGCCATACCCATTTCAGACATAACGGTACGAACGTCAGCAAAGTCGACGTTGATAAGACCAGGGCGTGTGATCAAATCAGAAATCCCTTTGACAGCACCCAGTAATACATTGTTGGCTGCCTTAAACGCATTAAGCAGGCTGATGTTTTTGCCAAGCACGCTCAACAGTTTATTGTTCGGAATGGTAATCAGCGAATCGACGTGCTCAGCCAGACGACGAATGCCCTCTTCGGCCGCCAGCGCACGTTGCTTACCTTCAAAGGAGAAGGGTTTGGTCACCACGGCAACCGTCAGGATACCCAGCTCTTTTGCCACTTCAGCAAATACCGGAGCGGCACCCGTTCCTGTACCACCGCCCATACCGGCTGTAATAAACACCATATCGGCGCCCGCCAGAATTTCGCGGATACGATCACGGTCTTCTTCCGCGGCCTGACGCCCAATACGCGGATCGGCACCGGCACCAAGACCTTTGGTCAGCTCATCACCCAGTTTCAGGTGAATCTTGGCACTGGAATTTTTCAGCGCCTGAGCATCCGTATTGGCACAGATAAACTCTACATCATCAATATTTTCAGCCACCATGTGTTCCAGCGCATTGCCGCCGCCGCCACCGACACCAACAACTTTTATTACTGCGCTGTTATCCAGGCTCTGTGTTAACTCAAACATTACTGCCTCTCCCTCTCGAATTCTGTCGATTAATATTCAATTAAAAATTACCCTGAAACCATTCACGCATACGCGACCACACGCCTTTACTGCTGTCACTCAACACCTGAGCGTAACCACTTTCGTATTGTTGCTGATAACCATGCAGCAGCAAACCAACGCCTGTGGACAAAGACGGATTGCTTGTCGCTTCGGCCAGACCCGCCACATGACTGGCATAACCATGGCGAACGGGCATTTCAAAACACATTTCGGCCAACTCTATGGCCCCGGAAATGCTGGAGCCCCCGCCTGTCATAACCATCCCGGCGGCAACGCGATCAGCAAATCCACTTCGGTTTAACTCATTCCGCACGAGACCAAACAATTCTTCATAGCGGGCAGAAACAACCTCCGACAGTGTTTTCGCTGAAATTTTTCGACCAGGTCTTTCGTTCACGCCCATGACCTCGATCATATCATCGGCACTGGCCATTTCCGGCATGGCACTGGCGTATTTAATCTTGATGGATTCTGCGGCCTTCGTTGGCGTGCGCAGAGCCATGGCTATGTCGTTGGTCACCTGATCACCGGCGATGGGAATCACCGCTGTATACTGAATGGCACCGTCGTAAAACACCGCAATGTCAGTTGTGCCGCCGCCAATGTCAATCACGCACACACCCAGCTCTTTTTCGTCATCGGTCAACACGGCATGACTGGATGCCAGCTGCTCCAGAATAATATCGTTCACATCGAGGCCACAGCGTCGCACGCATTTCGCAATATTCTGCGCAGCACTGACCGCTCCCGTCACGATATGAACCCGCGCCTCAAGACGCACACCGGCCATACCGGCCGGCTCACGTATACTGCCCTGATTGTCGATAATATATTCCTGGGGCAGAATATGAAGAATTTTCTGATCCGCAGGAATAGCCACTGCCTTGGCCGCTTCAATAACGCGCTCAACGTCTGCCTGCGACACTTCCTGATCGCGGATAGCCACGATACCATGTGAATTCAGACTGCGAATATGGCTGCCGGCAATACCGGCAAAGACAGAGCGAACCTCACAGCCCGCCATTAATTCGGCTTCCTGTACTGCGCGCTGGATTGAATTGACGGTAGATTCAATATCGACTACAACACCTCGCTTTAAACCCCGGGAGGGATGACGCCCGATACCGATGATCTCAATGGTCCCATCAACGCTGACTTCGCCTACCAGCGCCACGACCTTTGACGTACCTATATCAAGTCCGGTAATAATGTTTCTTTCAGATTTTCTGGCCATTCTCTTCCCGTTTATTTTTTCCATTGTACCGCCATTCCGCGTGGATATCGTAAATCCACACTGACTAATTGATCCGGTTTGTCGGCAAACACCGCTGGCCAGGCCTTGCAGAATCGATGTACTCTCATCTCAAGATCCTGTTTACCAAGGCGCAGCTGAACACCGTTTGATAACACAAGTTCCCAGGCCGCATTTTTGCGCCATTTCAAGGCCGCGGCATGTAAACCGTACATTGTTAATATCTTACTCATTTTTTGATAAACTTGTAAGACTTCCTGATGCTGATTCTTTGGTCCTGACAAATGCGGCAGAGAATCGTCCGTTGCGCTGCCTCCTTCATTGAACACCTCTCCGGAGTCGCTCAGCATGGCGTTGTTCCAGATTGCAATGGGTGTCTTTTCAACCAGTTTTATTTTCAGTGTATCCGGCCACAGACGTTCCACATACACGTCATCGCTCCATTCCAGACGGTTCAGCTCTTTCGTTAAGCGCGTAACCGGCAGGGAAAAAAAGCTGTACTGGCTGTATTGCTCGAGTATGGCTTCCAGCTGTTTATGCGTAATATGGTGATAGGTTGCCGCAATTTTCACGGTATTGACCGGGAATCGCTGCGGATCCGCCAGAAAGAGATAAACCGAGCGGGCTGCAAGAAACAAAGCGCACACTATCAATAGCGTTAACATACCGTTATAGCGCAGTCGTTCTTTCCCGTCGTCCATCCTCTCTTACACCTTCTGCTATCTTGCCATCAATTACCAGCATACCGCCAGTGCTATTGAAAACTGGTCACCAATTGTTGCCTGCAACGATTATGTGTCAGCGCCAGCGCGACAAGCCTGTCAAGAAGATCGGGATAATTCAATCCACTGGCCTGCCACATTTTTGGATACATGCTAATCGACGTAAAACCGGGCAATGTATTGATTTCATTGAAATAGATATTTCCAGTTTCGTCATTAACGAAATAGTCTACCCGCGCCAGGCCACGGCATTTCAATCGTGTAAAAATATCAGCAGACATGGATTGCAGTCTGGACAGCAGGGCCGCATCGAGCTGGGCCGGCACCTGCAGTTCAGTGGCATCGCTCTCAAGGTATTTCGCTGTGTAGGAATAAAAACCGTCGGTGTGATGAACACGGATTTCTCCGGCAACGCTGACCAGCGGTGGTTCGGAGGGTCTTTCATTTTCCAGTACGGCCAGCTCGATTTCCCGTCCGGATATAAATTCTTCCACCAGGATGCTGTGGTCATAACGAAGCGCATCACCAATAGCATGTTCCAGTTCAGGCATGGTTCGTACTTTGTGTATCCCCACGCTGGAGCCAAGGGAACAGGGCTTAACAAACAGGGGCCAGCCGAATTCGGCCACAATTTCCCTGCAGAAAGCCTGACGCTCTTTATCGTTGGTGTGCCATGACAGGGTGCGGTAGCGTGCGCTCCGAATCGTATCATCACAGGCCACGCGTCGGGCCATGTCCTTATCCATACCGATTGCAGAGGACAGAACGTGACAGCCAACATAGGCCACGCCAGCCAGCTCCAGCAGCCCCTGCAGAGAGCCATCTTCGTAGAGAGGACCGTGTACTACCGGAAACACCACGTCTGCTTTCAAAGCAAACTGACCATCAACCAGCAGGCCGGGCAAGGGTTTTGATTGGGCGGTCTTCACAGGCAGACTGGTTCCGTGTGTCAGCAGTTCCTGGTAATCATTCAGATAACAGCGTCCGTCCTTATCCATTCCAACAGGAATAATATTGTATTTTCCAGCGTCCAGACAGGCCAGCACGGATGCGGCAGACATCAGGGACACTTCGTGCTCACCGGATTTTCCGCCGTAAAGTAAAACGAGATTAACAGGGCTGGCCATCAGGCTTCTCCAATAATGTGTACTTCCTGAACAAGGTCAATCTGCTTTTCCTGCCTGACCTGCTCACGAATCAGTTTGATCAGGGACTCTATATCCTGTGCTGACGCATGACCCTGCTGATTAATAATAAAGTTTGCGTGCTTGGTTGAGACCACCGCACCGCCTATCTGCTTTCCTTTCAAGCCACAGGATTCAATCAAAACCGCGGCAAAATTTCCGGGCGGATTCCTGAACACGGAACCGCAATTGTATTCGTTGGTTGGCTGGGTATCGGCACGATGTGCCAGCAGCTCTTTAATCAGTCGCAGGGAGTTTTCCTTATCACCCTTTGGCAAGCGGCATGTGGCCGCAACAAAACACTCATCCCCCAGACCCTGCACGTGTCGATAGGCAATATCAAATTCGCCTGGTTTGCGCACGCGAAGCACGCCGTCGCGGGTCATGGTTTCCACCTCCACCACCGACTGCCAGGTTTCGCTGCCAAAACAACCGGCGTTCATACGCAGAGCACCGCCCATGGTGCCGGGAATACCGGCCCAGAACTCACCACCCGCCAGACTGTTACGCGCACAGAACCGCGCCATGGTGGCGCAGGATACCCCAGCCTCAACACGCACGTGGGACTCATCCAGCAACTGAATGTTCTTCAGGCAACCCTGGGTCAGGATGACGGTACCCTGAAAGCCGCTGTCACGGATCAGGGAGTTGCTGCCAAGCCCCAGCCAGAGCACCGGTTCACTACGTGGCAGAGATTTCAGGAACAGGGAAAGATCGGCAATACTGACCGGCTTGTATAACTGTCTGGCTAACCCGCCCACTCGCCACGTTGTGTATTGAGCCAGCGATTCATTCTGCAACAGGGTTCCCTGCCAGGATAATCTGTTGTCCATCACCATGTCCTGATCGTTCATACCGCTTCCCGTTCGCTCTGCATCAGGTTAAGTGCCAGCTGGCCAACATTCCCAGCCCCCTGCATCAAAATAACATTACCATCACGAACCACTTCGTCCAATACCTTAACGATGTTCTGCTCATTCACGAGGCGGGCGTTAGGAAACTTCAGCATGATGTCCTGCAGCAAGGCCTGACTCGTGATGCCAGGAATGGGCTTTTCGCCTGCAGGATATATATCCAGCAGCAACAGTTCATCAGCAAGGCTCAAGGCCTCAACAAACTGCTCAAACAGCGATTGTGTGCGCGTATAGCGGTGTGGCTGGAAAACATGAATCAGGCGCTTGCCCGGCCAGACCCGGCGAAACGCATCGACAGTAGAAGAAATTTCTCTGGGATGGTGGCCGTAGTCATCCACTACAATGGCCGAACCATGTTCAAAACGACGCTCACCCAGCATTTGGAAGCGGCGCCCCACCCCCTGAAACTTCAGCAGACCACGGACAATCGCTTCGTCATCCACACCCAGTTCTGTTGCTATCGCAATGGCAGCCAGCGCGTTTAACACATTATGCTGACCAGGCCATTGAAAGCGGATGGACAGCGGCGCATGCGGCATGGGTCTTTGTACGGTAAATTCGCTCAATAACCCGTTTTGCGTCCAGTTCAGCGCGCGGTACTGCGCGCCCTCGCGGAATCCGTAGGTCATGGTTGGGCGTTCAATCAGGGGCAGAATACGACGGACCTCTTCGTCTTCGAGACATACCACAGCCAGTCCATAGAAAGGCAGGTGGCGCAGAAACTCAATAAACGTGTTACGCAGCTTGTCAAAGTTATCGTCGTAGGTTCCCATATGATCAGCATCGATATTGGTAATAACCGCCATCATGGGTTTCAGGTACAGAAAGGAGGCATCACTCTCGTCGGCCTCGGCCACGAAATAGGCCGATTTACCTAATTGAGCATTGCTGCCACAACTGGTTAATTTACCGCCGATAACAAAACTGGGATCAAAACCGCCCTCGCCGAGCAGACTGCTGACCAGACTGGTTGTGGTGGTTTTTCCATGGGTTCCGGCGATCGCAATACCGTGGCGAAAGCGCATCAGTTCCGCCAGCATAGCAGCGCGGGGAATCACAGGAATCAATTGCTCACGTGCCGCAACAATTTCAGGATTATCAGCGGCGACGGCCGTGGAGCTGACCACCACATTGGCACCGGCTATGTTTTCGACCCGATGACCTATGCTGATTTTAATTCCCAGTGCCTGCAGACTCTGCACGGTTCGGCTTTCGCTGATATCTGAACCGGTAATGCGGTAGCCCTCATTATGCAAAACCTCGGCAATACCGCACATACCTGCGCCACCAATTCCAACGAAATGGATATGTTCCACACGCCCCATCCTTGGCGAAAGAAAATGTCTCGAGCTATCCACGGCAGATCCCCTATGAAGTGGGCGATCGCAATCCCAGCGATTGCCAACGGTTTTCGTGATCAATACGCAACAGTAAGGCTATGACCACACAATTAATAATCACACTGGCGCCGCCATAACTTAAGAGCGGCAGCGTCAGTCCTTTCGTTGGCAACAAACCGGAATTAACACCCATGTTTATTGCCGCCTGCAGCCCCAGCCAGAATGTGAGTCCGTAGGCTGTGTAGGCTGCAAAAAAACGCTCCTGAGTAAAGGCGGTATAACCAATTGTCAGCCCCCTCAAGACCAGTATACTATACAAACTCAGTACAAGCAGGACTCCGAACAGGCCCAGCTCTTCTGCCAGCACAGCAAAGAGAAAATCCGTGTGTGCTTCAGGCAGATAAAACAGTTTTTGAACACTGTCTCCCAGACCGACACCCATCCAGCCACCACGACCAAAAGCAATCAGCGACTGGGTCAATTGATAGCCGCTGTTAAACTGATCCGCCCAGGGATCAATGAACGCAGTCAGGCGCGCCACCCGATACGGTGACGAAACGGCCAGCATGGCAAGGGAACATAAAACGGCTATCAGCAAACCGATATAATACCGTAATTTCACACCGGCAAGAAACAGCATGGACATAACGGTTCCGGAAATAACCACCGTAGCACCAAAATCAGGTTCCATTAACAGTAATACCGCAACCAGACCCAGAATAATCATGGGTTTGACAAAACCCAGAATGGAGTCCCCCATGCATTCACGCTGGCGAACCAGATAACCCGCTACGTAAAAAATCATGGTCATTTTCGCAAGCTCAGACACCTGCACACCAATAGGGCCCAGAGCCAGCCAGCGTCGACTGCCGTTAACCACTCGCCCAAGCCCTGGAATCAGCACCAGGAGCAGCATCAGCAGGCAGATGAGCAGCAAGGGCATGCTGGCTTTTTCCCAGACGCTGGTATCGATGCGCACAACAACCAGAGCAAACACAAATCCAGCCGACAGATACAGGAACTGGCGCACCAGAAAATGGAAAGGCTGGTGATAGTATTTGGTGGAAATCATCACCGAGCTGGAGGCCACCATCATCAGACCAATCAGCATCAGACCCAGTACCGCACCCATCATCCATTTGTCATAGAGAGCCAGAGGCTGGTTGGTGGGCTTGCCTCGCTGCGTGTAATGTCGTGGCTGCAGAGTCGTCACAGCATGTCCACGATCTGAGCGAAGGCTTCTCCGCGATGATTAAAATCGCGGAACATGTCCTGGCTGGCACAGGCCGGAGACAACAGCACCACATCACCGGGCTGCGCCCGGGCGCGCGCCAGCCGAATGGCTTCATCGAGCGTGGTGGCACGCACAATCGGCGTTACACCAGACAAGGCCTGAGCGATTTTTTCAGCATCGGCGCCTATCAGCACGGCCGTGCGGACAAAATCCCCCACGGTTATCTGCAGTTCACTGAAATCGGCGCCTTTACCAAGCCCGCCCGCAATCAGCACAATTTTACCCGCCATGCTGCCGCCTATCCCGGAAATTGCCGAGATGGTCGCGCCGATATTGGTGCCTTTCGAATCATTAATCCAGTCAACACCATCCAGGGTGCGAACCCATTGGCAACGGTGCGGCAGGCCGGCAAAGGTGCTTAACACCTCGATCATATGCCTGACATCTATCCCGGCCGCGTCAGCCAGGGCACAGGCGGCCAGGGCGTTCTGCCAGTTGTGCCGGCCTTTCAGGCGCAGGCTGTCAACGGAAAGCAATCGGTTTTTACCCTGCGCCAGATAATTGCTGCCCTGGTAACGGATAATACCCCAGTCGCCCCCTTCTGCTTCATCGAGACCATAGTGGCATGAGCGGGCAGACGCCGCGTCACCAACCGGAATGGTATGCGCATCATCGCGGTTGTACACGCAGACCAGTGCCTGGTGATATACCCGTTGCTTGGCACTTATGTAGGCGCTCAGCGTATGATGGCGATCGAGGTGGTCTGGTGAAACATTGAGAATTGTAGCGGCAATCGGTGCCAGAGAATGCACCAGATCAAGCTGAAAACTGGATAACTCCAGAACCCACAAATCGTAATGCTGACCATCATCCAGTAGATCGAGCACAGGCAGACCAATGTTTCCGGCTACAGCCACAGACAATCCGGCTGCCCTGGCCATTTCACCGACCAGCGTGGTTACCGTAGATTTGCCGTTGGTACCGGTGATGGCAATAACCGGCACCTTGATTTCGCGCGCCAGGCATTCAATATCGCCAATGACCGAAATCCCCTCTGCCTGCGCCTTCAATATAAAAGGCGCATCAAGAGCCACACCTGGGCTGGCTATGATACAGCCAAGCCTTGGATAAAGATGCTCCGGAAATTCGCCGGCAAACACCTCGACGCCGGGAAAGTCATGGCAGAAATCATCCAGCCCCTCGATGTGGGCGCGTGTATCGTACACAACGAATGGCAGCTGGCGTCTTTGTAAATAGCCGGCAATAGAACGACCGGTTTTGCCCAGTCCTGCAACCAGATAGAGAGCTTGGCTCATAGCATCCACCTAACGTAATTTTAAAGTAGCCAGACCACAAAGGACAAAAACAACCGTCATAATCCAGAACCGCACAATCACCTTGGGTTCAGACCATCCCTTTAATTCAAAATGATGGTGCAGGGGCGCCATGCGGAACAGGCGCTTGCCGCCGGTAGCCTTGAAGTACCCAACCTGAAGAATGACCGACACGGTTTCAATGACAAACAGCCCTCCCATAATCAGTAATACCAGTTCCTGCCTGACAATGATAGCCACCATACCCAGAGAGGCTCCGAGAGCCAGCGATCCAACATCACCCATGAAAATCTGGGCCGGGTAGGTGTTGTACCAGAGAAAGCCAAGTCCGGCACCGACAATTGCCGAGCAGAAGATGGTCAGTTCCCCGGTATTAGGCACAAAGGGAATAGCCAGATAATGAGCAAACAACGCGTTACTGCTGGCATAGGCGAACACGCCCAGGGCGCCCGACACCATCACGATGGGCATGATGGCAAGCCCATCAAGTCCGTCCGTCAGATTCACGGCATTGCTGCTGCCGACGATGACAAAATAAGCCAGGACAGGAAACAGAGGCCCCAGGGTTATCAGCCAGTTTTTGAAAAAGGGAACCGTTAACTGCGTTTGCAGAGGCAGCGTCTCGCTGGTACAAAGGAAGAGAATGGCTGCGATGGCAATCACGGACTGCCAGAAAAATTTCCAGCGCCCAGGCAGACCGCGGCTGCTTTTGCGCACGACCTTACGATAATCATCGACCCAGCCGATCATACCGTAACCGAGCATTACCAGCAGCACCAGCCACAGAGCCGGCTGGCGTAAATCCCCCCATAACAGGCAGCTGGACGTCACGGCCAGCAGAATCAGCACGCCACCCATGGTAGGCGTACCCGATTTACTCAGGTGACTCTTGGGTCCGTCATCACGAACAACCTGCCCCAGTTGTAGATTTTTAAGCCACTGTATCATCAGAGGACCACAAAACAAGCCAACCAGCATGGCCGTCAGGGCCGCCAGAATGGAACGAAAAGTCAGGTATTGAAACACTCTGAACGCATGATACTGTCCCTGTATTAATTGCGTTAACCAGTAAAGCATGTTGTCTTTTCCTCTTGTTGGATACGTCGGTTTGTATTTGCCGTTAAAAAACCGGCGAGCATAACATAAACTTCGGCATTCACACAGCACCCGCCTAAACCAGTATCCTGTCTTTGCGAGCGCTCAGCTCAGTTTGAAGCCAGCATCTGAAAAAGAGGTACGTCATCCCGAACGCAGTGAGGGATCTCCCGAAGGTGGCATCGAGCCAATCCCGGAGATCCCTCACTGCGTTCGGGATGACGTACTTCTCCAGGAGCGCCAGCAAAGCAGCCGCTAACCTCCGCATCATCCGTCTCTGCCATCAATCCACCAGCTGTCGTACCACTTTCTCCATGGCCGCTGAACGCGAGCCTTTTACCAGTACACTTGTGTTTTCATCAAGCAAGGGCAACAGATCGCGGGCCAGATCGTCCTGTTGTCTGTAATGCGTTGCTCCCTCGCCAAAGGCTTTTGTGCTGTGTTCACTGTGATTGCCACAGGTCATTAATCGATCAATACCGCTGCTTTTAGCCACGCGCCCTATCTCTTCATGGTGAGACTGCGTCCACTGTCCCAGCTCGCCCATATCGCCCAGAACGAGAATACGGCGTCCCTTGCGTTTCGCCAGCACTTCCACCGCCGTTAAAACGGAGCGCAGATTGGCGTTGTAGCTGTCATCAATTATCTGTGCGTGTTTTTTTCCCTGCAGGCAGGTCATGCGGCCGGCGACACCGCGAAAGCCCTGCAGTCCCTTAACGATATCAGCAAGCGACACCCCCGCCGCGTAACAGCAGGCAGACGCCGCCAGCGCATTACGGGCAGAATGAATGCCGGGAACAGCCAGGTGAACCGCCGCTTCGCCAGAAGGCAGAACCAGAGTAAAGCGGGCACAGTCCCGCTCGTCCAGCTCCAGCGATCGGGCATAAACATCAACGGCTTTATTTAATGAAAAGCGCAGCACGCGTTTATCGCGAAGCAAGGCATCCCAGTAATGCGCGTAATCATCATCATCGTTAACAATCGCCGTTCCGTTTTCAGGCAGGCCCTGATAAATTTCGCCTTTGGCATTGGCCACGCCATCGATAGAACCAAAGCCTTCAATGTGAGCGGGCGCAATATTGTTGATCAGGGCTATTTGTGGTTGAGCGATGGCAACCGTGAAGGCAACATCCCCCATGCGACTGGCACCGAGTTCAAATACGGCGTATCGGTGGCGGCTTTCCAGCTGCAGCACGCTCAGGGGGGCGCCGATGTGGTTGTTGAGATTTCCGGGGGTAGCAAAAGACGGCTCGGGTAAAATCGCGGCGATCATTTCCTTGACGCTGGTTTTACCATTGCTCCCTGTCAGGGCAATCACCGGACAGGACAGACTTTTTCGGTGCTGTGTTGCCAGGCTGGCCAGCGCCTGCAGTGAATCAGGAACCACCAGCTGCGGTATGTCGCCCAGATTATCCTGGCGACACTCACAAAGAACAGCGGCAGCCCCGCGGCTTACCGCGGCAGAGATAAAGTCATGGCCATCAAACTGTTCACCACGCAGGGCGACAAACAGCATGCCAGGCTCTATTGTGCGGCTGTCAATGGACACGCCGCTGATTGACAGCGGCGCCGTTTGCTCTAATCCCAGTTGTACAGAAATATCTTTAAGGTTCATAGTGGCACCACATAGGTTAAAAGCTTAGTGTACTGTGTATTGCTTCAACCCACCAGCAGGCCAGTACCTTACCCGAATCGGCTTTATGCCGGCTCCATTTCCTCAGCCGAGACATGGCTGTTTAACAGACGGTAATAGCGCGCAATGGTGTCGTTGGTCAGGGGACGCTGTTTGCCATCGAGCAAATGCGTGTCCAGATCCTCACTCAACTGCTTCGCTGTTTCCAGCATGATAGTCAAGCGCTCGCTGTCAATGGTTGCGTTGCCGGACGACTCCATAAACAGGCAAAGCCCGCGCACGCTGAATCCACCAATATTCTGCAAATCAAACACACCAGACGAGGTGGCAGATGCGAGACTGAACAGCACGGGTCCCTGGCCGTTGCGATGCTGATGGCGATGAAACAGTTGCCCTTCCCCAAAACGCAGTCCAGCAGCCAGAACAGTCTGCAACAGCTCATAACCGGCCAGCTGACGGTTTTCCTTTGCCAGTAAAAACAGCATCACTGAAACGCCGGGCTCATTAGGAGCGTCTGTTTTATGAGCGGATTCGTTATCCTCAGGCTCCACAGGCATCAGCGGTGCTTTAGCCACCACCTTGACCGCCAGAGGCTCGTCCGCATCGAGATCGTCATCAGGTGCGTAATCGCGTGGCAGTTTTCTGACAGCGATAATGTCGTCAAATGCTTTATTTTCAGCCGCACCCAGAGTCGGCGCAGGAGCCGTCGCTGCAGAAAAATCCTGCCGTCTTGCCTTCATCAAACGCCCGATAGCTACAACGACGCCGATGAGCAATAACACATTGAGTATTAAACTCCAGTTTGCCTGCATGTTTTACCCCTGATGAATTCGTAAAAAAAAGATAGGAATTCAGATACTATATTATGATAAGCCAGTCATTGCCAAGGCCTGCTCCACATCAACGGCCACAATACGTGAAACCCCAGGCTCTTTCATGGTCACACCTATCAGTTGTTCTGCCATTTCCATGGCGATTTTATTATGTGTGATAAACAAAAACTGGACGGATTGTGACATTTCTTTCACCAAAGTGCAAAAGCGTCCGACGTTCACATCGTCCAGAGGGGCATCGACCTCGTCCAGCATGCAAAACGGAGATGGATTCAGCTGAAAAATAGCGAAAACCAGGGCCACAGCGGTCATGGCTTTTTCTCCACCCGACAGCAGATGAATGGTGCTGTTGCGCTTACCTGGCGGCTGAGCCATCACCACCACGCCGGCATCAAGCATGTTGTCGCCGGTTAATTCGAGTCGCGCATTACCACCACCAAACAGACGGGGAAACAAGGCCTGAAAGGCCGCGTTAACCTCATCAAAAGTCTGCTGCAGACGCTGGGTGGTTTCTCTGTCCATTTTTTCAATGGCTGACTCCAGTGTCTGCAGGGCTTCCATCAGATCCTCGTATTGCTCATCAAGGAAACGCTTGCGCTGCCCTTCGGTTTCATATTCTTCGATCGCGGCCAGATTAATCGCCCCCAGACGACGGATTTTTTCCTGCAGATCTGACAGCTGTTCTTCACGTATCGTCGCCGTGATTTCTGATGGAAGAGCCGCCAGCACAGTGTCCGGTTCCACATTCATTTCATGCAGCGAAGCCAGCAGATTTTCTCCATTCACCAGCAGGGACTGTCTTTGCAGCTGCTGTTCCTGTATGCGGTCCTGGATCAGTCTGACCCGCTTCTCTTCCTCGCGTATTTTTGCCTCCTGTCGCTCAAGATCAAGGCTCAGCTCCCCCAGTTTATCCCGGCAAAGTGCCAGCTGTTGTTCCAGTTCCTGATGTTGCTCCAGTCTGTCCTGCAGATTATCGGCCAGGGTGCTGTCAGGCGTGTCCAGTGCCAGTAGCTGTTCAGCGATGTCCTCCATTCGCTCACTCATGTGCTCCAGCCGCAATTGGTCGCGAACCAGGCTCTTGCTCAACTGGTTAATCACCAGCTGCTCACGTTCACGTGCCAGCTCACACTGATGCCGGGCCTGCTGCGCCTCATCGAGTTGCCGGCGTGCGGTGATCAGCTCATCGTCCCAGTGAGCTTTTTCAACCCAGATCTGGTTTTTTTTCTCTTCATACTGCTGACGCAAGGCCGTGGCCGTCTGAAGAGCAGATTCTACCTCGAGCTGCTGGATGTGCATTTCTTCGAGGCGAATCAGCAGGTCGTCACGTTCTTCTGTCAGGCGTGCCCGGGCATTGATATGCTGCTGCGCGATGCGCTCCTGTTCACGAATCTCCGCTTCGCAGACTCGCGTCTTTTCCCGGCACAGGCTCAGCCGCTGCTGCGCCTGTGCCGTCTTATCGCGATGCTGTTCGAGCTCTTCTCTGAGGCTGTCACGCTGCTGTTTCAGCAGCACCAGCCCGGCCTCCACCTCTGACAGCGTCTGGCCTAGAACAATCAAATCCTGTTGACGAGCCAGGAGGCTGCGTCCGTCCTGATTCGCCATCCCCGGCATTCGCAGCCAGCCCGGCCCCATCCAGCAGCCATCTTCCGTGATGACGGATTCATCATCCTCGAGCTGAGGCAGCCAGTCGCGAGCCTCCTGCAGGCTGCCAGCGGTGTATATCTTGTCCAGGGACAGCGTGCCATGAGGTAAGACACCCTGGATTTTGTCAGACAGACGCGGATATTTCGCTCCTCCAGCCCTTAGAGATTTGCTGGTGATGATATTGCGGGCCGCGCCCTTCATGGCCTCCAGCTCCGGCCACAGATTATCCATGGAATCGCTTACACCGGCACGAAGACTGCTGCCCAGCACCCATTCGCAGGCCGTCTGCCAGGACGGCTCCACCGTCATTAATTCGATCAGTCTGGGATACTGTGACCAGGTGTCATCTGTTGCGGCGCTGCTTTCGCCCTCGCTCATGGCAGCCTGAAGAGACGCGTTGAGGCTGGCGTGCTCAACGCTCAGCTGCCTGACATAGTCTTGCTGGCGGTTCCAATCGTTTTCGATTTCTGCCAGACGGGTGCGCAGATCCTCTCCATGCTCATTCAGGTACTGACTGTCCTGCTCCTCCTGCGCCACCTCCTCCTGCAACAGTGCCAGAGCGGCGTATTGCGCATCTGGCCCGGACTGCTCCAGTGCAGCCTCTACCTGACGGGCTTCATCCTCAATTTTTTCCAGGCGCAGCATGCAGTCCTGACGCGCCTGGCGCAGATGGTTGAGGCTAACCTGAGCAACCTGTTCATCACGGGATGCATCAGCAAGCCGGCTTTGCGTCTCTTCAACCTGCTCCTGCCAGACGTTTTTTTGCTGCGAAACATCTTGAAACACCTGTCGTTTTTGCTGCAGCTCTTCTTCCAGAAGCGTGAGGTTTGTCTGGATCTGCGCAAGACGCGACTCGGAGGCCTGTTGCGTTTGCAGATCCTGCTGGTACTGGCTGTCCTGCGTCTGCCAATCGGATTGTATCTGTTGCTGCTCGTTAAGCAGACGAAGTTTTTCGCGCTGCTGTTGCTGCCGGTTTTCTTCCAGAAGCGCAATCTCGGTGGCTAATTGATAAAACTGTTCCTGCACATTCTGAAGGTGCGTATTTTCTTCCTGGTGCTGTTCGCGCAAGTGAACATTCTGGCGCTGTGCGTGGGTTACTTCGGCCTGAAACTGTTCGTATTCAACCTGGCTTAAGTGCAGAGCCTGTTCAAGCAGGCTTTGCTCCTCATGATTCGTCTGCCATTTTAATACGAGAATGTCAGCCTTGCAGCGACGCTCTTCGCTTTTAAGCATCTGATAACGCTCGGCAGTTTTTGCCTGGCGCTCCAGCTTTTGCAACTGGTTATTCAGTTCCTCGCGGATGTCTGCGACCCGTGCGAGATTATCGCGCGTATGAGTAATCCGGTTCAGTGTTTCCCTGCGTCGTTCCTTGTATTTGGATACGCCGGCAGCCTCTTCAAGAAAAACGCGCAGCTCTTCCGGCCGGGCCTCAATGAGGCGCGAAATGGTGCCCTGTCCGATGATGGAATAGCCGCGCGCGCCGGCGCCAGTACCCAGAAAAATATCGGTAATATCGCGCCGGCGGCAACGCACGCCATTCAAAAGGTAAGAGGAATCCCCATCACGGGTCACCACACGTTTGACGGAAATTTCCTGAAAACTGGCGTATTGTCCGCTCAGTCGTCCCATGCTGTTATCAAAGATCAGCTCAACGGACGCCTGACCAACGGCCTTGCGGGTGGAAGAGCCGTTGAAGATAACATCGGCCATCGATTCGCCGCGCAGATTTTTGGCGGAGCTCTCTCCCATCACCCAGCGGACGGCATCGATAACATTGGATTTTCCGCAGCCATTCGGCCCTACAACCGACACCAGCTGCCCCGGAAACGGGATAGTAGTGGGATCAACAAAAGATTTGAATCCGGCCAGTTTTAGCTGTTTGAGCTGCATGGAAAACGCTGTTTAAAAAAAGAGGGCTTCAGTATACCCCACAACCGCGGGGAGAAGAACAGGCTCAGGTGCTGCTCCCTGATTAGCCTCATATCAGTTTTAATCGGACAGCCCCTTTGAATCTCACCCTGATTACTTGCCTGTATCAGCGTTTAGCTGCTAAGTTTAAAACTACTATGACAGCACAACACGACCACAATTAAGGACCCACCATGCACCACGATAAGGAATATGGGGATTTGATGCAGTCTGTTGCAGAAAAAAGTCTGCAATTTATCAATAACTTTAAACGATCGCCAGGCCAGATCCCGGAGCAGCTCAGGCAGTTTACCGACCTGCTCAGCGATTCTCAGGCTCTGCTTACCGGGCTGCTCAAAAATCCAGAGCAGGTCTGGAACATGCAGATGGCGTATTGGCAGGATTCGATGAGCCTGCTGCAGGATCACTTCAGCAACTGGCTGCAGGGAAAGGCTCTACCCATCGAAGACAAGCGCTTCAGCAGTGACGAATGGGTCAATAATCCCTTTTTCAATCTTTTAAGCCAGCAATACCTGTTAGCCAATGAGCATCTGACCTCTCTGCTTGAGCACGTCGATTTTGGTGACAAAAGTCTCTCAAAGCGCGTTCGCTTTTTTGCGCGTCAGTACCTTGATGCCCTGTCACCCGCCAATTTTTTACAGACAAACCCTCAACTGCTCGCCGAAACCCTGCAGAGCCATGGTAAAAATCTGCTGCGCGGCCTGCAGAATCTGTTGACGGATATAGATTCCGGTTCCTCGCGACTGATCATTAAAATGACCGACATGGACGCCTTCAAGCCGGGTGAAAATATCGCCATTACCCCCGGCAATGTCATATATCGCAATGACATGATGGAGCTGATTCAGTTTCTGCCCGCCACAGAGAAAGTTCACGCGGTTCCCCTGCTGATTGTTCCGCCATGGATCAACAAATATTATATTCTTGATTTGAGTCAGGATAATTCATTCATCCGCTGGATAGTGGCACAGGGTTATACCGTATTTGTAATTTCCTGGGTTAATCCTGGTAAACATCATGCGCACAAAGGCCTGGCTGATTATATGATCGAAGGCCCGCAGACGGCCGTCAGAGTTATTCAGCAACAACTGGATGTTCCTCAGGTTAATGCATTGGGCTTTTGTATTGGCGGTACCCTGCTCACCTGCCTTCTGGCCTGGAATAAGGCAAATAATGACACGTCGATTCGCAGCGCAACACTACTGGCTACGCTCATAGATTTCAGCGATCCCGGTGATATTTCTGTATTTATCGATGAAGCTCAGATAAGTCAGCTGGAAGCTAAAATGAGCGTCAGTGGTTTTCTGGACGGCAACTCCATGGCCAGTACCTTCAACTCACTGCGTGCCAACGATCTGGTCTGGTCGTTTTTCATTAAAAATTATCTGCAGGGCAAAAACCCGGTGCCATTCGATATTCTCTACTGGAATGCAGACTCGACCAACCTGCCGGCCAAAATGCATTCTCAGTATCTACGCTGGATGTACCTGCATAATGATCTGGTCAAGCCCGGAAAAATAAAATTAAACAAAACCGCTCTGGATGTCAGCCAGATTGATATCCCGTCTTTTTTCGTATCCACCAAAAAAGATCACATCGCGCCCTGGCAGACCACCTATCTGGGTTTTGAGCTCTTCAAAGGAAAAAAACAGTTTCTGCTGGGCGGCTCCGGGCATATCGCGGGCATTGTCAATCCGCCAGAGGGGAACAAATACAACTACTACACCAACAGCAAAACCACGGAAACAGCGGAAGACTGGCTGGCGCACGCCACCGAACACAAAGGCTCCTGGTGGAAGGAATGGGAAAGCTGGCTGAAAAAGCAATCAAAAAAACTGATTGACGCGCCAAAAATGGAAAACCTGCCTCTGAAACCGCTGATGAGCGCACCCGGTTCCTATGTTCTGCAATCGCGGCCGAAAGATGCCGATAAAACATGAGGCAGGCAGCTGAGTTTTTTTTATTCTTTGATAATCTGTATCTGCTTGTTCCGTTGATGTTGCTGGGCATGGTCGCGATAAACCGCTCACTGTTTTATGAAGCGACCTATCTGACCTTGTTCAGTATTCTGATAAACGTGGCCTTAAAAGTCACCTTCAAGGTTCCTCTTACCTTGATTGTGGGCCATCCCGGCTATGGCCTGCCCAGCGGTCACATGCAGCTGGCCATGGTTTTTTATGGATTTCTCGCCTGTCATGCCCTGGGCGGAACCGGGGCGGCCAGATACGGCTTCAGCCTGATAATCCTCATGCTGTTAACAGGCATTGGCTGGGCGCTGACCTATAAGGGTTATCACAGTGTTGATGATGTACTGGCTGCGGTCGCGACCGGTCTTATCCTGCTCGCCATCCATCGCCCTCTGCGCCGCTATATTCCTTTGATGGCCACTTGCGCATTCATTTACAGCAGCATCCGCTACACCCATTTGCCGCGCCATGCCTTGATAGCCTTTATCCTGCTGTGGTGCTTTGTGCTGTATGAACGCTTTAAAACACAAAACCTACGCGTAGCGATACGTGCACCATCTGGCCATGGCGATCGAACCGCTCACAGCAAAGAGGATGGGAATTAAAAAGTTCAGATTAATCCGGGTCAGCTCGAAAATCAGAACAATGGCCGTAATGGGCATTTTTTGCGCCGCGGCGAGAAAGGCTACCGCCCCGACCAGCGCGAAGGCATCCAGTGGAATATGCGGCCACATCCCTCGCCACAGGCCACCCAGAACAACAGCCAGCAAGGCTCCGTTAGCCAGGGACGGCGTTAATAATCCTCCCTGAGCTCCAGCGCGCAGGCTGGACCAGCAAATCAGGCTTCTCAAAACCAGAAGGATAAAGCTCAGCCCTATCCCATCTGCATCGTCAAATTCAATTTGGGCCGGACTTTTACCATTCCCCAGCAAAGCCGGAAAATAAATGGCCAGGCAGCCAATGATACTGAAATTCAGAAAACAGACGATTGGCATATGCCAGTCATGCCGGGCGTGAGTGCGGGCCTTGTTGGCAACCCGGATAAACCAAAAAGCCGCATAACCGAATATCGGCCCAAAGAGCATCGCCCACACAACGAGGGAAAAATCAATGTTCAGGTCAGGTATCTGATACAAGGGTTCATTACCAAGCCCAATCCAGGACACCACAACAGCAATTGCGGAGGTAGCCAGTGCCGGAAACACGGCCGACCAGCTAAAGGAACAGAGCAACACCTCAAGAGTGAATAAAGCGCCCCCCAGTGGCACATTATAAACTGCGGCCAGCCCGGCTCCAGCACCACAGGCCAGCATAATCCGCCCTTCTTCCTGATTAAGCCGTAAAACGGATGAAATCCAGCGGGCGCACACCGCCCCAATCTCTCTGGGAGCGACTTCACGACCCAGGGGCGATCCCAGCGCAATCGTCACAATCTGCAGCAGCGCATGGATAATCGTTGAACCATAGGGCATACGCTTACCCGTCTTGATCGACTCGGCAATGCTGACCAGCGCCTGTCCGTAGCGATACAGAGCCCACCAGCCCAGGCCGGCAATCAATCCGCAGAGCATCAGAATCAAAACCCGCCTTTGAGACGAAGACGCCCGTACCCCTTCGAGGAAACTCTCATCGCTGATGACTTGCCCCAGACTGTATCCGTAGGCGATGTGTTGAATGGCGTGCAGGAGCATGGCCAGCAGCATCCCGAATAAACCAGATGCCACCCCCACCAGAATGGTGGCTGCAACAAGATAATAAAAAGCTGAGTCTGTCTGACTGTCTGAGCTGGGAACCGGATCCATGGTTTATTGTCCAATAGCAGGAAACTCCCGGACGCAGCAAGGGAGATCCCTTGCTGCATTCGGAATGGCGACCAGATTATTTCTTATCGCCAGCCTTGTTTTTAACTTCTTTTAACAGAGACTGCATTGATTTTTCAAAAATTTCAAATGATTTTTGCATGTAACCCAATGCTTTATGACCATTTTCTACCGCCAGATTGACTTGTTTTTCCAACAGTTCCTCTGGTTTTTTCAGATTGGCCAGCTCTTCCGGCTTGATAGCAAGACCCTGCAGGGTTTCTACGTTCAATTTTGCGATAGCCTGAAAATGCTCCTGAGCTTTTTTAGCCAGGTCAGACCATTTTTCAAAATACTCTTGATTCATGACGCTCTCCAAGTTATGTTGCACTGCACAATTTAATTGTAGTAGTGTATTTGTACTATTGTCAAGAATCAGAACAAATTATTTTACGCCCGCTTTGATCAGATGCTGAATCTGTGTCTACACTGAGTCTATCAACATCTCCACGGTGAATCATATGAAACAGATCGGCAAGGCAGGGATCCTTTTTTCTGTGCTGTTTTTGGCGCTCAATACGCAGGCCGCTGTCAACATGGCAGACCTCGTCAGGGTAAACGTGGCCAACAATCCCGACTGCGTCAGCTGGTACAATATCAACAACGAGGCCTGGTGCTCAACCAGGGCAGGCCAGGAGCCACCCGTTGACCCGGCAATACGTGCCTATGAAACACAGAATATTCAGTTTGATCAGCGCCCCTGGCAGGCGGTATGGGGAAAAAAAACACCGATGATTACGACTGTAGAATACGTGCCGGCAGGCGATAATATCGACAACTGGCAGGAACTGGTGACCAGTCAGTTCGTACCGGATCCAGAAGCCCGGGTCAGCCTGAAAGACTTTACCGGTTCGATGCTGCAGAAATTAAAGGATAGCGGCCTGAATCCCGTTATTACTGTACTGACTGACTCACCCGACCAGGTTATCTTTGAGTTTCGCATCACCTCACCTGACAACCTGATTCAGGATGAACTGCAAAAGATAACTCGTAATAAGGATGGCTTTTACATTTTGCATTACGCCACCAAAAAAGCCGACATGGGCGATAAGAACAGGGCATTATGGCTGAAAAATCTGGAGGCCAGCACGCCTCGAATCGTTTCGCAGGCGCCAGCTCGATGATATGATAGCGTCATCTTTTTCCAAATCAGATACAGGCCATGACCCGATCCGTACTTCGTATTGCAACCCGCAAAAGCCCCCTCGCGCTCTGGCAGGCCCGACACGTTGCTGACCTGCTGAGACAGCAGTGGCCCGAGCTGAACATTGAACTGCTGCCTATGTTGACGTCCGGCGACCAGTTCATCAAAGACAAACTTCAAAGCCTCGGAGGCAAAGGCCTGTTTGTCAAGGAACTCGAGGAAGCTCTGCTGGACAAACGAGCCGATTTTGCCGTTCACTCCATGAAAGACGTACCTGCCGACCTGCCGGCCGGACTCATCATCACGGCCATTTGCGAACGGGATAATCCTCTGGATGCCTTCGTCAGCCAGCGTTACGCTCACATCAGAGAACTGCCGGTCAACAGTGTCATCGGTACCAGCAGTCTGCGCCGTCAGTCTCAGTTACTGGCCTGGCGACCGGATTTGAGCATTAAGACCCTGCGCGGCAATATCAATACGCGCCTGGCCAGACTCGAGCAGGGAGACTACGACGCCATCATACTCGCCGCGGCCGGTCTGATGCGCATGGGCATGGACGATGTCATGAACGATGTGCTCGACGACCGCATTATGCTGCCGGCCTGCGGACAGGGTGCACTGGGCATTGAATGCCGGGAGGACGACCTGCGCATGCAGGAGCTCCTGGCCCCCTTGAATCATTCACTTACAGCCACCTGCGTCAAGGTGGAACGTCGGGTGAATGCCCGCCTGGGCGGTAACTGCCACGTTCCCCTGGCCGTCTATTGTCAGGAAAGTGCCGCAGAAACCCTGCTCCTGCGTGCAAAAGTTCTTAGTCTTGATGGAAAAACCCTGATTGAAGATCAGCAGCAGGGTCATCCCAGCGAAGCCTTTTCCCTGGCCGATACCTGCGCCAACAGGCTGCTGGCCAATGGGGCTGAACAGTTGTTACATGCCTCATGAGCAGCATGAACCTAAACGGACTCTGCGTGCTGAATACACGCCCGGATCATCAGGCCGATGCCTTGAGCCAGCAAATTATCCAGGCACAGGGCCGGGTCATCCATTTTCCGACACTCCAGATTGAGGCGCTCGATGACCGCTGGCTAAGCACACTCCCTAATCTGGCCGAAGTCGACCAGGCTGTTTTTATCAGCAGCAACGCTGTCAACCACAGCCTTGCCTGCCTTAAACAGCAGAAAATTCAGTGGCCCGCCACCATCAAGGTGATTGCCATCGGTCAGGGTACGGCCCTGAGCCTGCAACAACACGGCATTCAGGTCGATGCCCTGCCCACGCAGGCTGACAGTGAACATCTGCTGATGCTGCCGTCGTTGCAAAACATAGGTCAGCAACGCATCCTGCTGTTCAAAGGCGAAGGCGGACGCCCTCTCATTGCCGACACCCTGCGGGAACGGGGAGCGCAGGTACTGGAGGTCTGTGTTTATCGACGCAGGCTGCCAGAAGCGCTTTCAAAACAGAAACCTGGATGGTGGCAGGATGACTCGGTGGATATTATACTTATTACAAGTCAGGACGCATTGTGCAATCTTTTTACAATGGTTGGGCACTGCCATGTGAGCCATTTACAGGACATCCCCTGCCTGGTTATCAGCAACCGCCTGGCCGATGCCGCGAAAAAAATGGGTATGAAAACGATTGTCGTTTCCAAAATGGAGCACATCGTGGAAACGCTGCATCAATTCAATAAAGGACGTGACCATGGATAACAGCAACGCAGCGAAAACGGGAAAAAAAGCCGAAGCTTCGCCAGCAAATCAACGACCGCGGCAAAAAAAAATGCTGGCCCCACTGGTGGCCATACTGGCGCTGGTTCTGGCTGGCAACAGTTTCTATCTCACCTGGTCCATGTATCAGCAAAATGCCAGTTACGCCAGCAACATCGCGTTGTTAAAAGCTCAGCAGAATGACATCAGCGCCCAAATTCAGGCCGCTGCTCAAAACTGGACACAGACAGAACAACAGCTGCAAAACCGCATCAAAAGCCTGAGTAATAACCTGCACAGTGCACTGCAACAGCGATTGTATCAAAAACAGGACTGGCTGTTATTGAAAGCACGGCATTATCTGGAGCTCGCACAGGTCAATCTTCACTGGAGTGATGACAGCAAAGCCAGCATAGCCCTGCTACAGCAGGCCGATACCCTGCTGGGAGAAATTCCAGACCAGCGTGTCTTTCCGGTACGGCAAACCATCGCCACAGACATTTCCCGTTTGCAGGCGATGCCGGTTGTTGATGTCGCCGGCCTCTTAAGCCAGCTGGATGCGGCACAGGATCTGGTATCAAAACTGACCGTCCAATCTGCACTCGTCAGTCCCGCGTCACAGAGCACGACACCCGAGGCCAGTGCATCACCATCCGCCTGGCGCACAAAACTGCGCGACAACATCAGCGTGCTGGAAAAGCTGGTGGTGATTCATCATCACGACGAAGACATAAAACCCATGCTCTCCCCCATGCTCCAGAATATTCTGCGCGAAAGCATTCGCATGAATCTGCAGGAAGCGCAATGGGCAGTTTTGCAAAACAATTCACAAGTCTATCAACTATCCCTGCAGCGGGCGCTGACACAGATAAAACGAAACTTTGATTTAAGCGCTAACTCTGCTCAGGCATTAATTAAAAATCTACAGGCTTTGCAGCAGCAAAAACTGAATGCTGAAAAACCCGTGATATCAGATTCCTTACAGCAGCTTAATCAAATTATCGATTCAGGCGCCAATGGAGATAAAACACCATGATGCGTGTCCTCTTTATTTTTCTCCTCCTGCTGGTTTCGGTTGGGTTGGGTGTCTGGTTCAGCAAGGATCCCGGCTATATTGTGATTGTTATTCATCACTGGACCATTGAAACAACCGTGCTGGTTGCTGTTGCTGCGCTAATGATTGGCTTTCTGCTCCTGCATGGCTTACTGACGCTGCTGCGCCAGACCACAAAACTGCCAGGCAACTACCACAACTGGCGCTCAGCCAGACGCACTCAGCGTGCTCAGGCTACCACGCGACGCGGCCTGATAGAATTCAGTGAGGGCTATTGGGCCTCGGCTAAAAACCACTTACTGAAAGCACTGCCCGACACAGACATGCCCCTGTTGAACTATTTAACAGCAGCCCGGGCAGCCCAGGAAATGGGGGAAAATCAACTGCGTGATGACTACCTGCGCGAGGCTCAGCAATCCATGCCCGATGCCAAAATCGCCGTCGAGCTGACTCAGGCGCAACTGCAGCTGGCCAATCAACAGTGGGAGCAGGCCCTGGCAACGCTCAGGCATTTACAGGACATGGCGCCGCATCACCCTTACGTGCTGAAACTGCTGATGCATCTATATCAGGAAGTGCGGGACTGGCCTCAGCTGCTCAACCTTTTACCTGAACTGAAGAAATACAGTGTGATCAGTAAAGCCGATTTTGACAGCCTGCGCCAGCACACGTATTTACAGGCCATGACCGATCTGGCCAGACAATCCCAGGCCGAGGCCTTGACGGATATGGTCAACCAACTGCCGCGATCACTGCGTCAGGATACCGATCTGATGATCTGCTATGCCACGTTTCTCATCCAGAACAATCAGCCTGAACTGGCCGAATCCATCCTCGCCCGTTGTCTACGCACCCGATATGATGACAAGCTGGTTAATCTGTATAGCCAGATCAACGGCGGTGAAAAACAATTATTTTTCGTAGAATCCCTGCTGAAAAAACAAGCCGACTCAGCCATCCTGTATCTGGCGCTTGGTCGAATCAGCATGGCCAATCGTTTGTGGGGAAAAGCCAAAAGCTACCTCGAAAAGAGCATCAGCCTGCAGGCCAGTCCAGAAGCCTATGCTTCACTTGGGAAACTCTACGAACAGTTTGGCGAAGAGGACAAGGCCTGCCAGGCGTACCGGCAGGGTCTGGAGCTGTGTGGAGATAATGCCCCCATATTGTAGATTTTACGATATTTTTTGTTGGGCCAAGGCCCAACCTACGCTGTACTTAAATAATGGCCGAACAGGCGTCATCACAAAAGGCCAGATCTTTTTCAACCTGAATGGTGGCATGCTGGATTTTATGTTTTTCTTTCAGGGCAATCACCAGACGATGACGTGCTTCGTCGGTCAGCTCTTTTGCCGGCATCAAAAGATGCACCGACAAGGCGTTTTCCTGGGTGCTGAGCGCCCAGATATGCAGATCGTGGATTTGCTCCACACCGTCCTCAGCGAGCAGCATATCCCGCACGGCAGCCCAGGATATATCACGGGGTACTGCATCGAGAATCAGACGCAGGCTGTCGGTGAACAGAGTCCAGGTGCCCTTGAGAATAATGGCGGCAATCAGCAAACCTACGATAGGGTCAATCCACAGCCAGCCAGTCCAGTACAAAACAGCCGCAGCAACGACCACACCTACCGATATCAGCGCATCGTAGAGCAGGTGCAGATAGGCTGAGCGAATGTTTAAGTCATCCCGCCCTCCCAAAAACAGCATGGCCGTTGTGCCGTTGATCACAATACCAATGGCAGCCACGATCATGACCGGTACGGCCTGAATTTCGGAGGGAGTGAACAGCTTATACATCGCATCCGTAGCAATGATGCCACAGGAAAACACCAGCATCAGACCGTTGGCCAGAGCAGATAAAATGGATGATTTTTTCAAACCATAGGTGGATTTTTCGGTGGGCGACTTTTTCAACAGACCATTCGCCACCCAGGCCATGATCAACCCCAGCACATCGCCCAGATTGTGCACCGCATCGGCCAGCAGACTGGTGGAGTGAGACGTGATGGAAAAGAAAATCTGGCAGAGAACAAACAGGCCGTTTGCCGTAATAGCGATAAAAAAAGCGCGGTTAAAGGCTGGCTGTGCGTCTGGTCCGTGGTGGTGGCCGTGTGAGTGCCCCCCGTGAGTATGATGATGTCCGCCCATGGATTACTCCTTGTTAAAATTATTCCTGCTCTGTCCCATAATAACTGACACCGATTTTAATACGCTCACGCTCGTTTTTTTTGCGCCAGGCATTGGTATCGCGCAGGGAATACACACAGCCGCAGTATTCCTGCTGATAAAAGTTTTCCCGTTTGGCAATTTCATACATTCTGGCGGAACCACCGTCTTTACGCCAGTTATATGTCCAGTACTGCATACCCGGATAACGGGCAGCCGCACGCAGTCCGGATTCATTGATCTGGTTCATGTCCTTCCAGCGGGATATGCCCAGTGAACTGCTGATAAGCGGAAAGCCATGCTCGTAGGCATACAGGGCCGTGCGTTCAAATCGCATATCAAAACAGGTACTGCAGCGCTTGCCGCGCTCAGGCTCCCATTCCATGCCTTTTACACGCTCAAACCAGTTGTCTTTATCATAATCCGCGTCAATGAACGGAATGCCGTGTTTCTCGGCAAACATGACATTTTCCTGTTTGCGAATCTCGTATTCCTGAACAGGATGAATATTGGGATTGTAGAAGAAAATGGAAAAATCAATTTTCGAAAACAGCAGGGCTTCCATTACTTCGCCCGAACAGGGCGCACAACAGGAATGCAGTAATAACTTGTCTGCCCCGTCCGGCAAAACCAATACTTCACGATTAACCATGACCCAACGTCTCCAGATTAATAAAATGTTGTCGATAATAAACCAGTTCCGCAATCGAGTCCCTGATATCATCCAGAGCCAGATGTTTTGACTCTTTGACCACGCCGTTTAACAGCCTGGGCTTCCAGCGTTTGACCAGTTCTTTCAAGGTACTGACATCAAGATTGCGGTAATGAAAAAACGCAGCCAGCTGCGGCATGTATTTATATAAAAAACGCCTGTCCTGACAGATGCTGTTTCCACACATCGGCGACATGCCTTTGTCCACAAACTGCTGCAGAAACTCTATCGTTTTTTGCTCAGCCATAGCTTCAGTGACGCCTGACTCTGCAACGCGTTTGACCAGTCCGGACTGATTATGCTGCCGGGTGTTCCATTCGTCCATGGCAGCGATACGTTCGGCCGATTGATGCACCGCAAACACCGGCCCTTCCCCCAGAATATTAAGCTGAGCGTCTGTCACGATTGTGGCTATCTCAATAATTCGGTCCGTTTCCGGTTCGAGGCCTGTCATTTCCAAATCAATCCAAATCAGATTGTTATTATTTTTCATGTTGTTTCCGGGAAGTTAAAATGTTTTGGATGCTGGCAACACGTCGCCTGTGCAACTCGTGTTTGATAGCAACCCCTTGAAAACCCTGTTCAATCAGCTCAGCGACAGCAACGGCCTGACAGGCCGCCAGAATCTCACGCCAGGCATCGGCCTGTTGATACTCTACCTGGAAACCACGCCCTTGCGAATCCGCCTGGCAGGCTGTCAGCAGTTTATCAAATAAATGTGGCCGCCGGAATGCGTCCGCCTTTTCCAGCAGTTTAACGACCGTATCCGGACGCAGCTCATGCAGTCGGTGCACATTCAAATGCAAACGCGACACCATGACGCCCAGACTGCGATACTCGACTGGAATCCGCAGACGCTGACACAGGGCCTCAATCGGCTGGACACCCAGCTCCTCATGGCCATGATGACTTGGCCAGCCACTCATGGGGGTCTGCGCCTTACCGAGATCGTGAACCAGAGCAGCAAACCGCACCAGCGGGTCGTCAGACAAGGCAACCGCGGCCTGCAACACCATCAGGGTATGAACGCCACTGTCTATTTCCGGATGGTGTCTGGGTGGATTAGGCACGCCGAACAAACGATCAAGTTCGGGCAGAATCACAGCAAGCGCACCACAGGATCGCAGCGTACTGATAAACAGCTCCGGATTTTTTTCCTCCAGGCTGCGCTGCCACTCCTGCCAGACCCGTTCAGCCACCAGATGCGCCAGTTCGCCATTCCTGACCATGCGATACATAAGCAGGCGCGTTTCCGGCGCCAGCCTGAATCCCAGGTGATGGTAGCGTGCCGCAAATCGCGCCACGCGCAGCACGCGCACGGGATCTTCAACAAAGGCATCGGACACATGACGCAGGTATTTTAATTCAATATCGCGGACACCATGGCAGGGATCAATAATCGTACCGTTCTCGTCCATGGCAATAGCGTTGATGGTAAGATCACGGCGCTGCAAATCCTCTTCGAGACTGACATGCTGACTCGCATCCAGTTCAAAACCATAATAGCCAGGAGCGGTTTTACGCTCCGTGCGGGCCAGAGCATACTCGTCTCGGGTTTTCGGATGCAGAAATACGGGAAAATCACGGCCTACCTGCTGATAGCCCTGCCGGAGCATCTGATCGACGGTGGCGCCCACCACGACCCAGTCTTGTTCCTTAACGGGGTATCCCAATAATTTATCCCGGACCGCCCCACCTACCAGATACGCTTTCATTGTTTACCTGTATCAGCCATGCGAAATGATATAAAATGTTCTTTTATTATACTCATCGCTGTTGTTAAAGTACATTATTCACCGGATAATCCGGCCTGCAGGCACTGTCTGGAGAAAAGCACTGTCATTCATGGCGGTTTACCTTCATACTATCAATTGGTAATAAATTTAACCAAAGACCGTTAAACACGTATGGCAAAAAGACAATTAAATAAACAGCAGACGACTCGCATACAGAAAAAGCAGTCAGATTATCAGCAAACAGCAGAACTGAATAGTGAGCGCAATGAAAATGGCCTCGTTATTACCCGTTTCAGCCGTCATGCCGAAGTTGAAAACAGCCTTGGCAAGCGAATAATCTGCTCTATACGTCCGACTATCGATTCTCTGGTGGCCGGTGACAGGGTCATCTGGCAATCCGTCGGCGACAGACAGGGCGTGGTGGTCAGCTGCTATCCCCGTCAATCCGTACTTGGACGACCCGACAAGCGCCACGGCATTAAACCCGTAGCAGCCAATATCAGTCAGTTAATGATCGTGGTCGCGGCCAAACCTGAACTCACCTGGTCTTTGCTGGACAGCTACCTTGTCATGGCTGAAAACCTTGGCTTACAGGCCAGTATCGTCCTGAACAAAACCGACCTGCCCTGCAACAGTCTGAAACAGGAACTGCAGGACAGCTACGAACCTCTGGGCTACCCCGTTCTGTTTACCTGCCAGAATGATTTTTCTGGCTACGATGAGCTGCACAAGGCACTTAATAATCAAACCAGTGTCTTTGTTGGACAGTCCGGCGTTGGAAAATCGTCCCTGATAGCCGGCATCCTGCCGCATGAAACGAAAATTCAGGTTGGCGAAATTTCCAGTCAGTCCAGTCTTGGCTGCCACACTACCAGCAACTCACGTCTCTACCACTTGCCGACCGGAGGCTCGATCATTGATTCACCCGGTGTCAGGGAGTTTGGATTATGGCGTATGCCCGTTGCTGATATTATCTATGGCTTTCGTGAGTTCAGGGATATGAGCTTTGAATGCAAATTCCGCAACTGCAATCATCGAGACAGCCCAGGCTGTGCCATTATTCAGGCAACCCGGAGTAATAAGCTGTCGAAGCGACGCTACGACAGTCTGATAAAAATCTGTGACAGTGCTTTGTAAACCAATCCTAACCTTAAAACCAGGAGCACCATCATGCCATCTATCCAGGAAATGCTGTTATCTGATAACAAAGGACTCTATCTTTTCGAGACGATTAATGATGACCTTTACCACGAACTGGATAGGGTGAGCAAAGACGCAAGACAGACTCTTGCCATCGAGCTTGTTAACGAACGTCACCAATATCCATTTGTTGCTCTCGTCAGTCGGCTGACGGACATCTGTTTCAAAACAAAAGGCGCCGAATTTATTCGATATGGCAGCTCAGACACCCTGGGTGAGTTGCTGAAACAACTGGTCATTCGTCTGGATGGGCATCAAATTACCGATATCGCATTTATAGACAGCTACCAGCCTGATAAAGAAGTGAGCAGCCTCTTCACTATAATTCACGACAAGGCACGCTCTCTGGGAGAGGAGTACAGCAGTAAACTGCCACAAAACATAGCTAACAAAATTTATAACAACATTCTTATCGATCAGGTCGATGAGACAGCCTTGCCGCAATGCGCACGGGATCTGCAGACCTGGGTCAAAGACTCTGAGGCCTGTAACGCCTTCTTTAATAAATTAATTGACCGGGAGCTGCTGGAACAGAAGCGTCAAAGCTCCATAAACTCCCTGCTGCAAATAAAAGAAAAACTTAAAGGTCCCTGGCATTTGGGCCCGTACTCATTTTTTACAACGCGCAGAGAGGTTATGATTGATGGAGAGCGTTTTATGCTGCCTGGTCAGGTATGCCCGCTGGCCAACATCCTGCTTGCCTGCGAAAGAGAGGGGTTTAAAAACCCGGCTGCCTGCCTGCGTTCCCTTCAACAACAGGCCGCAGCAAAACTCAGGTCTGCCTGGCGACTGGATATAATGACACCAGGTGTTCGCGAGTTTATGAAAAATCTGGTCACGCAGGAACGAGTCAGCCAAAGCGCAGCCTCGACAAGTTCCATGATGTTCAGTGAAAGTCAGTGGTAAGTTGATGTACTGCTGGAGCCAACACACTCGCCAGGTTTATCTGGGTGTAATAAGGTCAGTAATTCACCGACGGAACCGCAACTTTCGAGAAAAGCCTGTTTGTCAAGAGCCCGCTGGCGCAGACTGTAGTCGCTGCTGGACGCTTTAAAAAACTGCGGGCTCCTGTCCGGAGGACAGTGCTCTGACAAGGTTGTTATCGCGTCCAGGGTAGATGCCATTGAAACCGGCTCGGTGACATTTCGCAGCTGATTTAAAATATGTAGACGCAAGGGCTTGCTCATCCTGCGCAGAAACAGGGCAAAATGAGCATTCACGTTCACCCACTGGACCAACCTGTTGCTCTTGTTGCGCAGCTGATGAAGGATTTTGTCCGACAATGTCGCTATTTCTCCATTCAGATCAAACTCTCTGCTTGATTCAGAGGAAGTGGCCTTTATTTTAAGCATACCGCTCAACGCGGTGAGGATAAGCGCTGGCTCAAAGCAATGGGCATGCACCCTCGAAAAGAGCTGACCGTTGGCAATTGATTTCAACCAGCTCAGGGTATCGGAAGTACGCGTTTTTGAACCATTATTCAGGGCAGCAACAACAATGTTATCCAGAATGTTAAAATAAATGGTATTGGCATCGCGCCATTCTCCATCTCTGATCTCGTGTGCAAGTATGGCAAAAATTCTCGAACCACTATGGGTTACTTTATTTGAAAATGTTTCAAACTCAATATCATAACCACTGCCAAATATGCTGAACTTATGGGTTAACAAAGAAACCATGAGGATCAACAGCCTGCGCCCGGCCTCTGAATCTGACGAATCAGTAGGAGCCCGGTAATGATTTTGGGCAGAGCTGAGTCGCTTAGACTCGACTCCGGCAAGCTCCTCGATCCGGGGAGAAAAGGTGAATCTGGTTTTAAAGTCATAATCAAGACACAGTTTTATAAAAAACTTTCCGAAGGATGCAATGCAGGCCTGCTCGTACACGATGGATTTCAATACAGACAAAAAAGTACGTTCCTGACTTTCAAGGCATATTCGATAATTATACCAGTCGTTTCTTTCTACTTCAGGCAATTGATGCATGTAGTCCAAAAGCTGTTGATAAGCAGCGTAAGCTGACTGTAACATCTCAACGCTGACATTCCCAAGCCGGAGGCCATCAGCAAAAATACTGCTCTGCACTAACTCCTTTAACACCAGTACCGTCATCCGGCTGAGTCCATGATTGGCCGGCGTTAACTCGCAGCGTTTGTATATTTCCTGATACTCAGCTTTTGCAAACTGCATTCGCCAATGCTCACGCAAAGTCAGCCTTCGCGGTTGAAACTCACTGCAGTTAAAAAACAATCCATTCGATTTAAAATATTGTACTGAGGTGTTCAGGCTAATCAGCCTGTCTTTGTTTTCTGACAATATATAGTCGGTCAAAGGGCGGGAGATGTAGGATTCGCTTGCTACGAGATCGTGGGTCTGGGTCAGGCTTGGGATTAAAAAACTGTAATAGTTTTTTGAAATCAAACCAGCTCCTGCGAGACTCTGTGCCAAAACGATCCAGGCTGTATTCACGCCATCCCACAAACGGGTATAGTCTTCGGCCTGATCCATTATCAGGCTCCAGCGTTCCGCATATAAGCTTTGTATATGGTTCAATAAAACCGGTGTTATTCCATGCAATCCCGCGGCCTCGCGCCGCACATCATAAAGCATTTGAGCAAGACCGCTGGATGGCGATACCGTCAGCATATCAAGCCGCTGCTGCAGGGCAGATAAACTAAAATGAGGTCCTGACTGCAAAGCCAGATACACGTTGTCAAGCTGAGGGGACTTTGCAACCAGCGAGGGATTGCAGCTATGTATCCAATACACAATCGGAGGAATTTTTTCAAGAAACGGTTCTCTTTCAGAAAAGCCATCCAGCAAAATATCAAGCAGATAGTGTTTTTGACCACCGAAATCTATCTGAATACTGTAAAAATGATTTACATCGTCTCTGTCATGATTGCGAAGTTTAATGAAAAAATCGCTCAGGGCAGCCAGGTGACCAGCTTCGCCAGCATCATAGCACCGATCAAACAGAGTCAATAAATCGCGCAGCAGAGTAACGCGCAGACTTCCCTGTTCCTGCCAGGAACGTGCCATACGGCGAATAACATAACGCCAGATACTATGCAGGTTTTCCTGAGAGTTACTATCAGCAGTTGGTTGTTTAGTTAATAAATCTATCAGGCAAACTATTTGCCCTTTGTGGGACAGGTTTGTACCATAAAAATGCCTAAGGTCCGTCAGTCGATAACGCTTCAAATGTGTGTTCAGGTCACACCACGAGGATTCCTTTGTTATGTTAAATTCAGGATTCCCTGCTCTGATATGGCAAGCATCAATCATAGTGGATAATGCAGTAAGCAATTGTGGCTCAAGGTGGCCGGAATGAGACCACGAGCGTTTTGCGGTGCTTAACAGATAGCTCCAAAACGATGTATGCCCATCAAAACAGGCTTCCCTTCCGGGCGACTTACGTTGTAACCGGGATAGCTCTACCAGACTGAGGGTGCGTACACTGCGTTTGTCAATGGTGCTTTGCACCAGCAAATGCCCGGGATTTTCCTGCAGCCGATCAAATAAAGCATGGACTAAATGCCAGGTCTGGCCGTCCTGATCAAGATAAATATCACAGGGATCTTTAATAAAACCGATATTTACTAAATTATCAGGATCAATATTGTTGGTCAGTACAGGAATGAGAATGCGCAACAGGCACGTTTTTAACTCCTTGCTCAATTCTTTAGCCAGCGACAACCATGCTCGATTTCCATTCCCGGCACTAAAGGTATAATCATTATCTGTATCAAAAACAGCTTTCCAACGGGCGGCAAAAAGAGCTTTAAGTTCAAGTAAATCAGTTGCAGATAATTCTCTATCCGCTGGCAGCAACGCATATTTTTGTGTTAGCTGTTCGATCGCAATGGTATCAAAAAGATTCAGAATACGTGTTTCAGACGACAAAGCATCAATAAGTTCCTGTAAACGGCTAACAAACATACGACTTGATATCCCGTAAAAGGTAATTGATAGTACAGCTGCTCATAATAATATACGAATATGATCTTGTGAATACAATTACATCACTTGTTCACGATTAAATTTTGTTTGGTGTGTTTATCAGAGCAAGATTATGAGTAAACATGTTCAATACATTAAAAATCAATGTCCGTCGTTGCGAGCGTCCGCTCTGGATGACGTACATGATCAGTATAGAGATTTATC
>NZ_JBNVZR010000002.1:0-229325 GCF_052527415.1 Legionella navarrensis | reverse complement strand
GCAGGTCGGTGTCGTCGTGCTGCCACCTGTCGGTACCACCGCATTGCTCACTGAACCGGTTGCTGTCTGATTTACCGTTGTCGGATAGGTAAAGCTGTAGGTGCCAGGTGCGGTACCGGCTGGAATAGTACAGGTAACCACCTGACCTGATGCCGTGCATCCTGCCGGCAGGGTTCCCAGTGTCTGACCGGAACTCAGGGTATCGGTCAACACCAGATCGGATTCGTTGGCTGCCGTAGTAATCACCGCCTGCAGGCTGTAGTCAATGGTGTCACCAGCCGCAACAACAGTACCGGTCGCGGGATTGGCGGAGTTGCTCACCGCAATAATCGCGGGCGCTATCGGATGCGTGGTTGTGCAGGTCGTGCAGGTCGGTGTCGTCGTGCTGCCACCTGTCGGCACCACCGCATTGCTCACCGAGACCGTTGCTGTCTGATTCACCGTGGCCGGGTAGGTAAAGCTGTAAGTGCCGGGTGCCGTGCCGGCTGGAATGGTACAGGTAACCACCTGACCCGTGGCTGTACAACCCGCCGGCAGGGTTCCCAGTGTCTGGCCGGAACTCAGAGTATCGGTCAACACCAGGTCGGATTCGTTGGCCGCGGTGCCTATTACTGCCTGCAGACTGTAATCAATGGTATCGCCTGCCGCAACCGCTGTACCGGTCGCCGGATTGGAGGAGTTGCTCACCGCAATAATCGCGGGGGCTATCGGGTGCGTGGTCGTACAGTTCGTACAGGTCGGTGCGGTAGCACTGCCACCCGTCGGTACGACGCTGTTATCTACCGAGACCGTCGCTGTCTGATTCACCGTGGCTGGATAGGTAAAGCTGTAAGTACCCGGTGCCGTGCCAGCCGGAATGGTACAGGTGATCACCTGACCCGATGCCGTGCATCCTGCCGGCAGGGTTCCGATGGTTTGCCCGGCGCTGAGGGTATCCGTCAACACCAGATCGGATTCGTTCGCTGCCGTACCAATAACGGCCTGCAGGCTGTAGTCAATGGTGTCGCCTGCCGCAACAGCAGTACCGGTTGCAGGACTGGCAGATTTGCTCACCGCGATAATGGCTGGCGCTATCGGATGTGTGGTCGTACAGTTCGTACAGGTCGGTGCGGTAGCACTGCCACCCGTCGGTACGACGCTGTTATCTACCGAGACCGTTGCTGTCTGATTCACCGTGGCCGGATAGGTAAAGCTGTAAGTACCCGGTGCCGTGCCAGCCGGAATGGTACAGGTAATCACCTGACCCGATGCCGTACAGCCGGCCGGCAGGGTTCCGATGGTTTGGCCGGCACTCAGGGTATCGGTTAAGACCAGATCCGATTCGTTCGCTGCTGTACCAATAACGGCCTGCAGGCTGTAGTCAATGCTGTCACCTGCCGCAACAGTGGTACCCGTCGCAGGATTAGAGGATTTACTTACCGCGATAATCGCGGGGGCTATCGGATGAGTGGTCGTACAGTTCGTACAGGTCGGTGCGGTAGCACTGCCACCCGTCGGTACGACGCTGTTATCTACCGAGACCGTTGCTGTCTGATTAACCGTGGCCGGATAGGTAAAGCTGTACGTGCCAGGTGCCGTACCAGCTGGAATGGTACAGGTAATCACCTGACCCGTAGCCGTACAGCCGGCCGGCAGGGTCCCGATTGTCAGGCCGGCACTCAGGGTATCGGTCAGCACCAGATCGGATTCGTTGGCAGCCGTGCCAATCACCGCCTCCAGGCTGTAGTCAATCGCATCACCTGCGACAACAGTGGTACCGGTCGCAGGAACAGACGATTTGCTCACCGCAATAATCGCGGGTGCAATGGGATGTGTGGTACTGCAGTGCATACAGGCAACCCCAGAACTACTGCCACCAGTGGGTACTACCTTGTTCTTGATTTGCGTGATGGCCGTCTGATCCACCGTTACGGGATAGGTAAAGGTATATGTTCCCGGTGTTGAATTAGCGGGCAGAGTACAGGTGATGACAAGGCCTGCCACCGTACAGCCTGCCGGCAGGGTTCCCAGCGTCTGGCCCGCACTTAAGGTATCCGTCAGTATCAAATCTGAGTCGTTGCCAGAAAGACTGATGTCTGCCTGCAGCGTATAATCAACCGTGTCACCTGCCGCAACAACGGTACCACTCGCAGGGTTTGATGATTTGCTCACCAGAATGGTCGCTGGAGTAACCGTATGAGTTGTGCTGCAGTTCGTGCACGTTGGCGTGGTAGCGCTGCCACCGCTCGGCACCACCGTATTACTCACCGTGCCGCTTGCATTACCATCAACCGCAACATCATAAGTAAAGGTATACGTACCCGGTGCCGTGCCGGCTGGAAGGGTACAGGTAATCACCTGACCCGATGCCGTGCAACCTGCCGGCAGGGTTTCCAGTGTCTGGCCGGAACTCAGGGTATCGGTCAGTACCAGATCAGATGCGTTGGCCGCCGTACTGATTATCGCCTGCAGGCTGTAATCAATGGTAGTACCTGCGTCAACTGTAGTTCCGGTCGCAGGAACAGACGATTTGCTCACCGCGATAATCGCGGGGGCTATCGGATGCGTGGTGGTGCAGTTTGTACAGCTCGGTGCCGTGCTGCTGCCACCGGTTGGTACGACGCTGTTATCAACTGAGACCGTCGCTGTCTGACTCACCGTTGCCGGATAGGTAAAGCTGTAGGTGCCAGGTGCCGTGCCAGCCGGGATAGTACAGGTAATCACCTGACCCGATGCCGTACAACCGGCTGGCAATGTTCCTATGGTTTGGCCGGCGCTCAGGGTATCGGTCAACACCAGAGGGGAAGCGTTGGCCGCGGTGCTTATCACCGCCTGCAGGGTGTAGTCAATAATATCGCCCGGGACAACGGTGGTACCAGTCGCAGGACTTGCTGATTTGCTCACCGCGATAATCGCGGGGGCTATCGGATGCGTGGTCGTACAGTTCGTACAGGTCGGTGTGGTAGCACTGCCGCCGGTCGGTACGACACTGTTATCTACCGAGATCGTTGCTGTCTGATTCACCGTGGCCGGATAGGTAAAGCTGTAGGTACCAGGTGCCGTGCCGGCTGGTATGGTACAGGTGATCACCTGACCCGATGCCGTGCATCCTGCCGGCAACGTTCCTATGGTTTGCCCGGCGCTCAATGTATCCGTCAATACCAGAGGGGAGGCGTTGGCCGCCGAACTGATCACTGCCTGCAGGCTGTAATCAATGCTGTCTCCTGCCACAACGGCCGTACCGCTCGCCGGACTGGCGGATTTGCTCACTGCAATAATCGCGGGTGCTATCGGATGTGTGGTCGTACAGTTCGTACAGGTCGGTGCAGTGCTGCTGCCGCCCGTCGGGACAACACTGTTGCTCACCGAGCCGGTTGTGGTCGAGTTCACCGTGGCCGGGTAGGCAAAACTGTAGGTCCCAGGTGCTGTACCGGCTGCAATCGTACAGGTGATCACCTGACCCGATGCCGTACAGCCTGCCGGCAGGGTTCCTATGGTTTGCCCGGCGCTCAGTGTATCCGTCAGTACCAGAGGAGAGGCGTTGGCCGCGGTGCTTATCACCGCCTGCAGGGTGTAGGTAATGCTGTCGCCTGCTCCCACGGCGATGCCGGTAGCGGGATTGGATGATTTGCTTACGGCGATTATTGCCGGTTTGATCGGATGCGTTGTTGTACAGGTTGAACAGGTCGGTGCAGTGCTGCTGCCACCCGTCGGTACCACCGTATTACTCACGGAGCCCGTCCTGGTCGAATTCACCGTAGCCGGGTAGGCAAAACTGTAGGTACCCGGTGCTGTACCGGCTGCAATCGTACAGGTAATCACCTGACCCGAGGCCGTGCATCCTGCCGGCAGCGTTCCTATCGTTTGTCCAGCGCTCAGGGTATCCGTCAATACGAGAGGAGAGGCGTTAGCCGCGGTGCTTATCACCGCCTGCAGGGTGTAGGTAATGCTGTCGCCTGCTCCCACGGCGGTGCCGGTGGCCGGATTAGACGATTTGCTTACTGCAATTATTGCCGGTTTGACTGGATGCGTTGTTGTACAGTTTGAACAGGTCGGGGCGTTGGTGCTCCCACCCGTCGGGACAACACTGTTGCTCACCGAGCCGGTCGCGGTCGAATTCACCGTAGCCGGGTAGGCAAAGCTGTACGTACCCGGTGCTGTACCGGCTGCAATGGTGCAGGTAATCACCTGGCCCGATGCCGTACAGCCTGCCGGCAGCGTTCCTCTGGTTTGCCCGGCACTCAGGGTATCCGTCAATACCAGAGGGGAGGCGTTGGCCGCCGTACTGATTACCGCCTGCAGGGTATAGGTAATGCTATCGCCTGCTCCTACCGACGTACCGGTGGCCGGATTGGACGATTTGCTCACCGCGATCGTTGCCGGTTTGACTGGATGCGTTGTTGTACAGTTTGAACAGGTCGGGGCGTTGGTGCTCCCACCCGTTGGTACAACACTGTTGCTCACCGAGCCGGTCGCGGTCGAATTCACCGTGGCCGGGTAGGCAAAGCTGTAGGTACCGGGTACCGTGCCGGCCGGAATGGTACAGGTAATCACCTGACCCGAGGCCGTGCATCCTGCCGGCAATGCTCCTCTGGTTTGCCCGGCACTCAGGGTATCGGTCAATACCAGAGGGGATGAGGTGTTAGTCAAGCCGATCACCGCCTGCAGGGTGTAGGTAATGCTGTCGCCTGCTCCCACCGACGTACCGGTGGCCGGATTGGACGATTTGCTCACTGCAATCGTTGCCGGTTTGATCGGATGCGTAGTCGTGCAGTTCGTGCAGGAAGTGGTAGTCGTACTGCCGCCACCGCTGACAACCACGGAATTGCCTACAGAACCTGTCACACCAGGGTTGACGGTGGTCGTGTACGTGAAATTGTAGGTACCAGGTACTGTCTCTGCCGGTAGCGTACAGGTAATCACCTGCCCCGCAATGCTGCAGCCGGGAGGCATGGCTCCCGCCGTCTGCCCGGCAGTTAACGTATCCGTCAGAATTAAATTGGCCGCATTAGCTGCATTGGAAAGAACCGTTTGCAGCGTATAGGTAATCGTGTCTCCCGGTAAAACCTCTGTGCCTGTAGCCGGGCTGGACGATTTACTGACCGCCGCCGTTGCCTGAATCCGGGTGTTGGTCATCGTACAGAGAACGCTGGTATCGCTTACGCCTATGGTTAACTGATTCCCTGACAGAGGGGTATCGTTTCCCGTACAACTGAGCGTACTGTTGTAATTACTGGCCGAACCAGTGGTAAATGACTGCGAGATGGTTCCAACGTCACCCGACAAGAGGCTGACAGCCGAACTGGTTGTTGAGTTGTTCCCTGTCGAAATCGAATTGACGGAGGTGTTGCTGGGAAAGCCGGAACTGGATAAGGTGACCGCGTCATTAACCTTTCCATTGACCCATGTTGTTCTCAAACTCAGGCTTACCGGAGCTTTATTGGTGAACGTACAGGTAATGTTTGAGCCTGACACCGTTGCCGCTGCATTCAAGGTGACCTGACGTGAGCCCAGGTTAACCGTTGCTGTTCCACCCGATCCAAGCCCCGTGCAGGCAATGTCAGTCAGCGTAAAGCCCGCGACGGCTGCTTCTGTGATGGTAGTAGCCACACCAATTGATGTTAACGTTTGCGTTGTACCAGTTCTTATCGTACCAGGTGTAACCGTAGTAATCGCTTCCGCGCTGTATCCGTTTGTGCCAGTGAAATTGAAGGTACCTACGCCGCCTGTTGATCTCTTGCGGATGCGCATGGTGGGGTTTTCCCATTGAATGACGGCCATACCATCACCGCCGGGACAGCTCGAACCCGCACAATAGCCGCCAACAGCAATACCCGCGACGTATTGTGCGTCAGTGTTACCTTGCGGTACCCCACCTGCGTTGGCGGTACCGCTGCCTCCAGCAGAGCTACCGCCAACACTGCCAATAAACCCCGAGCCACCGCCACCGCCACCATTTGCGGTATTAAGAGCACTGGTAGGCTGGCATGGGCCACCACCACCGCCGTAATACCCACCGCCGCCACCGCCGCCACCTTCAGAAACAGCTGAAGTATCGCTTCCACCCGCCCCTCCCTGGTATTGGCTGCCACTGGTTGCGGGGGTGGCACAGGGAACAGGTGTAGAAACCGTACCGCCGCCAAATGAAGACGTTCCGGGAAGCCCTGTTCGGGTGCCACCCGTGGCACCCGAAGTACCACCACCACCTCCTCCCGGACCATAATTTGCGTCAAGGAAGCCTGTGGCTCCAGAGCTGGCACCGCCACCCCCTCCCGCAGACAACAATAGCGTGCCCGAAAAAGGCGCACCTCGCCAGATAAAGGTACCGCCACCACCACTGGAACCCCTCGCAAGGACACCTGCTCCACCAGGTCCGCCACCGCCAAAGGTACCTGTAAGGCTGGCTGTCTGCCCTCCCTTTCCTACCGTAATATTAAGTGTTTCGCCTGGTGTTACAGCAACAGCAGAGGCCAGAGTATAGCCGCCTGCGCCAGCGCCAGGGGACGCAGAATATGTCCCGTCAGGCCCCCCTCCTCCAGCCCCCCACAGTATCACATAAATAACCGTCACCCCGGAGGGCACAACAAAGGTCTGGTTAGCACCCGAGGCGGTATAGCGCCTGCATGAATCATATCCTGAGGAAGGTGTGCACGAAGTGACGGCAAATCTGTTTTGTTTCTGGGGTTGCTCCTTAGTTAACAGGGTTTGCAGGACATCGGCTGGATTGGCAAAAGGATTATCAAAATGAATGCGTGCGTAAGCCGGGGATAAAAAATTATCCCCGACAAAAACCAACAGCAGAACAAAAATTCTGCTCCAAAAAGTCCATTTCATTCTCATTGTGCCGAAATATAGTCCAGTTAAGCTTCGCTTCAATGCACATCCTGTTAATAACAGTCCATCATACCTGACTTTCCGGCTTCTGCGCGAGAATAATTGTCAATATTTCATTAACCTACCGGCATGCCGACATCAGGTATTTCTCAGAATCAGAGCCAGTATCGCGATAAACACAATCAATATCAGCGCCAGAACCCCAAGCGTTGAAAAGCTCTTGCTCAGATTTTCCCGGCTGAACAGATCCGGTCTGTTTTTAACCGTGCGGTATGTGTACCAGACAATCAAACCCGCCCCCAGCAAAGCCAGCAGTTGATAAAAAGTTTCCATTACTTACTCCCTGTTTTTTCAAATGCGAACGCATCCGAATACAATCTTGATTCAGCCACACCCGCGGCAACCAGAGCATCACGGGTGGCGTAGACCATGTCAAAAGGACCGCTGATGACTATCTGATAATCGGATAAGTCACGTGCGTGATTCTGCAGCACCAGCCCCGCCAGCGTCTCGGTCGAGCCAGGAGCGGACAACAAGGATTGATAGCGAAAATGACTGACATGAGCCTGCCATTGCCTGACCTTCTCGTCCAGATACAAATCGCTCTGCGACCGCGCACCCCAGTATAATGCAAACGGCCGTTGATCGCCGCTTGCCAGCAACTGTTCAATCATGGCATTGATAGGCGCAAAACCCGTGCCCCCTGCGATAAACAGGATGGGTAAGTCCGAGTCCAGTCGATCCAGATGACATTCTCCAAAAGGCAGGCGAATGCGCACAGTGCCTGTTTGCCTGATCTCCGTGAATAAGGCCTGATTGCAGGTATTCTGCGGATCATGGCGTATATGCAGTTCATAATTATGCGCACCCAGAGGTGCATTGGCAATGGAATAGCTCAGCCATTCTCCGGCCGACATCAGCTGCAGGTATTGTCCGGCCTGGTAATCCATGTAGCGCTCAGGCAGAAGATGCAACACCAGGATTTTATCCGTCACCGGATTAATGCGCGTCACCTGGGCATCCATTTCCACACTGTTCATAAAGAAATTCCCAAATCCTGCCAGTAAGCATTCACCGTATTTAACACGTCCTGGTCCATCACGATGGGCTTACCCCACTCTCGCTGCGTTTCACCCGGCCACTTGCTGGTCGCATCCATACCCATTTTGGAACCCAGCCCCGACACCGGCGAGGCAAAATCGAGATAATCAATAGGCGTGTTGTCGATCATCACCGTGTCTCGCAGGGGATCCATGCGCGTGGTCATGGCCCACACCACATCCTGCCAGTTGCGTGCATCAATGTCGTCGTCGCAGACTATCACAAACTTGGTGTACATAAACTGACGCAGAAAAGACCAGACCGCCATCATGACGCGTTTGGCGTGTCCGGGGTACTGTTTTTTGATGGTGACAACCGCAAGACGGTATGAACAGCCTTCCGGTGGCAGATAAAAATCCACGATTTCCGGGAACTGCTTTTGCAACAGCGGGATAAACACCTCGTTCAGGGCCAGACCCAGAATCGCCGGCTCATCCGGCGGACGGCCGGTGTAGGTGCTGTGGTAAATCGGATTTTTGCGCTGCGTCATGCGCTCCACCGTAAACACGGGAAAAGACTGCATCTCGTTGTAATAACCGGTGTGATCGCCGTAGGGACCTTCCAGCGCCTCTTCATTGGGATCGATGTAACCCTCCAGGATGATTTCCGCACTGGCCGGTACGTGCAGATCGTTACCGATACAGCGCGTCAGTTGTGTACGCTGCCCACGCAGCAGACCGGCGAAGGCGTATTCCGACAACGTATCAGGAACCGGCGTTACCGCGGCGAGAATGGTGGCCGGATCCGCACCCAGGGTCACGGCAATGGGAAAGCGCTCACCTGGATAACGCTGTTTCCAGCTTTGAAAATCCAGCGCGCCGCCGCGATGCGACAGCCAGCGCATGATAAGCTTGTTGCGCCCCAGAACCTGCTGACGGTAAATGCCCATGTTTTCCCGGTTTTGATCCGGTCCTCTGGTGGTCACCAGCCCCCAGGTGATCAGTGGCGCCACGTCACCCGGCCAGCAGGTCTGAATGGGCAGACGCGCCAAATCAACCTCATCATGCTCCCAGACCTCTTCCTGGCAGGGGGCACTGCTGACGTATTTCGGTGCCATGGTGAGTGCGTGCTTCAACAAAGGCAGCTTGCTGAAGGCGTCTTTAAACCCCTTCGGCGGCTCGGGTTCCTTCAGTGCCGCCAGCAGTTTGCCTACCTCGCGCAACGCGGCGATACTTTCCTCTCCCATCCCCATGGCTACCCGCTCCACCGTGCCAAATAGATTGGCCAGTACAGGCATGCCGGCACCTTTAGGCTGGGTAAAGAGCAGAGCCGGCCCACCGGCGCGCAGCGTCCTATCACACACAACCGTCATTTCAAGGTCGGGTGAAACCGGGTAATGAACCCGGGTCAGCAGACGGCGCTGCTCCAGTTGATCGATAAAGTCCCGTAAATCAGCGTATTTCATGGATGCTCATTGGTTGGAAAAATAAAAACAACGGTGATTATGACATAGGCCTGAGGATAAAAGGTAGGCGCAGACTGTCTGATACACAAATATACTGCGCTGGATAACAATATCCATTATATTTAATGAGGCCTCAATCCTTGCTGTCAGGCTGAGATCGTGAGTGGGCTATTTTAGCGACACCCCTGTTAACATTTTATTTTTGAGATGGACATCATAATGAATACGATTGGAATATTGCGGGCTATACGAACAGATGAGCTGGACATGATACGGCAATGGCGAAACGAGCCGGGAGTCAGGGGAAATATGTATACCAGCCATCTTATCTCCGCCGACGAACACCTCAAATGGTGGGAGCGGGTCAGTGCCGACGAAAGCTGCCGGTATTTTATGTACGAATACGAGGGCAAGGCGACGGGAGTTGTATGGTTTTATGCCATAGACAAAAACAGCCAGAACGCTTTCTGGGGATTTTTTGCCTCCCCTGATGCCCCCCGGGGAACCGGCTCCCGCATGGAGCGGCTTGCCCTGGATTACGCGTTTTCTACCCTGAAATTAAAGAAACTGTCCTGCGAGGTTTTATCCAATAATCCGGCCGTCGTGAAACTGCATCTCAAATTCGGGTTCCGGGAAGAAGGGCTCTTTCATAATCATCATTTTAAAAATGATGCCTTCCTGAATATTCACCGGCTGGCCATCTTTCCTGATGACTGGGAGCGCAAAAAACGGGAAATGCAGGAAGCTGTCGCATCATAAATCGCTCTGTGCCGGACAAAAACTCCGAACTGTCATTCCCGCGCAGGCGGGAATCTATCCTGGAGCTGGCCCCGAGCCTGATTTGACCATGGATCCCCGCCTGCGCGGGGAGGACAAATGATGCACTGAGCATAAATCGTCTGAAAGTTACTTCACCAGAAGCCTCTCAATCTCAAAAGCCTCGGCGTATTCAAAGCCATGCGTAGCCCCACGAAGCTGTGCCAGAGCCTTGACGGTTTCGTAGGATCGGCTGTGAGGATGCGCCCTCATCTCTTCATGATAAAAGCTCAGGGCCCGCATCTTGTTCTCGATAAATGCGCTGATGTTCACAATCATATTGGGATTGAATTTTGGCGTGGAGCAGCTGTTCCACTCCGTGCTTGAAAGCACTTCAAAACAATAAACCGCTTCAATACTGCTGCCGACCATAGGTCTCGAACAGGTCAAAACCGCCTGATGCGTCACCCGATGATCCACATTCAGATCATTGCAAAAATGCGTGTAGATGATCTGCGGCTGCGCTGCCTGAATAATCTCAGCCAGGGGCTTCACCACCTCCAGCAGAGGCACGCTGTCCATTTGATTATCGGGGAAATCAAGCTGCCAGATCTTACTCACCCCCAGATAATCGCAGGCATCGAGGCAGGCCCGGCTGCGTCCATCTACCTCGTCGCCTCGGGCAGACTCTCGTGATCCAACACCATTGGTCATAAACACAACGGACACCCGATCACCCTGAGCCACATGCCTGGCCATTGTGCCGGCACAACCCAGCGCCTCGTCATCAGAATGGGCGGCAACTACCAAAATATTTTTCATGTTCTGATTCTCCAAATCCCGGTTCGATAAAGACGCGGCAAAGCAACCGTCAGTGCGCCGGGCCTGCTCAGGCTATTATTAACAGTCCTGAAGACAATGCTGGTTTATAACGGCCAATGCCTGCTCATGCAGGGCCTTGTCGCGTGCAATGATTAATCCGCTGCTGTTTTCAAACGAGCCGGAAAAAGGAATTGCCCCGCCCCGCAAATCGCTCATGATCCCGCCTGTTTCATGCAATATCACTGCAACAGGTGCGACATCCCAATCACGAAATAAAACATCCTTTACAAATAAATCCGCACCGCCATCCGCCACCATGCAGGCTTTTAAGCCAAAGGATCCACACTCAAGGTATTGGCTTACGTTCATGGCCTGAAACAGGGTCTTGGCCACGCGTTGTGGCTGGGGGTAATTGTCAATCAGGTTGATGCGGCTGCTTTGCCTGAGGCGTGGCAAAGGCGTCCCGTTCCGTTTTGCGCCCTTGCCTCTAATCGCTGTCCAAAGCCTGTTTAAGACTGGTGCATACACGGCACCATATACCGGAACATTATTTTCAATATACGCTGCCTGGGTCACAAAACCGTCAAAACCATGATACCAACTGGCGGTGCCGTCAATAGGATCAATCAGCCAGTAGGCATCTGGTCGCTCAGCATGATGACTGGTATCTTCTTCTGACAGAATCGTGGCACCAGGAAAATGCTGCAGAATCATGTCGGTCAGACGTTGGTGCGCTTTTAAATCAGCGCTTGTCTTAAAGGCACTCGGCTCCAGAACGGAACGGGCCTCATGATCGTCACGCCAGGAACTGATGGCCTTGCCCAGCGCAACAAAATCCTGCTCAAACCTGTCGAGATTTGTTTCATTCATAAAATAGCCGCCATATAGTTATTCAACGCCCGTCGCAAATCATTATCTGGTTTGACGCCTCGTGATTCCAGTGAGGCCAGATCAAATGCGAACTCAGGATGCGCAATGGCGCAGTTGAACTCTGTTTTGAAGTGCTCATTACAATAAGACAATAAGCGATTGATAGAATAGACGTCAGGATACGCCACATTCACCGGATTAAATCCAGTGAATGTGGTTTGTGACAACTCATAGATGATCCGGGCGGCATCCATAACATCCATCGCAGCCCATATAATGGGCTTATCCGGAAGGCTCGGCGTTTTGCCATCTCTCAATGAGTGAATCAGATTGGCAATAAGACCAGATTGGCGATTTCCGCCAAACAAACCGGGAATCCTGACAGCCAGCGAATCCCGGCCACTTTGCCTCAGCAATAACTCGCCCTCATATTTACTGCGTCCATATTCTGAGGAGGGATTACCCGCATCAGGCTCCGAGCGTGACAGTTTCGTCGATTCACCATACACAGTCATCGATGAAATGTAGATTATCGGGCAATCGGTTGCCGACAGGAGGTTATCCAGCATCCGGGTATTATTGAGCGAAAGCTCTGCCTTCTGATAATCGGCCAGGGACTGCGGCACAAATGCCGCGCAATGGATAAGCAAATCGGGCGACAGTGATTTAAACCGCTCAGTAACCTGCTCTTTGTCTGCCAGATCGCAGGCGGCCTTATTGCCATCCGTGGTGCGGACAAGCTCCACAACAGGGGTGTTTTCCTGCTGGAATACCGAAACAAGATGCCTGCCTAAAAAACCATTGGCGCCTGTAATTACAATTGTCATCAGCTCAGATCGTCCCTGATTTATTAAACCATGCTCCAGTCAATCCACTGATCCGCCTTGATATCAACCCGCGCTTTCTTACCCAGCAGATTGTTTTTCTCATGCGGCTGAATGCCGGTACCGGGTCGCTTGGTTACCAGCATGGCCTCCGTAATGATATCCCCGGTTTTAATGTCCTGCTTCGCATGCAGGGAACGCCGGCCATTTACAAAGGTATCCATCTCTTCAATTCGCGGACCGTTTTTCGCACCATCACCCATGGCACCTTCAATTTCACGGATTTTTCGCATCATGGTGCATAATTCATCTGGCTCCATGGCAAAGGCATGATCAGGACCAGGCAGATTTCTATCCAGTGTGATGTGCTTCTCGAGAATGGAGGCTCCCATGGCAACGGCGGCCAGAGGAATGGTGTCGCCCATCGTATGATCAGAGTAACCCGTGACAACATTAAACGCCTGCTTCATAGACAGCATCGCTTTCAAATTGGACAGATGTGCTGGTGCGGGATACAGCGACGTGCATTGAAACAGTGCAATTTTGTTATTGCCTTCCTGGCGACACACATCAACCGCACGTTGAATCTCCATCCAGTCAGCGAGGCCCGTGGACAAAAGTACGGGTTTGCCGGTCTTCGCAATGTAGCGCACCAAATCGAGGTCAGGAATATCAAAGGACGCGACTTTATGTGCCGGTGCGCCAATAGCCTCCAGACCATCGACGGCATCATAATCACAGGGGGAGGAAAAGAAAATCACGCCCTTTTTCGTTGCGTAGTCACGCAGGGCCTGCTGCCAGTCGCGATTAAGCTCCAGCGTACGAATCAGTTCGTGGATATTGTCGTAGCCCTTTAAATAGTCAGGCATATGGGCATATCGGGATACATGATTCGAGGCCTTGAAGGTCTGGAACTTGACCGCATCCACGCCGGCTTCTGCCGCTGCATCGATATGCTGAAGAGCCAGGTCAAAATCCTGGTTATGATTGGAGCCAATTTCGGCAATCACAAAAACCGGATGCCCATCTCCAATTGTCTTGTCTGCTATTGTGAATTCCATCTCGCAACTCCTTGTGCTATGCCGGATATATATTATTGAACCAGTTTCTTTTCAGACAAATGGTTTCGCGGGGGAGGAAAATCGAGTCCTGGTCCACGCGGGCCTCCGCAAAGGGATCAAACCCTGCTGCGACACTGAGGCAGAAGGTTGTCGATATGCGAGGGTTTATTTCGAATGGTAAAACCTGACCATCGGCGGTCAGCATACACTGAATGTTGTATACGCCATGTGGCTTAAATACCGCATGAAAGGCTTTTACGTATTGAATGATATTTTCATTGAGATCAGTTCTTGCCCGGATGGTTATTCCCCGTTTTTGCTCAATCAGGACAGGAACAATGGCGGTCAGTTCACCCTGCCTGTTTCCAGCAACCAGAATGGTATATTCATCCCCCTTACCCAGCTGCTGAGCCAGTAAGGTTTCAGGCTGTGCCTTATACAATAACTGATAGGCGGCAATCTCCTGTTCCGACGTCAACACACAGACACCGCGGGAGCCTCTGCCAGAACGTGGCTTGACAATTAACGGAAAACCAATCTGGGCGGCCTCTGTTACCGGGCGCGTTTGCGGCACACTCAGTCCGGCTTTCTGCAGGGCATTCATGCAGTCAAGCTTGTCCAGCATCAGTCGAACGAAATCAGCAGGCGGCGCAAAAATTTCGGGGAGGTTTTTATGGCGGTTATCGCAAAGGACGGGCAGTTCTTCATCCACACCAGGAACAATCATATCAAGCTGCAGGCTGTCGCTGATTTCTGCCAGGCGGCTCAGGAACTGAGGATCATTGGCAAAGGGCAGCGATACTTTTCTGTCTGCCGGAATGCGGTCATCAATCGAATCGACACAGGCATCACCGAAATAGAGATCGTACTTATTGGATAAGAATCGCCAGAGCGCTTCCGTCGCCGCTCCCCCACCACCTGTAAAGAGTATTTTCTTTTTCATAGTATTCAATGGTCACTCATTGGTTAAAAATCCTGTTTTTACATCTGCTCATCATGCCGGGCATGAAAGATGGCTGATTTCATTCAGCAAATCCTGTAACAACGCACCATTGGCGCTAAAAAAATCATTTTTAGACTGCAGGCGCCTGATAATATCATCAGGCAGGTGATCGATGGTTTCTGCCAGGCGTGAGGTATCGTCGACGTATACCACCAGGTCTCGCTCGCTCAGGTCCTGACAGATCTGCTGCTGGTTGTCGGCCGCCTTGACAATAATCGACGGCAGCCCAACGTACAGTCGCTCAAGTATGCTGATTCCGGCAGCACTGATGGCCATATCAGCCTTCATCATCAAATCGAAATAGTAAGCTGGCTGAATATGAAAGTGGATATCAGGCCAGTCGCGATATTTATTGATAATATCGTCAATATAAGGGTTTTGCGCCCCCAGCACCACGTCCACGCGGCATCGGCTCCAGCGCGACTGAATCAGCTGAGCCAGCACAACATCTGTAAGATTTTTCGCATCCATCGAACCAAGAAAAACCAACAGAGAATGCACAGAGGATATCGGAGAGGCCTTTTTATCAAGACGTCCTCTGCGCACAGCTGCCAGGGCCGGATTGATCAGGGCATACCGCAGTCCCAGGAGTTTTTTACAGGAACGCGGAACCAGGCTGTCATAGCGGTTGAGGTAGTTATTGTAGGGGTTGTAATCCAGAAGTACATCACACTCGTGTGGCCGGTTGGCCAGGTCATCGATAACCATTAAGCGTTTGACATGGGCCTTAACGGCCAGCTCCCAGTCCCGGTTCAGGCCATACACGTCAGTGATCAGCAGATCGACCTCGTGTCCCGAGATGGCCGACAGCGTTTCGTCTGCGTCCTGCTGCTGGCTGACACCCAGCCATTTAGCGTAATCATCGTTTGCGCCAACAACAGAGTAAGCCTGTTTCTGTTGGGCTGAATAGGGAAGTAATTTACAGGCATGGGAATGCTTTAAGATCAGCTCATGGCAATTGCCGGGCAAGTCGCGACAAATAAAAAATACCGAATGGCCGGCATCCCTCAGACTGTCTGCCAGCACCATGCAACGCATGACATGACCAGAACCAATCAATATTGATGAATCAGCGCGAATAACAATCTGCATCCCTGTTTTTCCAATGTGACGTGTTTCATTTATCCCTGTAAGCAAAATCATGCTATCAGACTACTATTTACGAATCCAGAAATATTCCAGAAGATTGTTGCACTGAGGACTGAAAGGATTAGAATCAAAGGCAGGATTAATTTCAGAAGGATCTACCTGCCATGATGGTGCTCAACGATATCGACGCGTTTATCAAATCCGGTAATTTTCATTCAGCGGAAAGTCTGGCCATGCAGGCCGTTCTGGATGATCCGGACAACCTGGCCCTGCGATACAGACTGGCCTCAATTTACCTGCGCCAGAACAACCTCGAAGAAGCGGAAATCCAGCTTCAGTATTCCTATGAGCGAGCACCGGATCAGGTAGCAAATCTGGCCACCTATGCAACTGTTCTGGCACGATTAGGCAAGTTTGAACAGGCACTTTCCATTATAAAAAAATACGAAGAAAAGGCAGACATCAATGCCCGGATACTGTACACAAAAGTGGATATATTTGTTCGTCTTTTAAACTGGCCCATGGCTAAAAAATATATCACCCAATATCGGGAGGCCTTTGCGGAAAGTCTCGCCGTTGAGCTTAGCGCCTGCAATATTCATATCAAGCTGCGCGAGTTTGATGAAGCCCAGACACTGCTTGAAAAACTGCTGAAAAAAAATCCGGATAATGCCCGGATTAAAACCATGCTGAAAGAAGTGGAAGTCGAGTCTATTCGCTATAACAATTCATTGGAGCATGTCAATCAGTCGAGTAACAGTAATCTGACAACCTACCATGATTATTTGCTCAATGCCGATATCATCCGTGAATTTCAGAATGAGCGGTTATCCTGTGAAAAATATCGTGAGACCATGCAGCGCTTTCCAGACCGGATTGAGCCACGCATTCGTCTGATTGAGCAGCATCTGGCGCAGGGCATGTTCGATGAGGCGGCCTCATTATGGTCAGCTGTTCTTAATGATTTTCCCTACCATAACAGCCTGCTTTCACTTGAAAGAGCAACGCAGAGCTATTCCTGTGAAAAACAAATCTCCGAGCTTCTTTCTGAGACGAGCAGAAAAATACAGGAAAACGTCGGGAATGCAAACGGTCTCAAAAAAATTGCCATCATAGGCGGCTCCAACAGCATTATGCTGAAAGGATGGGCGCCCGCATTTAAGGAAAGCCTGCAGAGACTATACGACGTAAGCGTTAATAACTTTGGCCTTGGCGGCATTTCGAGCCTGTATGGTTTAACCATTATCAAGGAAAAGAAATTACTGGAACAATATGATCTGCTTATTTTTGAATACACGCTGAACGATGTCTACTTCAACAGCATTGATGGTTATCCGGAAGAGCTGATTCGTTCCATGACGGAGGAGCTGGCAAGATCAGCAGCCGAGTCGCGCTGCAAACTGCTTTTTCTTGAATTTGTGCCATTAAGTGAACTGGACAGACATCTGAAAAACGAGTCTGTTGTTCCCAGTATTTACAAAAAAACGGCTGAAAAATATAACATCAATTATTTCTCTGTAACGGACTATATAAAAAGCGAAAATTATTCCCGACCTAACATGGAGCAGCTCTATACCGATGAAATGCACTATACCTCAGGCTTTTCACATAAACTGTGTAATGAGCTGATTGGCTCGGTTTTCAGTAAGACCCTGTCGACAACGACCCATGCCCCCACCGAAGATACCAGCGATCCCTGCGACATTAAGCTGGATAAAATCAGGCTGTTAAAACCCGATCAGGTAAACATTAACGGCAATTGCAGGGAAATATATCGTGAAACAGCAATCATCAGAGCCAGTTTTTTAAATATTGATAAAACAGCGACAGTCAGTTTTGATCTCAGGCCGGGAGAGAGTCTTTTGGGGCTCATGATCAATTCGACGATTGCAACGGGATATATCAAGGTTCAGTTTGGAGAAGACAGGCTGTTCATCAAAAACATTTATGCGAACAGACCATCCAGCGACCATGAAAAACCAAGGATATTTTTAAGACAGTTTTCGCAGATCCTGCAGGCGAAAGAAACGACCCGGGTTATCATTACCCCCAATGTTACGGAAGACGACATCAAGAACCTGCCTGTTGATGTCACAGCCTACCCAGCCAGTACCCTTTGTCCGCTGGAGCAGCAGGAACTGGAGTTTTCAGGCATATTGATTGCCTGATTGCAGGCGTGGAAAAGGCTACGCTCCCATCAATGACTGGTGCGTGAGCGTAGCCGTTACAGGTTGGGCCTTGGCCTATTGGCACCTAATTAATTTGCTTCATTATTGCCCACTCTTTTTTGGTAACTCACCACGTCATCCCGAGCGCAGCGAGGGAGCTCCCTGCAGTGGCACATATGATAAGGATTGAGCCTTATCAGTTCCATCCAGCCTGTATTTTCTGATACGATTCCTGTGTTATCAGGAATCTGCGGTAACAACACAGTCCAATACAGCAAGGAATAGTATAGATATTCATACGGAATCATATGTTTACCTCTTGGCCAATAAACACCATAATGTTTTGTATACTGGTGTTACCAATGATTTGATACGCCGTGTTTATGAACACAAAAATAAACTCGTGGCTGGATTTACCCAAAAATACAATGTGGATCGACTGGTTTATTTTGAAGTTTGTTCAGGTATCGTTGTGGCCATTGAGCGTGAAAAACAAATCAAGGGGTGGTCTCGAAAAAAGAAGCATGATTTGATTAATTCATTGAATCCTGAGTGGAACGATTTGTATCGTTCGATATGTTACAGATCCTGCCACTGCAGGGAGATCCCTCGCTGCGCTCGGGATGACGTGGTGAGTTTGCAAAAAAATGGAATCAGCCTGGACGCCAACTTACCGCGGCTTGTTCACGGAAAATCAAGCAAAAATCCAGGTCTGACTTGAAGGGCCGGATTTATATGGTTAGGCCTCACGCCAGGGCCATTCGTGTCCTGGCATTCAGCTGCTGAATCAGCGTTTCATCCGTCTTGTATTTCAGTTGAATCCCGGAATTCAGCGCAGCAATGTCCTGATTTTCATCAAGCACCTTGAAAACGTTAGCGGTTGTTCTTTCGAGGCCCTCCGCTTTCAGTTTTCCACATAATGCTTCAAACATGTTCAAATCATCCGCGTAATCCAGCGTCAGGCGATAATTTCGAATCAGATTTTCAGGTAAATCAACATAATTTAACTTGAAAAACTCCGGATTATTCTCAAAATACCAGGTCATATACTCAGAAAGCTCGGCGCGATTAAAATAAGCCAAAACGCGCTTTAAGGCTGTCGCATTAATAATCTGGCAGTTGGTACCAACAGCAAAATGATTGGCTGTTGTGTAATCCGCGCCTGATTCAAAATGGCTTTTTAACAGCGCTTCAGCAATTTCTGGAGAAGTCAGCGGGCAGTCGGCTGTCACGCGGACAATCACATCAATGCCGAACTGCTCACTCGCAGCCACATATCGTGAGATAACATCATCCGGATCCCCCTGAAAAAATGACACGCGGCCACCCAGGGTATAATTTTTTAACTCCGCATCCTCATTCAATACGGAGGTTGCCAGAATCACCACATCCTGCGAAGGAATGTTCAGACAGTTTTCCAGACACATTTCAACAGATGGCTGACCATCAATCGGCAGAACTGCTTTTCTTTCCAGGCGGGTACTCTTAAGTCTGCCGCCAACAATGACACCGATTTTCGCCTGTCTGAAATCATCCTCGCAAATGGCCGAATCCAGCTTTTTATCATGCTTCAATACTTTCTTTTGTGTCTGAATATGCCGTATTTGATTAAAGGTCAGACCTGTCTGATCAGTTCGCCTGAATTTGATGTCTGCCAATCCTAACAATTGACCGGATTGCAGGTTGTTCCGTGTTACGGGTATCTGGATACTTTTTTCCAGATAGTTCTTTTCTGCCGCACTGATAAAATATCCTTTGGAAGCCTCAAGCCAGACGCCAATTTTTTTAAACAGCATCTCAAACTGTTGTGGCTCCAGAGAGGAGTAATAATCATATTTGGTCTGCGCTCTATCAAGACAAATATGCTTTTCAAGCAAATCACAGCCATGGGCCAGAGCCAGCACGGGAATATCCAGAGCAGCCGGTGTATTGGCATCAACATGATCAGCCATGCATACCCTGTTACTGAACAGGGACTTGATCACAGCTATTTTTTGCAGGGCTGTATCCTTAACTTCTGTTGGATACGATTGAAAGCCCACCTGCAGGATGATTTCACGAAAATGAAAGGCCTGAAACTCTGCTGCCAGCCTCACCACCTCGTCAAGCTCATAACCGGAAATATTCAGTATGACGTTGAGTGAGCTCAAATCCATTTGCCTGAGCGCTTCACGTATTTCGTAGTTTTCCAATACAGAAGCCTGAATTTTAACGCCATGAATCAAATGCTGATTACTGCGCAGTACATCAATACTGTAAACATCAAAAAGATCCAGCCAGACTTTGCCTATGTCTTGATGCGCCGTTGCAATAAGCTCCTGCCAGAATGCCTTGTCAAAGGTAATTTCCTCATAGGTTTTGTACCAGGAAAAATCTTTCAGCGCGAGGCCATCCGGGGAAAATATCTGAAATTTTATCGATTTATTGGGATAGTTAAACCTGGCTCCTGCCCGGACAATTTCCTCGAGAGTCGCCTTGTTCCCCGAATGTGAGTTCGCACATTCGATAATAAGCTCAGGATAGTATTGCGCTGTCATAAAAGTATCTCTTGTAATGTTGTAATAATGCAGTCCAAATCACTGGCGCTCAAACCTGAAAACATTGGCAGGCTGATCGCTCGACTATAGTAATGCTCAGCAACGGGGTAATCAGACGCATTGAATCCCATGCGCTGATAATAGGGCTGGCGATAGACTGGAATATAGTGCAGATTTACGCCGATACCTCTGTCGCGCAAAGCCTGAAATATGGCCGCATGACCTGAACCGGTTCGCTCCAGATCCAGGAGAACAGGGTATAGGTGCAGGGCGGAGCGGGCATCTGGGTTTTGGTACGGCGTTGTAACAGGCAGATCGCGTAAACGCTCATCGTAACTCAGGCGCAACTCATGTCGCCTGGCAACAAACTCATCCAGCCGCGTCAGCTGGCTGACACCAAGAGCCGCCTGAAGCTCCGTCATTCGGTAATTGAAACCCAGCTCCAACTGCTCGTAATACCATCCGCCCGCCATGGGATTTTTCATTAACGCAGGATCGCGGGTAATCCCGTGACTGCGCAGCAACTGCATCTTTTCCATAAGAGCAGGCTGATTGGTCGTTGCCATCCCACCTTCTGCCGTTGTAATAATTTTCACAGGATGAAAACTGAACACGGTAATATCAGAATACTGGCAGCCGCCAACGGGTCGGCCCAGATATTGTCCGCCAATGGCATGAGAGGCATCCTCTATGATCCTGAATCCATACTTCTGGCCAAGTGCGTGAATGCGCGTCATATCGCAGGACTGCCCTGCCAGGTGAACAGGAATGACAATCTTCGGCAGCTTTCCTTCCTTTTCAGCCCGGATAAGCTTCTGCTCCAGGCGATCAGCGCACATATTATATGTAGCCGGATCAATATCAACAAAGTCGACCTGTGCACCACAATACAAAGCACAGTTGGCCGATGCAACGAAGGTTACCGGACTTGTCCATAACCAGTCTCCGGCTCCCAGCCCCAGCGCAAGGCAGGCAACATGCAGGGCCGACGTGGCGCTGTTCATGGCAATGGCATATTCAACACCACAATAAGCAGCGAGGTTCTGTTCAAACTGCGGGACCATCGGTCCCTGAGTCAGAAAATCAGATTTTAGAACCGCAATTACGGAATCTATATCATCCTGGTTAATATCCTGTTTGCCGTAAGGAATCATTAAAATCCATCTCCGTGATAAGTCAAATTAGGGTCAAGCCATTTCTGGCAGATTGATTCCGCATAATTTTTTAATATTTTCACATAAATGCTCAGCATACATCATATGACCATAGCGGCTTAGATGATGGCCGTCTTCGTGTACCATCTTCGCCTTATCTGCCTCATCAAATTTTTCCATGTCCATAAAAATCGACACATCCGACCTGATATGCTCACGCAGCACCTCATTAAATTCATGTATCACATCATTCTGTCTGGCATTTTTACTTAACATTCTTTCATTCGTTGGCAGCATCCCAATCACGATCAGGGGTGTTTTCGGCCCCCATCGCAGCTTGTCTTCCATAATCTTTTTTACATAATCCGTAAAATTGGATTTGGGAATGCGCGTTTCGCCATCATCTTTCAGCCAGCAATCGACGATTCCGTGATGAATGATTGATATATCGGAGCTCATCCAGGAGAACAGATCCGGTGTTATTCCCGAGGGTCGCTGTATGGAAGAGCCTCTGACCGCATAATTCGATACAATCACTTCCTCGTCCATCAGGGATGTCAGCTTTTTTTTCAATAAGAAAGGATAGGTTTGATCAATACGAAAAAAGCTTTCCGGGGAATCCTGCAGATTTTTTTGGTTCCATGGCCGCGGCAGACTGAGCGAATCAGAGGCGATTACCACATGAAAAAAATTTTTATCATCCATTTTATCGTCATCCAGTAAAATTTTATTCGATTATTTCCGCAAGCTGTTCCGAGCGCGATTGATGCGCCTGTCTGGCCAGCTGACTCAGTTGATTGACTATTTTAGATACCAGTAATTCATTATTACCAAAATCCGCATTGATATGCCTCATCGAATGAAACCAGACATCGGTGCCTGATTCGTCAATTCTGCGCCAGTGCATCTCGGCATGCGTAGAAAAAATAAACCCGGAACAGCCCAGCGACCCGGCTAAATCACTGACCACGGAATTGGGCGTTACAACGTAATCCAGGCATTTCATCAACGAGGCCACGCTGTCAAAGTCGTTAAACTGATCAATATTATCCAAATCAATCAATTTCCCGGGATAACGGGCGTTTATCCAGCTGACTTCTTCGGAAGCATCATCGTATTGCAGGCTGACAAAGGTGATGCCTGGAATTTTAAAAATGGGTTCGATTTCCTGAATCGTCAGATAATGAACATTTCTCATGGCATTTGACAGGAAACTTCGCCAGCACAGGCCAACCAGAAGGGTGTTTTTGGGAAGCTGCTGTTTCAATCTGTCCGTTTTGGCGTGATCGTATTTCAGGTAAGGCTTGCCAGGAAACGAGGAATACTGTTTTCTAAACTGCCAGATATAATCCGTGAACAGTATGATTTGATCTGCCTCACCTACGGCCTGATGACCACGGTTATCCAGTGCATTAATCAAATCATTACCTGGCAGCAGGTTATAATCTTCGCGGGGATACTGCGGTGTAAAAAACCGGGTTCTTCTGACTGGAATAAAATGAATATCGGGAAAGGTGCGCTCAAACAGATCGAGCAGACGATAGTCGCAGGTCAGTTTAAAGTTACTGGCACCCAGCGCTTTTGTCATCTCCTGATACATTGAGGCAAAACGAATTTCCTCCGCTGGACCAGAACTGAAGATGATTAACAGGTTATGGGCGCTCAGGCTGCCGGTCTGGTTGTATTTATCAGCACCGTAATAGCGAATCAGTTTATTTCTGAGTGCTGTATCAAGAAAACACCGGTAGCCTTCTTCAATTTGCTGCAGGCCAAAATGAATCGGCATGATATGCCCTTCATCCGTAATGTCTATTTTTTTAATTCTGGCCTTCCGTGCATAGCTCATCGCCTCTTCAAAACGACCCAGTCCTTTGAGAAGACGCAGCAGTTCGGTCACATTATCATGCGTATACTGCTGATGGACTGATTTTTTTATCAGACTCAGAGCCCGCTCATTCTCGCCCATGGTAGAGAGAATTTTGGAGTAGGTGACGTATATTTTGTCAGATAACTCACCCGTTTTAATGATGGTTTCCATGGTTGATTTGGCACGCGCAAGCTCATCAATCTCGAGATAAGCCAGTGCCTTGTGTATGCTTTGATCATTATCCAGTCTTAAGATCGCACGTAAGACATTGTAATATTCCGGGTTGTTAAAATATTTTTTAAATACAGCCCAGCTTTTATTAATTCTGTCTGGATTGGTCTTCAACTGTAAGACCAGTCTTTCCATAAGGTAGTCAATATTTTCTTCTGATAACTCCGTTGGCGCATTTTCCAGCTCGATATGCAGGCCTCCACGATTATGCGCCATAAACGCAATCTTCTGTAAAAAGGAAGCAATCTGAACCGCAGAATTCGTATCGAAGGTAAGCTCAGCCAGTTGAGCCATTTTCATGAATAAAACCGTGGAGGCATGACCCGAAATAAATAACTGTTTTGCAGCCTCTATGGCTTCGCCGTAGTTTTTATATTCTTTGTGGGTATCATGCAGCTGCAAAAGAACCCTGGCGGATTCATCGTTAACCAGCTTTCTTGGCAGAACGGGATACTCTGGAGGCTCTGGATTGTCCTCAGATTGCTCCATAGGCTCTTCCATGATCGTGGTCCTGGAGGCTATCAAATCTACAGACTGGCTGTATTCTTCATTCTGGCCCAGTAACCAGCTCAATTGTCGGTGAACGTAATCGCCTGGATGAAAATCATTCAGGGCCAATAACAGGTCGTTATAAATATCCTTATCAATATAATCGCGGGTTTTGGTTAAAAATATATCACGTGCCTGGCTGCTTTCAATAGCCCCCGCCATGGAAAACATGAACACGGTCTGGTACAGCCTGCCCGGATTATTATCAATCATTTTTGAGAAATTGATTTTATCAACAAGACCGTCTTTTACCGCACCCTCCAGATTGTCTACAAAAAACAATTGTGGCCAAAACATGGAGCGGCTTTTCATGGCAAGATTTTCGATATTAGTCAGCGCAAGCAGGCGGCTTTTTTCAAACAGATTATATTCATAATCGGCTTTAATTTTTAAACAGGCGGCCTTCAGCCCGCGCTCACTGTTGTTTAAATCCGCCAGATAGCGTGGGTAGATTAAATACACCCCGGCAACCAGTTCCAGCAGGGTTCGGGTGGCATCTCTTCGCGGCATTTCGGTTCGGTCATCGGTTAATCCCCAGCCGGCATAAAATGCCGCGCCAACTACGGTAACCTTTATGCCTCGAATAAGCGCTTCCAGACCGGAAAGCGAGTTAATGGTATAGACGTGATCAACCGTTTCAAGAAAATCAATAATAGGCTCTTCTGGTGAAATGATCTGCGCAAAGCACTCAACTTTTTTCCGTTTTATCTTGTTTTTTTTGTAGCCATCATAGGTTTCGGGATGGGGCCTAAACAGCACTTCGGCATCGGGATTTTCAAGCCGTGCCAATTGAATCAGCTCTTCTGTCGACCAGCCATCGGGATTGCCATAACGTATGGCGGCATCCGAATAGACCTGTCCTAATACCGCAACCCTTTTGGTCGTTTTTATGGAGTGGATAGTAGTATTGGCAGAGAAACGTGCCGGGTTATATTTTGAAATCTTCAGTTCACTGATTGTATTCAAGACCCCTTCTGCTTTTTTAAGCAAATCAGGATCCTTATCGAAAGGCCAGGTATTCAGAATGGTTTCAATATCGGAAGGCTGAGTAGAATCATAATACAGGCCGGTTTTATCAAGGCATATCGAGTAAGGCGTGGCATGCGATGCTCCCAGCGCGGAAGAACGGACAAAACCATCTTCCATTCTATAGATGGGGATATTGTTTTTTAACGCATATTTTCGTAAAAAATAACCGTCGGTAAAGCCCCAGACAATGATGACGGACGGCTTTTCTACCAGCGAATAAATGGCTTTTACAAGCCCCATGCCAACGTGTTTTCTGGGTGAAAATACGGTTCTGTATTCAGGAAGGTAATCACTGGTAAAGCCAAATTTCCAATCATTAAACCCTACCATCAGAGCGATTGGCTTGGGATCCGATTTATTTTTCCAGTTGTCACCAACAAGATATAAGCGGGCAAAACCGGAAACATCACCATAGATGATAAACGGATCGAGAAGCTCGTAGGGATATTGATGACTCAGTGGTTTTTTTCCACGTAAAAGCAGCGTTATCCGGTCAAGAAAATAAGAGCGTACTTTTTTTCTTACATCACTTTGTTTTGTCAGATAGTCTTTTATTTCTTTTATATAACGCATGACGAACCCATCTCATCCTAATTCAGGCAGCATAACTCTTAAACTGGTTAATTTTTGGTGCCATGACCACGTTCCTGTGGTCACAGCGCCAGAAAATTTAAGACTAATCCATTACCAGTTCTTCGACTTTCAGTTTTTTCCCAAGACCAAGGGCATCTATATCCGCCCTTAGTTTGCTGCCCAGGGCCATTTCGTTGAATTGCCTGATTTCTGCCATGGTGAGGAAATGATCGTTCTTACCCGAACTGTATTCAAAAGAGTCCTCAACCGCGATGCCAACCTCTCCCATCGCATTCAGGGTGTAGTTCACGTCCCCGCGATGAAATTTGATAGTCGGTCGAATAACGTAGTGATCCATAAACTCAAGAGTCAGATGGGAATCATCTGCCGGACACATGATTTCGTGCAGCTTTTCACCTGGTCTTATACCGATGTATCGTTTTTCCAGGTTGGGAGCCATCACTTCAGCAAGGTCCACTATTCGCACGGACGGGAGCTTAGGTACAAAAATCTCTCCACCATGCATGCGCATAAAGCCTTTGTTTACAAAATCAACGCCCTGATCGAGGCTGATCCAGAATCGGGTCATGCGCTTATCAGTAATGGGCAGGTAAGTCGCCTTTTCCTTGAGCAGTCTCAGGTAGAAGGGCACGACTGAACCTCGTGAACCAACAACGTTACCATAACGAACAACAGAGAAAATGGTCCCATCCTTGCCAGCCATGTTATTAGCCGCAATAAACAGCTTGTCTGAAGCCAGTTTGGTTGCACCGTAAAGATTCACAGGATTGGCTGCCTTGTCAGTTGACAATGCAATCACTTTTTTTACACGATTATTGATTGCGGCGCTGATGATATTTTCAGCTCCATGAATATTGGTTTTAATGCACTCAAGAGGATTGTATTCTGCGGCAGGAACCTGCTTTAATGCTGCGGCGTGAACGACATAGTCAATCCCATGCATGGCCTCATTTAAACGTGCCTTGTCGCGAACATCCCCAATAAAATATCTCATACAGGGAGCATTTATGAACTCACTCATTTCTGCCTGTTTAAGTTCATCGCGGGAATACACTACGATTCTGTTAGGAGAATAATTGCTCAGAACATTTTTAATGAACTTCTTACCGAAAGATCCTGTTCCACCTGTTACCAAAATATTTTTATTATTAAACATAAGGCTATCCATAATTTAAATTTAATCCATTAACTAACTCCCGCTTTCACTATCACATAAGTTTCATAAAATCTCAACCACATACGATTCACAAGGCGCGGGCTTAAATTATCGATCTGTTGGTCATACCCAATCTTTTTGCTAGAATGTCGCGATGAAGCAGTTAAAGGGATCTTATCTTTGTATTCAATGCAGATTGTCAGTTACTGCCGGGGGGATGAATTCAGCCGGTTTGCCACAGGGTTTGTTGCAGCCATCAATTACCACTCACCCGGACAGCTTGTGCACCTGCATGTTGTTAACCCCCCTCTCAGTTTTTCAGAACAGGCAGCATTACTCAGGCAATCCGCCCGCGCCATAGAAATATCTTTCAGTACAGAAACATCCCTTACCGATAATGAACAGGACTTATTGCCCATCGTCCTTGATAAGTTGAGTAACGCAGACTGCAATACCCTGTATTTGCGCATCGACAGCCTGGTACAAAAGGACCTGCTCATTTTTTTAAACAGGCTGCATGCCACATCCATTGCTTTTTCATCCAATATGTTTAATGCAATGGCTCCGCCGGCTTTATGGATACAACCCTCTCGGGCAACATTCCGCTTTTTGAACAAGGCAAGGTCACAGAATCTTAAAAATACAGCTGATTTGATGAGGCTGATAAAACGGAGCCGATCTCCGCTTTATCAGGATTTAGGACAGGATCTGGTTTCCAGTCAGCTTTCAGACCATAGTGTTGTGTGCTGCAATGCCGAAGTGCGTCCGTTTGATAACACCTTAGGTCCGTCATTGTCATCAGAGAGACGAATCGCCGTCATCACGCGCCGGGTAGATCTGCCCTTTAAAGCAGGCATAAAGTACACCTTTAACAGCGCTCTGCGTAGAATTCATGACCATACACGCCTCTTTTGGCAGTATTTTCCCAAAATTATCCGGGATGCGCATGTACTCAATAATGAAAACGCCGAAATTATCTGCCTCCCGCATGAAAAAATTACGCCTGAGTTCATCAGCGGCCTGCCACATGAGGTTATTTATCTTCCACACGGCAACAAAATTCAGTTTCAGGATGACAGGCTCTTTTTTTATATGCAGGAAATCTATCCGTTTTTTTTTACTATCGACCGTAATGGCTGGGGCTCAACCAGCTCACACTATGGGAAGCATGCTTACGAGGATATTATCGACTGTCAACAGGCAGAAGCATTCTGTCAGGAAGTAAGGCAGTGCAAAACGACCAAATATCTGCAGCAGACGGCACCCATACCGCCGTTCGACGTATTCTTTCCCCTGCAGATACCCGATGATGATTCTCTGGTCTTCGGCTCCGCCTACAGTCTTCGCGATATTGTGCACGCGGTTATCGACTGGGCTGAGCAGTATAAAATCAGGGTTCTGTTCAAATGTCATCCAATCAGACCCTCACTGAGATATTTAGGAATGAAACGGCGTTCAGCCTGGGTCCAGTTTATCAAGGCAGGTGAACTACACGACATCCTGTCGCGCGCCAGGGTTGTTTTCGTTGCCAACAGCAGCGTTGGTTTTGAGGCCATGCTGCATTTCAAACCCATCGTTCATTTTGCCCGGGCTATATATGACGTCGTCGCAACGGCAGCTGAGCCCTCTCCACAGGCCATCCAGACTGCCTACCTGGCAGCCCTGCAGCAAAGCGATTTAAAGAAACGCTACTTACAGTTTATCCAATGGTATATTTTCAATACAGGCCATCTTGTCAGGCCACCCTCGCTGTCTCTTCTCATTGACAATCAGAAAATCAAAGTCCCGGTACAAGGCTACTGCGATGAGATGATTTCTTACAACAATCTTAACACTCTGCGCGATATTTATTCGTCTCGCCACGATGGGTTTTTGCGGTACGCGATCACCCGTTTTCAGACCATAAAAAATCTCCTTGCCCAATAAATTTTCAAGAAATAACAGAGACTGTTTTTTTTTATCATAATAATTGATTTTTCGGGTGAAAATGCTAATACTGACAATGACTTTAAATCATAATATAAGGATATATAAATGAACTGGTTAATAGGATTAGGTTTAATTGCTTTGGTAATTGGCGGTGCGTTAGCGTTCTCTCACGACAGCGATAACGACGGCTACACTGGCTAAAGATTTTTCGCAGTGAGCTTCACTTCGCCTGCTCTCCTCGTAGATTTAACATTTTTGAGTACTGCTGTATTATTTTTTCAGGAAAATAATACAGCAGTACAAAAACCAAACAAAAGTGCCCAGTGATTCTGGTCCTTGTTTTTGAAAGGGGCATTGGAAATGGCGACTCAGGTCAGAACTTCCTGGCAGGTAATGAGAGCATCCATTGTTGCATTACTCATTCGAAATATACAAAAAAAATTCATTACATCCATCAACAGCAGCCGCTCAATGGGAATTTTTCTCGTTTTTTTTGAGCCTGTATTGCACGTGGTCATCTGGATGGTTATGCGCTCATCCCTTGGCATGGCCAATTCCGGCGGGCTGGCCCCGGCGCTTTTTATCATGCTGGGTGCCATATCTTTTTTGTTTATACGTAATGCTTTTCAAAACAGCACCAATTTGATCAAGGCAAACAAGGATCTTTTCAATTTCAGGCAAATAAGACCAATTGATACGCTGCTTGCCACTGTCCTGTCGGAATTTTCCATTAGTTTCATCATTTTCATGCTGATTCTTGCCGCTTTCAGCTGGCTTGGAATTCCCTGGCAGGTTCACAATCTGTTTTATCTCCTGTTAAATACCCTGTCATTTGTGTGTCTTGCGCTGGGGGTTGGCCTCACACTGGCCATTGCCTGTTTTTTCTTTACCTTCATCAAAACAACCATGACGATCTTAATGCGTATTTTTTATATGTTATCAGGCATATTTTTCAGCGCTGAACTTTTACCTGAACCACTGCGCGAGATCATGCTGTACAACCCGGTTTTTCAGTACATCGAAATTATTCGTCAGTGTTTCAGTGGAGCGACCCTGCATCAGGACTATACCGATCCGGTCTATCTGTTTAAATGCAGCATCATATCCCTGGTATTTGGACTGGGATTGTATACCGTCAGTCGTGAGCGAATATTAATTGAGATACAGCAGCGATGATCATAGCTCAAAATGTAAGCAAATCCTACAAGGTTCAGGGCCGGCGCAAACTTGTTTTTGAAAACCTGTCTTTCCGGGTCGAGCGCGGCGAGCGCCTTGCCCTGGTTGGTCCAAACGGTGCGGGCAAATCAACCCTGCTGCGCCTGCTCTGTGGTGTTGAAAAACCCAATAAGGGAACGATAGAGCGCACCAGCACCATTTCCTGGCCCGTAGGCGTGGGAACTGGGTTCATGCCGCATTTAACGGCCAGGGAAAATACAAAGTTTATCTGTCGATTAATGGAAGTTGGGCGCGAAGAAATGCAGCAGAAAATTGCCTTTATTGAGGCATTTGCTGAAATTGGCGATTATTTTGACATGCCGCTTAAGACCTATAGTTCGGGGATGCGCTCACGCGTAACCTTTGGCATTTCGATGGCTTTTGACTTCGACTTTTATGTGGTTGACGAAAGCTTATCGGTGGGTGATGGTCAGTTCAAAAAAAAGAGCGAGCAGGTCTTCGCTCAAAAATCACAGGACAAGGGCATGCTGATGGTTTCCCACAGCATGGGAACCCTGCGCAAATTCTGCAATCGAGGTATTTTTATCAATAAAGGGAACATTCTTCAGTCAAATGACATTGAGGAAATAATTGGCCTGTACGAATCCCTGACTAAAGTCGTTGCGACGGTATAAATCACGCTTGAGGATTAATGAGGAATGGCGTAGGATTAAATTTCTTTCGAATATGGACTGGTGGAAAGCCGTTTGAAAAGATTTAAAGGGATTTACAGGCAGGTTGCTGCTTTATACAAGGATAAGCGGTTTAAAAAAACCAGCAGGCGTCTTGCGAAGCTGTACCAGGTCAAACGTATTAAAAAGGCATACAGGCAGGTTGCCTCACTGTCACGCAAATACCTTGTGCCCAAAATTAATCAACAGGCAAGGCTGACCTATGCTCATGCTCATCCGGCATGGACCAGGGCCCGCTCTACCATCGAAACGCATAAATTATTCAGCGCCGTTGTGCTGGCTCCCTGGCTGCTCTGGGCGCTGTATGTTGTTTTCATACAATCTCCAATGTATGTCAGTACCGCAAAAATCATCATTGAAAAAGACCTCGATCAATCACCCATTACTATTTCTGCCGGAATTTTTGGCAGCAGCGGCCCTGCCAACACCGCTGAAACATTCCTGACCCGGGAGTATTTAATTTCACGGGAAGCCATGAGCTCGCTGCAAAAGAGCCTGGATCTGAAAAACCACTACCAGTCCAGCCGGATTGACCTGCTTTCGCGTCTTAAAAGCGACGCCAGCGATAAGGCATATCTTGATTACTATCGCAAGATGGTCAACGCCTCGGTCGACACCAAAACAGGCGAAATCGATATTGAGGTGAGGGCATTTTCTGCCGAAAGAGCGCAACAGCTGGCGGCATCCCTGATTGAAGAGGCCCGTGGTTTCGTCAACCGCGTGTCTAACACCGTGGCCGACAAACAATACGCCTTTGCCAAAAAACAACTGAAAGAGTCCAAAATCAAACTCTTCAAAATCAGCAGACAGGTGCTGGAATGGCAGAACACCAATGGCATGTTTGACCCGACTGAGTCCGCCAAGGTGGTGGGTAACGTGATGGCACAGCTCAAAAGTAAACTGGTTGAAAAGCAAACGGATCTGATTGCCTTTTCGTCGTTCATGCAGCCCAACTCCAGTAAAATTATAGCCCTGCGCGAAGAGATTGAAGCGCTGAAAACACAGATCGAACGACAGACCTCGGACCTCTTGAGCAAGCGCGAAGACGATGGGCATCTGAACCAGATTATGTCGGACTACGAATGGATCCAGTTAAAACTGAAATTTGCGCAGGCAGAATACCGCTCCGCTCAACAGGCCTTTGATGCCGCCGCCGTTAATGTGGCCAAACAGAAAAACTCGGTTATTGAAATTGAGTCGCCTAATCTGGCCGACGAATACGAGTATCCCAAAAAGTTTTATGAGCTAACCAATCTGTTTATTTTGTTGCTGGTCTTGTTCTTCCTGATCAAGATGACTATTAATATTGTTCAAGAGCATATTGACTGATGAAAAATATGAATCGCCTGTTTCTCCTGCTGATCTGCCTTGTCGGTCTGATCTGTTTCAATCCGCTCTTTGCTCAGGCTGCGGCCAACACGCCGTCCGGGCTGTCCGACAGCGAAACCAATGCCGGGCTGATTGCCTTTGATCAAAAAAACCATGAGGATGATGACGACGACGAGTCAACCAGTGCCACCCAGTTTTCGTCACTGGCATTTTCATCGCCTCAAAACACACGTCACTCCAATAACAACATCAAAATTAACCAGCAGGATCGTGTCGGTGCGTTTATACATGACCAGTTGCCTGTTTTTGGGCAAAATCTGTTCGGCACGCAATGCCTTAAATTCAAACAGACACGCTTCTTTAATCCGAAATACCTGATAACCGTGGGCGATCAGATCAATCTGCAGATGTGGGGCGCCTATCAGTTCAATAAGGAGCTGCTGGTAGACACCCAGGGGAATATATTCATTCCCGAGGTAGGCCCGGTCAAGGTAGAGGGCGTTGAAAACCGTCATCTGAATAATGTGATTCAACTGCATGTTAAAAAAATATTCAAACGCGACGTCAGCGTGTACGCCGATCTGGTATCGGTACAGCCGGTACAGGTTTATGTGACGGGCTTTGTTAATTCCCCAGGCCTCTACGATGGCCTGTCGTCCAACTCCGTAATTTATTTTCTCTGCGCCGCGGGCGGCATTAACCTGAAGGAAGGCAGCTTCCGCAGCATTCATGTCCTGCGTAACAGCAAGGTCATTCATGATATAGACCTGTATGATTTCATCCTGCGCGGCCAGATAGAACCCTTCCAGCTGCATCAGGGCGATACCATCGTGGTTAACTCGCAAAAATACAACATTTCAGCCGCGGGAGCGGTCAAAAACCCCTATCAATACGAATGGAAATCCAAAACCATCACCATGGCAACGCTGGCCAACCTGGTAAACGTGGACCCCAGCGTCACCTTCGTCCGAATACAGCGTAACTCCGGCAACAAACCCCTGCTGATTTACAAACCCATCAGCGAAGCGATGCGCATGGATCTGCAATCTGGAGACAGCGTCAGTTTTGTTGCCGACAACGAGGTTGAGCAGATCATTGTGACGGTCAAAGGACAGGTGAAAGGACATCATCAATATGTGTTGAAAAGCGGCTCGACTCTGGCGGATTTGATGAAGCAGGTACAGGTAACGCCGGAAGCGCGCCTGCAAAACCTGCAGCTTTTCCGCGAATCCATTGCCAAACAGCAGAAAGAGGCCATCAGCTCCAGCCTGGCTCGTTTTGAGCGGCAGGTGATGACCAGCACGCCCACCTCCGATGAGGACGCCAAAACTCAGGCGGCTCAGTCTGATATGATCATGAAGTTTATCCAGGGCGCCAAAAATGTTAAAACCCAGGGGCAGATTGTGATTGGCGACATGTCGCGCTGGTCTGAAATTCCACTGGAAAACAATGACATCATCAACGTTCCTGCGGCCACATCGGTTGTAACGGTCAGTGGTGACGTGGTTAACGCGGTGTCCATCAAGGCCGAGCCTAATTACGGGATTCAGCATTACATCAACGCGGCAGGTGGCTTTAACCAGACAGCCGACACGTCCAAGGCTCTGTTAATCAAGCAGAACGGTAACGTCTATCTGCTGGCTCTGACGCGAGGCAAAAACAGTTCCGTCAGGATTGAGGGCGGTGATCAGATCATCATCGTATCCAAAGTCACATCAGAGGGCTGGAAGCTGACCGGAGTGATGTCCAAAATAGCCTACCAAATGGCGATTGCTGCCCGGGTAGCACTAACCGTGTAATGGATGCCGGCCATAACTCATGGCCGGGCAACAGAGCATCTGAACGAGAGCGACGTGCCCGGCCTATCCCTTGACCAGATCCGCCAGCAGTGACGGAACATCCGCGTGAATTTTTGGCAGCATGCGGTGTTCTCTGGGGACGAAACCGAAGCGCTCGCAGGTTTCCACAAAGGCAAACAGCTGATCGTAATACCCTTCAACATTCAGGAAGCCAAAAGGCTTGCTGCCCAAAAGACCAAGGCGCATGGCACTCCAGGTTTCGAAGATTTCTTCGAGCGTCCCCAAACCGCCGGGGATGGCAATAAAGCCATCGGATTTTTGCAGCATCAGATGCTTGCGTTCCGCAATAGTATCCACTATCAGAAACTCGTCCATGGTTTTCAGTGGCTCTTCGATATCCATCAAACCTCTGGGCATGATGCCGATAACCGTTCCGCCCTCTTGTTTGGCTGATATGGCCAGATCACCCATCAGACCCAGCCCCGATCCCCCATAAACCAGGGTTATTTTTCGTCGGGCAATCTCAGCCCCAAGCTCAATGGCCGCCTGCTTAACAGCCGGATTGCTGCCCTCGCGCGCGCCCAGAAACACACAAATCGATTTCATGACATCTTGTCCTTTTTTTAATTTTTAACGGTATAATAAGAATCATATCACTCAACTGGAACAAGCGTGCGTAAACTTTCTCTGATTGACAGAATGCTTAACGAAGTCGATACGGCACTCAGAACCCTGCTGCCGCCTCAAAAGCGAATCAGCAATCGTCCCTCACCAGCTCAGAACATGGATGATGCGCCTTTGTCAGCACGAGAAAAAAAACACGCCGCCGGCCTGATGCGCGTCAATCACGCCGGTGAGGTGTGCGCTCAGGCGCTTTACCAGGGACAGGCCTTAACAGCACATTTGACCAGAATCAGAAAGCAGATGGCAGAAGCCGCCGCAGAAGAAGTGGATCATCTCGCCTGGTGCGAACAACGCCTGCAGGAGCTGGACAGCAAACCTGGCCTGCTTAATCCCGTCTGGTATTTCGCCTCGTTTACGCTGGGCGCCCTGGCCGGCCTGGCAGGGGACAAAGTCAGTCTGGGTTTTGTTGCCGAAACGGAAGATCAGGTCAGTGCTCACCTGCAAAAGCATTTACGCAGACTACCGGCCCAGGATGAAAAATCACGCACCATTTTAATGCAGATGCAGGCAGACGAAGAGCATCATGCCGATCAGGCCAGAGAAGCCGGCGCCATCCCCTTGCCAGAGCCTGTAAAAAAATTAATGTCAATGACCTCACAATTAATGACTCAAACAAGTTATCATATATAGTACTGTTTCCATTTGGTTTTGACAGGTAAAAATATTTTAACTCACTGCCAGCGTACCGCGGACAAGCCGCGCTACGCTGGCGTCTTAGAGTGCCAGGAAAAAACGATGAAAACAGTATGAGAGCACAAGTATACAGGGAATGTGACTTTCCATAGGGAAGAGAGAGGGATTGCTTAATGATGCACAAGGGTTTGGTTTGGGACAGGCTGTTTCACTCAGCGGCCATGCTGTTTGCGTTTGCAGTTCTGGCATCCATGCTCAGTATTTTAGTCGTCCTGTTTCAATTCAGCGCCCTGTCGATGAAAACCTTTGGCCTGGATTTTATCTTTAGCCAGTCATGGGACCCCAACACCAATCAGTTTGGAGCGGCAGTACCTATTCTGGGCACGCTGATTTCTTCGTTTATTGCCTTATCGATAGCAACCCCCCTGAGTTTAGGGATAGCGGTTTTTTTGACACAAATCTGCCCGGCCAGAATAGTGCAACCCATCCGCATAGCTGTAGAACTGCTGGCCGGTATTCCCAGTATTGTTTATGGCATCTGGGGACTCTTTTTCTTTGCTCCTTTTTTTCAGGAAACAATAGCGCCGCTTTTAAGCAACACCATTGGGAAGCTGCCTTATATCGGCCTGCTTTTCAGTGGTCCATCCATGGGCATAGGCGTTCTGCCTGCGTCAATTATTTTAGCGATAATGGTTGTACCCTTTATCTCCGCGGTCACTCGTGACGTGCTGGACATGGTTCCCCATGAGTTAGCAGAATCAGCATATGCCATGGCAGCAACGAAATGGGAAGTCATCAGGCAGGTCATTCTACCGTACAACAAGGCAGCGATACTGGGAGCTGTCATGCTGGGACTGGGCAGAGCGCTCGGCGAGACGATGGCTGTTGCCTTTGTCATCGGCAACTCTCATGAGTTTAATCTCTCGCTTTTAATGCCCGGCTGCACCATTTCGTCCGTTTTAGCCAATGAATTTACAGAGGCTTCTGGAGGGCTTTATACCTCATCATTAGTTGAACTTGGCTTGGTTTTGTTTTTAATAACCACATTCATATTGGCGATTGCGAGAGCATTGTTATTAAAATTTGCTAAAAAAGAAGGGATTAAACGATGACAGGTTATTATCGCCGTCGGCAAATAAGTAATGGTCTCTGGTTGACTCTTTGTGTTGCAGCCGTTCTCTTCGTCCTTTTCTGGCTTGGCTGGATTCTGTATATTTTATTGCTTGAAGGACTGCGGAATTTTGAATTTTCAGTTTTTACGCAGATGACCCCACCACCCAATACAGGCGGTGGGCTGGCTAACGCCCTGTGGGGAAGCTTCTTATTGGTAAGCTTTGCGGTGTTACTGGCAACACCCATCGGAATCATGACAGGAATCTATTTATCTGAGTTTTCGCAGACGCCCATAATGTCTGCGATCATTCGCTTTACCAATGATGTATTTCTGAGCGCACCCTCTATCGTCATAGGACTTTTTGTCTACCAAATCATGGTCAGACCTGTGGGTCATTTTTCAGGCTGGGCTGGCGTCGTTGCTCTTGCTCTTATTGCGATACCCCTGATTGTACGCACTACCGATGACATGTTAAGTATCATCTCCCATAATCTGCGTGAGGCTGCCGCGGCCCTGGGAGCGTCTCAGTGGGTTATCATTGTCAAGGTTGTCATGCGCCAGGCAGGCAGGGGAATTATTACGGGTATTCTGCTGGTTATCGCCCGCATCAGTGGCGAGACAGCTCCACTGCTGTTTACCGCATTGAACAATCAATTCTGGAGCAGTAACCTGCAGAAACCCATCGCAAACGTGCCTAATGTCATCTATCAATTTGCCATGAGTCCTTATGAAAACTGGCAGCAACTCGCGTGGAATGGCGCTTTTATTATTACATTATGGGTTTTAGCCTGTAATTTGCTTATTCGGTTACTTACTAAAAACAATAAACATCGGTAAGGTTTGGAAAATGGACTCTCTTCCAGTAAAAATAGCAGTAAAAGACCTCAGCTTCTGGTATGGTCTTGATCAGGTTTTATTTAATATCAATATCACGTTCAAAGAAAAACTCATTACTTCCATTATTGGTCCTTCGGGTTCAGGAAAGTCGACTTTTCTGCGAACATTAAATCGAATTTTTGAACTGCAGCGACGGCATCGTTTAAAAGGCGAAATACTGTTTAATCAGGACAACATACTGGATAAAAACTATGATGTCCGCCTGTTGCGCAGTAAGGTAGGCATGGTATTTCAAAGACCAACCCCCTTTCCCATGTCTATTTTTGATAATGTTGCCTTTGGACTCAGACTGCGTGAAAGAGTAAAAACCAGCATCCTGGAAGAGTGTGTGGAGCGGTCTCTTCGCAAGGTAGGTCTCTGGGACGAAGTTAAAAATAAGTTATCTCACAGCGCCATAGGCCTGTCCGGCGGTCAGCAACAGCGTCTATGCCTGGCCAGAGCCATTGCCATCGAACCTGAGGTTTTGCTTCTGGATGAACCCTGCTCAGCGCTGGATCCCATTTCAACACAGCGTATTGAAGAGTTGATATTAGAACTGAAAAAAGATTACACCATCATCATTGTTACACACAATATGCAGCAGGCATTGCGAATTTCCGACTACACGGCCTACTTTTTCATGGGCAAGCTGCTTGAGTTTAATACAACCCATGAAATTTTTCACAACCCACATAACGAATCTACGCTACAATATGTGAGAGGCCGACTGGGATGACAATCAGGAGATAACAACATGGGATGTTTCTATCAAAAGGGAATGCTTGCAGGAATCCTGTTTACAGGAATGACTTTTTTAGCTTCGGCTGTAAATGCGGCAGAACTGACCGGAGCGGGCGCGAGTTTTCCGGCACCGCTTTATGCCAAATGGTCGGCAGATTATAAAAACGCCTCTCAAATCGCGGTTAACTACCAATCAATCGGTTCAGGTGGCGGAATCAGACAGATTGAAGCAAAAACAGTCGATTTTGGCGCCTCCGACATGCCCTTAAGCGCGGCAGAGTTAGACCAGCATAATCTTATGCAGTTCCCTACGGTCATTGGCGGTGTTGTTCCCATTATCAATATCCCGGGAATGGAAGCAGGCAGGCTTAAATTAACCGGCCCGGTAATGGCCGGCATTTTCTCTGGTAAAATCACAAACTGGAATGATGACGCCATCAAAAAAATAAATCCTGATATACAACTGCCTGATTTACCAATTACCGTTGTGCATCGCGCCGATAGCTCAGGTACCAGCTTCCTCTTCACGACCTATCTTTCTGATGTTGACTCCGATTGGAAAGCGAAAACGGGAGCAGGAACTACCGTCAGCTGGCCTGTGGGTTTTGGCAGCAAAGGCAATGAGGGCGTTGCCGCCTATGTTCAGCGCATCAAGGGGGCAATTGGTTATGTTGAGTATGCCTATGCCTTTCAAAATAAAATGATTTACACCCTCATGGAAAATCAGGCCGGAAAATTTGTATCTCCTGGTATTGAGTCTTTCAAAGCGGCAGCAAAATCTACCGACTGGGATAAAAAGCCTTCTTTTGATGTCATCCTCGTTAATCAAATGGATGAAGGCGCCTGGCCAATCTCAGGAGCGACCTTCATTTTAATTTACAAAACCCAGGACTCAGCCCAGACTGGCCAGGAGATTCTGAAATTCTTCGATTGGGCCTACAAAAACGGCGCACCGGCAGCGGAGTCTTTATACTATGTCCCCTTACCCGAGAGTCTGGTCAGCAAGATTCAAGACAGCTGGAAAAACTCTGTCAAAGATGCGAAAGGCCAGGCATTATGGCCGATTGCCTCTCAATAAAACAGAACCTGCGGGTCACTGAAAAAATTGCAGCCCGGATTACGACTGCGCCTAATCCGGGCCACGTGTCCGTTGTGAAATCCATGAGTTTTTGTCCAGCACAAAGAAAATTTCAAAGGATAACAAGACCTTAATTGATAAATCCCCTTCTTCTGCGATATACTCGCCGCGAATCTGAGCCAGACTTTCATCACAACACAGATTCCGAAAAGTTATTAAGGCGTAAAGGAATACAGGATGAAACTGGATTTATCTGTAAAGGACCGAACTTCTTCACTCTCAGGCGTTTCTGCTTCTGTTTTAACAGCCGTTCTTTCCCTGAACGTTATTACCCCGCCGCAGGCTCAGGCCGCTTCCCCCGCATCGCAGGAACAACAGATCAGGGCCCTTGAAGAAAGAGTGCGTGTTCTTGAAAAGCTGCTGCTTCAACAAATGAACAGCGGCAAAGTCACGGTGGCTTCGCGTCAGAAGATCGTGCCACGGAAAACCAAACCTGCCCCGCACCGGGCCAAACCGGCACCCAGACCCGCGATTGTCAAAGCAGCTCCACCTCCGCCAACGTCTGCCTTGTCAAAAAATAAAAAGATTTATTTAGACGGAATAACCATCACACCCGTTGGTTTTTTTGCCGGAGAAGGCGTGTACCGCTCACGCAGTGAACAAACGGATATCGGATCCACATTCAGTGGCATCCCGCTGGGTAACTCTCCCCTGCACTATATGAATGAAGCCAGGCTCTCTGCCCGCCAGTCCCGTCTCGGCGCACTGATGGAAGGGCAGGTCAACCCTGACACCCTGTTGTCCGGTTATGTTGAGCTGGACTTCCTCGGTAACGGCACGGCCAACTCCAATGAAAGCAATTCCTTTGACCTTAGAATGCGTGAATTTTATGCCAATGTTGACTGGAATAAGTGGGGGTTCCATCTCCTCGCCGGCCAAAACTGGTCGCTGGCAACCACCAACTTTAAAGGGATCACACCCCGCAACGAGCCAGTCCCCCCGACTATTGACGCGCAGTATGTTGTTGGCTATGTCTGGAAACGCCAGACTCAGCTGCGTATTGTGAAAAATATGGGCGAGCTGCTTACGGCGGCCCTGTCTATTGAAAATCCACAGACCACCTTTGGTGGCACCCCATGCGGTACAGCCCTGGGCAACGGCGTGCTCAGCCAGTTCTGCTCAGCCCCAGGCGTTCAGTCTCTGCCGTCAACTACAAACTTCTCGCTTAACCATAAGCCTGATGTTATTGCAAAACTGGCCTATGAGCAGGTCTTTGGCGATCATCGCGTGCACATTGAAGGATTTGGACTGTATCGCAGTATGTATAACAGAGTGCAGTGGTTCCCTAACGTCAACATCAATACGAACACACCAGCCGGAGGACTTGGCGCAGGCGCGGTTATTGAGGTTCTACCCAAACGACTTGACCTCCAGGGCAACCTGCTTGGCGGCCGAGGGATCGGCAGCTATGCATCAGGTCTCTTGCCTGACGTGACGATTGCCTCAAATGGTTCTTTAGCACCCATTCCAGAAGTTGTGTTTATGGTGGGTGCGACCCTGCATGCTACCAAAAAGCTTGATCTCTACGTGTTTGGCGGCCAGGAAAAACAAAAGGCCAGGTACTTCCAGGTTGGAAATAACTTCTTTGGCTATGGTGTTCCCAATGCCAATAATACCGGCTGTTCCGTGGAAAACCTTGGGGTTTGTGCCGGAAACACCCGCCTGCTCTGGCAGGTTACGACTGGCCTGTGGAATAAGTTCTATCAAGGCTCATATGGCGAATTACGTGGCGGTCTTCAATACTCTTACACGGTTAGAGAACTCTTTGCAGGAACGGGTGGCCAGGCCGATGTCGCTTCACCGAAAAATATTGGCTACCACACCAGTGATCACATGGCTTTTGCCAGCCTGCGTTATTATCCTTTTTATGTGCCTCCACAGCCGGTATCTGAGAGCTATACTAAATAGGAGACCGGTTAAAACAGAACTGATACGTTTAACGAGGTTATATTAAGATGGATTTTAATTCACTCTACAATCAGAAAGCGTTCCAGTCCGTTGATCGCAACTATGCTCGCGCGCTTTTTAAAAACTCTGCGCTGATTAGCCTGTTTCCTGATGAATACCTCTTTCATCAGGGAGCAATAGGTCGGGGCATATATTTTGTTCTCAAGGGAAGCATGAATGTCATCCTGGAAATTGAGCAGGAAAATAATTTACCCAATAAAGAACTTATCCTTGATACATTAGAGCCTGGTACCTGTTTTGGTGAAATATGTTTTCTTGAAGAGCAGCCCCGTACCGCAAGTGTGAAAGCGGCCGAATTCTGCGAATGCATTTATCTTGACAGACAGGTACTGTCCAATGGATTGCGTCTTAAAGACATTAACGCCTATCAATTGAACGTCAACCTGGGTCGCATGGTGGCAAGCCGGCTGGGAAAATTAAATCAGAAGATATACGAGCTCTGCAAAAGTGAGCCCTCGTTTATTGATAAATTTTCCAGTCAACGCCCTTAACGTAGCTCTGCTGTTTTGCCGTGAATGTGATTTTACCAGGCAGGATCGCAGCTTGGCATGTCAGAAAGGCGATAGATTCTGTATAATGGCATAACATGCGTGATAATCAGGGAATCAATATGAATAAGGCTTTTTTTACCGGACTATTGGCAGCCGCAGTCGCTCTGTCCCTGTATTTGTATCTGACCTGGCCTCCCGCCGCGCAACCTACGCCACAATCCGAAATTTTTAACAGCCAGATTGCTGCCTTTGACTACGATGGCCTGCACAAGGACGTGACCAATCAACGCCTGTTCAATGGCGACGCGGTTATGTTTCTGAGGTTTTCATCAGACAACAAGGTATATTTTTTCAGCTCACTGGCCGAGCTTCAGGCCTATGATCCCGGTCACAGCGGTTTTATCGCGCTGAACACGCCAGGATTTTCCGACTACATCCTCGGCCAGTACTTTAAGGACAGCCGAACGATTGAGTATCAGTCCATGCAAAAATCCGGAATTGCGGGCATCACGCTGACGTACAATGACCAGGGACAGGCGATATCGGGCACGGTCATTCTGGCAGATAATTCACATCGTAACATCAGTATCGTCCCCATCAACGACAGCTTTTTGCTGCTGGCCACCCTGAAATCATCGAGTGAGATGAATATAAATTAATGACAGGCGGCAGTGGATGTTGATCAACGGCATAGAAATTCAGCTTACGCGCAGGTTCGTTAAGCAACTGCGTTTAAGTATTCATCCGCCCGAGGGCATGGTTCGGGTTACCGCTCCCTGGTTCGTCAGTCAGGCCGAGATTCATCGCATGATTACCAGCAAAATGTCATGGATAGAAGAAAAGCAGGCCGCCTTTCGTTTGCAAAAGACTGCGCCAAAACCGATGTTTGTATCGGGCGAAACACATTATGTCCAGGGCAAGGCTCACAGCCTTCAGCTGATTGAAAAAGATGGGCGTCCGAGGGTGTTTACGCAGGAACCCTCGATGCTGATAATGCAGATTTCAGCCAGCGCCTCGGCAGCCGAGCGTGAAGCGGTACTAAACGCCTGGTACCGGAACGAACTGAAACGGCTCGTTCCCTCATTGATTGAAAAATGGGAGACCATCATGCAGGTCAAGGTACTGGAGTGGCGCATCAAAAAAATGAAAACCCGCTGGGGAACCTGTAACGCCCGCGCGCGCCGGATATGGCTGAACCTTGATCTGGCCAGGCAATCGGGCGACAGCCTGGAATACGTAATCGTCCACGAGCTGGTGCATTTTTTTGAACGGCATCACAATGCCCGGTTCAAAGCCTATATGGATACGTATTTACCAGACTGGCGTTCCCGCAAGGCCCAGTTAAATGCAATAAAGCCGTAGGTTGGGCCAAAGGCTTAACCTACAAACATAACGCCATCCTCTCAAAGCCGGAAAAGGACAGGCTGTGATGCTTTCGTAATGGCTGGGTGCTGCTGTCGAAGGTCAGTGCTGGAAAACGGTCCAGCAGGGCCTGAAACACCAGATTCATTTCCAGGCGCGCCAGTTTCGCCCCCAGACAGAAATGAGCACCGTATCCATAGCCAAGATGCGCCTGGCGCGCTTCCTGAACTATCAACTCATCCGGACGCTTAAAATAAGTCGGATCACGATTGGCGGCGTGCGTTGAAATAAAGATAACCGATCCGGCTTTAATGAACTGTCCACCCAGCATCGTATCCTGTCGGGTCACTCTGAAAATAAAGGTAACCGCCGGATCAAGACGGCTGCACTCCTCCAGATAGCGATCAAGGTACTCTCGCTGCTCAGCCAGCATGTGCCACAGACCTGGCTCAGACAATAAAATATACGCATTATTGCACAACTGATCGGTGGTGGAGACCTGTCCCGCGACCAGCATCATCACCGCCTGAGAAATAATGTCGTCATCCGTCAGGTCAAAGGCCTGTTGATGAATCAGCAGGCTGCTTAAAAAATCATCCCCGGGATGCGATCGACGCTGCTCAATCAAGCCTGCAAAATACTCATAAAGCTTTTGGGCACTGTGATTTACCTTGATCCCATCCGCATCCAGATAGCTGGTGGAGCCACCAAAAAACTGCGTCATGTTGTTGGACCAGCGGTAAAAATCCTCGCGCTCACCGGCTGGAATGGCAAACAGCTCAGCCAGGGTGCTGGAAGGGATGATCTCAGCCAAATCCCTCACAAAATCAAAACTCCCCTGTTCAATAATCTTTTGCAGGCAATGTGCAATAGCCTGTTCTATGACAGGCTTCAACTTCTCGATGCTCTGCGTACCAAAGCCATGGTAGCAGATACGGCGCCGACTGGTATGAGCCGGAGCGTCACTCATCACCATCATACGACCAACCACTTTGAAAAAATCCTGGATCAGAGACAAATTCATTTCTGGCATGCGGGATATAAAAAAGGGGCTGCGATCACAACTGAACGCCTCGCTCAACAAGACCTCTTTCGCCAGATCATAAGACGTGATCACCCAGAATTTACCTGGCTCCCACCAATAGATATCGCCCATTTCCCGTACCAGACGACTGAACTCTTCCGGCGTAGACCGCTGTTTTAACTGCATCAGTGAATACGTTGTCATAAAATCTGAATCCTTCTTAAATGCCGTGGCGTGGTTTTGTGAAAGGCATGGCGACCGTGCAGCAGGGAGACGTTATCAGCAATCAGATAATCGCCCGCCTGCCATTGGTGTTGATAACAATAAGCTGACTGACGCATTCGTGCGCTAAATCCGGCCAGAATGGCAGACGATAGCATTGGCGATTGATTCTGTACGGTCACCGTTACGGGGTTCAGATAGGTCTCACCGACTGGCTCGGCAAAGCGCAGCATGGTGCGCCCACTGTCTGGGTGTTGATTGACCAGATTCCGGGTAATATGACCGCCATAATGCGCCAGCTTTTCCGTGGCAAAACTTAACTGATACTGGCGCCATTGTGCCTGTTCTTCTGCACTGGCCTCGTCCCACACCCGCTCTGTGTTAACAAAGAGGGTTTCACCACCACTGCCTGCTTCCGGCGCTTCGATACAGTGAAATAATAAAAACCGCGGTTCCTGATAAAATGCACCATCCCAGTGCAAAGGCACATCCCCTTCAGTGAACAGATAGTTTCTGGTGTCTTTATCCACCTTCATTTCCATCACCGGACCAAAATCCCAGGACAGAAGCCTGGCCTGTGACTGGCACCAGGATAATAATCTATCCCGGTCCAACTGCTGGAAACCCCGTAAAAGCACGAGTTTTTCCTGCGTTACCGTACTCAGCACGCCCTGCAGACAAAGATCGGTCAAATGATCGCTTTTGTCCGGTCTTATCACACAGGGTTGAAAATGATTAATCCACATCAGCAGGCCTCCAGTACATAATGATCATGTTGCAGTCTTGCTCCCAGGCGCTCGGCATCGGCGCGCTTGATCAGCTGCCAGCCCTGCTGGTTTTTCAGCAGCACATTGTGCCATGGCGTGGCCCAGCGGTTGCCGGCTGCCAGAAACTGTATGCCGAGCTTCTCAGAACCACAGGGCTGCGGATGAATGGACAAACGCAAGCCCAGGGGAAAGCGGGAGGCCAGCAGATTGGACCAGGCATTGGAGCGCCGGATAACCTCATAGGTAATTTTTTTGGCTTCGTTTCGCACTTTGTTTTTTGATTGCTCCGGTTTTAAAAACAGCAGGTCTTCGGTCATAAAACGATGTATTCCGTTAAACTGATAGAGGAACGCTTTGTCCATTTGCAGGCGTCGCTGCATACGCTCCAGCGACTCACCGTACTCCAGCATCAGTCTGGCCCGCATGGCCGGCTCCTCGAGGCCGGTGTACTCATTTTCCAGCGACCAGGTGCTCAGATAGGTCAGTGACTCCTCAGCCAGAATTCGCTCAATACCCTGCTGATAAACACTGACCTCGTCATCGCTGACAAAGACCAAATCATTAAATACACGACCATCCGAACAAATCAGCAGCCTGATGCCAGGCGGATGCAGGCAGTGCAGTCGCTGACACAGGGCATTCAGGTTACGCAGCGCCATGACTTCAGCCAGATCCGGCTGAGCTGAAATAGTTTTCAGGCGGTTGGCTGATTTAGCAGGAAATGCCGGCAATATCAGCATCAAAGGCTGCTGAGTCTGGATCGCCTGCCTGATTTTTTGTTTAGGTACTGCCTGACAATTAGCGCAGGTCAATCCATGATTGCGCTTATCAAGATGCTCACTGTGCCGCACATTGGCCATCAGTATCGCCATCATGTTATGAGCCGTTGTCTCTGTCTGATTAAGTAACATGCTTTTCCTCCTTTTATTCTCTCTACTGAGCAATTTTTTAATCTTTATAATATTTGCCCTTCCAGTGCATCATTTGTCCTCTCTGCGCAGGCGGGTAGCCATGGTCAAATCAGGCTCCGGGCCAGCTCCAGGATAGTTTCCCGCCTGCGCAGGAATGACAACCCGGAGTTTTTGTTCAGTACAGACATGTTCTCAAGAGCGCTCAGTCAGAGTAGAAGGATTATTGATAAATTGATAATATCGATTTTTTATTTTGATGATTAGACAAAGCTATCATGATGGATTTTGACGCCCTGCAGGTATTTGTCAGCGTAGTTGAGCGCGGCGGTTTTCACGCAGCCGCTCATCATCTGTTTAAGTCACAACCGGCGATTAGCAGCAGCATCAAAAAGCTGGAGGAACAGCTGGAGTTCCCACTGTTTGATCGCCGACAGTATCGTCCGGTACTGACGGCTCAGGGAGAAAAACTGTATCAGCGCGCTAAAATCCTGATGACGCACTGGCGCCATATGAATCAGTTTTCTGAGCTATTGCAGGCTGATATGGAAAGTGATATCACCATCGCTGTCGACGTTTTTTTTCCGATGATCAGGCTGAAGGATCTCTTCAGTCAGTGGATGACCGCCTACCCACAGACGCACTTTCACTTTCTGTCCGAATCGCTGGGGGGTGCCTGCGAGCGTCTGACGCAGGGACATGCGGACATGGTAATCAGTGAAAACCTGATTCATCAACAGGCTATTGAAGTCATACCTCTGCATTCCGAGCCGTTACTGGCCGTGGCCAGTCCGGATTTTATTGCGCGTCATCAGGAGCAGTTATTTCATCTGGACGCACTCAGTGCGTGTCTGCAGGTGATTTTGAAAGATTCTTCCAAAACGGATTTTTCCTTTGGCGTGGTAGCGCATTGCCGTCACTGGACGGTCAGCGATGTCAGCAGTAAGAAAAACATTATTGTTGCCGGGCTGGGCTGGGGACGCCTGCCGCGTCACGCCATAGAAAAGGAGCTACAGGATGGGCGCCTGTGCCTGCTGCGGGGGCATCATTTTGACGAGCGGGTGATTAGCCTGTCTGCCATCCGCCTGCAAAAACCCTCCCACGGCCCGATCGCCGCCAGGCTGTGGGAGGATTTGCTGAATTTGAGGGCTGACCGATAATCTCCCCTATCTTCCTTCCCTTCAAAAAACGCTTAATTTACAGCGAGCAAAGGCGCTTCCTGTTCCTCATCATCGTCGTCGTTATCCGTTAACTGCGTTCTCGCAGAAGGAGCTGCCTCTGTTATCAGTGCTGGCGTAGCAGCCCTGAAGAAAGCTGGTTGCAGACATTGTTGCAGAACCTGAGCATTTTTATGCTCGTCAGATAGCTTTTGAACCAGGTTCGCCAAGGGATTAAAAATCAGCTCAATGAATTTATTAATGCAATAAACCGACAGCCATACCCCTGTCAGCTTGCCTGCAACCACTGCTGCCGTTGTAGCAATACCAGCCATAGCAGCGCTCAAGCCCATCAGAGTAAACAGCGCCGTGAAGGGGATCAAGGGGAGAACAAAGCTTAAAGCGATAAAGATCCCGACAATCAAGGCCAGACCAGCGATACCCAGGCCTAGTTTTACCCGTTCCTCTACGCGGCTGGACGGCCTGCGGAAGGCCGCCAGATACGCCTCCATTGCAGCGGCCCTGGTCTCAAGACTGTTATTTTCAATAACAACCTGTCGCAACATTGCGGCAAGCGCTTCGTATTTTGCAACCATTGGCATGTATACACTTTCTTCCCCAATCGCATTTTCCAGAGCCAATACCGTCCGCTCAATGGTTTGTTTGATCTCATCATCCAAAGCGGATTGAGAAATCCGTTTCATGGCCTCTTCCACCACCTCTTCGCTGGCCTGCATACGCGAAGCTAATGACTCATATGCAGTGCGGTGCAGTTCAAAAACGGCTTGTTCCTTACTCAGCGCCATTTTTTCCCGCTCAGAAAACAAATGAAAAGCTGTTCGTGTCACATCATCCTCCTTGTGAATTGAGTTTTGCGTCCGTACTTTACAGGGAGTACCTGTGTTTGGGAAGGGGGCGCTAGAGCGCTGAGCAATATCTACGCTGCTGTCAATGCTCTGTGTTCGCTGTAAAGGTGGGCAAAGAAGATGATCCCTCGCATCGCTCGGGATCAAAGATGGGAAAAGTTATTTAATGTGTTTACGCATTTTATGAATAAGGCGAATCTGAGCAACGGCACGGGCCAGCTCTGTAGCAGCCATGGCATAATCCACGTCTGCATTTTTATTGGCGATTTCCTCTTCTGCGCGGGCCTTGGCAGCCAGAGCAGCAGCTTCATCCAGACTGTCCGCACGTTCAACAACATCAGCCAGAACGGTGACGTAGTAAGGCTGCACTTCAAGCATGCCACCCGATACGTAATAGACTTCCTGAGCTCCACCCTGGAGTGTCACCCGGATTTCACCGGGCTTCAAAACGGTCAGTAAAGGTGCGTGACCGGGTGTGATACCAATCTCACCCAGTTCACCTGTTGCCACAACCATCTCGACAACGCCGGAATAAATGGCCTGTTCCGCGCTGACTATGTCCAAATGAGTTGTTATTGCCATAGTATCCTGCCTCATAAGGTTTTGGCTTTAGCGACCGCTTCTTCGATGCTGCCGACCATGTAGAAAGCCTGTTCGGGCAGATCATCATACTCACCCGCCAGAATCCCCTGGAAGCCTTTGATTGTATCTTTCAGGGAGACATACTTACCAGGCGAGCCTGTGAATACCTCTGCCACGAAGAAAGGCTGAGACAGGAAGCGCTGAATTTTACGGGCACGTGTTACCACACGTTTGTCTTCTTCCGACAGCTCGTCCATACCCAGAATCGCGATAATGTCTTTCAGTTCTTTATAACGCTGCAGAGTCTGCTGTACACGACGTGCAGTGTCGTAATGCTCCTGACCAACGATTAATGGATCCAGCTGACGTGATGTAGAGTCAAGCGGGTCCACGGCAGGATAAATACCCAGCTCAGCGATTTGACGTGACAATACAACCGTCGCATCCAGATGCGCGAAGGTGGTGGCAGGAGAGGGGTCAGTCAAGTCATCCGCTGGTACGTATACGGCCTGAATGGACGTAATAGAACCGGTTTTGGTTGACGTGATACGTTCCTGCAGCATACCCATCTCTTCAGCCAGCGTTGGCTGATAGCCTACCGCTGAAGGCATACGACCCAGCAGCGCGGATACTTCTACCCCGGCCAGAGTATAACGATAGATGTTGTCAACAAACAGCAGAACGTCACGGCCTTCATCACGGAATTTTTCAGCCATGGTCAGACCAGTCAGAGCAACGCGCAAACGGTTGCCTGGTGGCTCGTTCATCTGTCCGTATACCAGAGATACCTTGTCCAGTACGTTGGAATCTTTCATTTCATGATAGAAGTCGTTACCTTCACGGGTACGCTCGCCCACACCGGCAAATACGGAGTAACCGCTGTGCTCGATAGCGATGTTACGAATCAGCTCCATCATGTTTACCGTTTTACCTACACCGGCACCACCGAACAGACCAACTTTACCACCCTTGGCAAACGGGCACAGCAGGTCAATCACCTTAATACCGGTTTCCAGAAGCTCCTGGCTGCCAGCCTGATCGTCATAACTGGGAGGCTTGCGGTGAATAGCCCAGTGCTCTTCGGCACCGATAGGGCCTGCATCGTCAATCGGACGACCTAAAACGTCCATAATACGACCCAGTGTCTTTTTACCGACAGGAACCTGAATAGGCTCGCCGGTGTTCTCAGCCTTGAGACCACGCTTCAGACCGTCGGTGGTGCCCATTGCGATCGTGCGGACAACGCCATCACCCAGCTGTTGCTGGACTTCGAATACCAAATCACCGTCAACCAGTTTTAACGCATCGTTAATTTTGGGAACATTGTCACGTGGAAACTCAACGTCAACAACCGCGCCAATTACTTCAACTACTGTACCTAAACTCATGTTTAACCCTCTTATGTAGCCGCCGCACCACCGACAATTTCGGCCAATTCCTGAGTAATTGCCGCCTGTCGGGCTTTGTTATAAGCCAATTGAAATTCTTTAATCAGTTCGCCTGCATTATCCGTCGCACTTTTCATGGCGATCATTTTTGCTGCCTGTTCGCAGGCGATGTTTTCAACAACAGCCTGATAGGTTTGCAGCTCAATGTATCGCTCGAGCAGAGCATCCAGCAACTCTTTGGCATCGGGCTCGTAAATATAGTCCCAATGGTGTCCAAGGTTTTTGCTGTCTTCTTCTGCCTTGGGCAGAGGTAACAACTGTTTAACCGTCGGCTTCTGAGTCATGGTATTGACGAACTCGTTATAAACGATGTGCAAAGCGTCAATTTCACCCTGATAAAAGGCATCCAGCATTACTTTTACGGCACCAATCAAATCACTGACACCAGGCTTGTCACCCAGGTGATCAACACTGGCAATCACACGTCCGCCAACGCGCCTGAAAAATGCCTGGCCTTTTTTACCGATCACACAGACATCTACGTCTTTTGACTCTTGCTGCCATTGACGCATGTGCCTTAAAGACTCACGCAGCAGATTCGCGTTCAGGCCACCGCACAAACCACGGTCGGTGGTAACCACGATCAGCCCGACACGCTTAATATCCCGAACCGTCATGAACGGATGGCGGTACTCGGAATTGGCGCGCGCGATGTGTTTGACCACATCATATATTTTTGTTGCATAAGGTTTGGATGCGCGCATACGTTCTTGCGTTTTGCGCATTTTACTTGCTGCAACCATTTCCATCGCACGAGTGATTTTCTGCGTGTTTTTAGTACTCGCAATCTTCGTACGGATCTCTTTTGCTCCAGCCATATCTTGCTTCGCCTGTAACATTCAGGGTATCAGCACATATGCTGACACCCTGCGTAATCAATTAAACCACCAGCCAGGAATTACCAGCTTCCAGTCCGTTTAAACTCCTCAACTGCCGCTTTGAGTTGCGCTTCAATCTCATTGTCGTAAGCGCCCGCTTCGTTGATTTTGTTTACCAGAGCGGCATGTGAAGCATGCATGTACCCACGCAGTGCTGATTCAAAGCTGCTGATCTCGTTTACAGGAATATCATCCAGATAGCCTTTTTCGGCTACAAACAGAGAAATCCCCATGTCTGCGACTGTGAATGGCGCGTATTGTTTCTGCTTCATCAGCTCGGTAATACGCTGACCACGCTCCAGCTGCTTACGGGTTGCATCATCCAGATCAGACGCAAACTGAGAGAAGGCTTCCAGCTCTCGGAACTGCGCCAGTGCCAGACGTGTACCACCACCCAGCTTCTTCATGATCTTCGTCTGCGCTGCACCACCTACTCGTGATACCGACAGGCCTGAGTTAATCGCAGGACGGATACCGGAGTTAAACAAATCCACGTCAAGGAAAATCTGACCATCGGTGATGGAAATCACGTTGGTTGGTACGAATGCGGAAACGTCACCCGCCTGCGTTTCAATAATTGGCAGAGCGGTGAGAGATCCTGTACGTCCCTTGACTTCGCCGTTGGTCAGGCGTTCAACTTCTGTCGCATTGATACGGGAAGCACGCTCCAGCAGACGAGAGTGCAGGTAAAAAATATCCCCAGGATAGGCTTCACGACCTGGTGGTCTGCGCAGCAGCAGAGAAATCTGACGATAAGCCCAGGCCTGTTTGGTCAGGTCATCGTATACAATCAGCGCGTCTTCGCCACGTTCCATGAAGTATTCACCCATGGAGCAGCCGGAGTAGGGCGCGATAAACTGCAGGGCAGCTGCGTCAGAGGCCGAGGCAACAACCACAATTGTGTGAGCCAGAGCACCATGCTCTTCCAGCTTGCGAACCAGTGCGGCAATAGAAGATGCTTTCTGGCCGATAGCCACGTAAATACATTTAACACCGGTATTCTTCTGGTTGATGATGGCATCAATGGCGATAGCCGTTTTACCAGTCTGGCGGTCACCGATGATCAGCTCTCGCTGTCCACGACCTACAGGAATCATCGCATCAATCGCCTTTAATCCTGTCTGTACAGGCTGGTCAACGGATTGACGGGAAATAACGCCTGGCGCTACTTTCTCAATCGGAGACATTTTAGCCGCTTCAATAGGGCCCTTGCCGTCAATGGGATTTCCAAGGGCGTCTACTACACGACCCAGAAGACCAGGACCAACTGGAACCTCCAGAATTCGGCCAGTACAGCGGCCTTTCTGGCCTTCAGACAGGCTGGAAGCATCACCCATGATAACAGCACCTACGGAATCACGCTCAAGGTTAAGAGCCAGACCGTATATGCCACCGGGGAATTCAATCATTTCGCCCTGCATAACGTCTTCAAGACCATGCAAACGAACAATACCGTCTTTCAGGCTGACGATGGTGCCTTCGTTACGTGCTTCGGAATCTACATTAAAACTTTCAATTCTCTTTCTAATCAGTTCGCTTATTTCTGACGGGTTTAATGCGACATGTTCTGACATGAAATCTATCCTCTTTATTTATGCGGCCAAACCAGTAGCAAGTTTGTTTAATTTGCCACGTACCGAACCATCAATTACCAAATCACCGGCATGAATCACCGCACCGCCGAGCAGGTCGGGGTCCAGGGCGATATCCAGCGTGACCTGTCGTTGCAGGCGCTTGCCCAGCGACTGTATTAACTGAGCCTGCTGGTCAGCAGACAGAGCCGAGTGGCTGACAACCCTGACAACCATTGTTTTTTCCTGTTCGGAACGCAGGGCATCAAACAGTATGACAATCTGTGGCAAAACCAGCAGCCGCTTGTTGTGAGCCAGTGTCTCAACAAACGATTTCTGACAGGGAAAATCATCTGATTTTTCTGCTCCTGCCAGAGTCAGCAGCAAATCGCAGTGCTGCTGGCTGTTGGTGGCCGGATTGGTGATAAAGGAGACGGCCTGTTCGTCTGTCACCAGCGACGCCAGTGTATGCAGGTAGTTTGACCATTGCTCCAGCTTCCTGACAGACAGAGCATGTTCAAATATTGCTTTGGCATAGGGTCTTGCTATCGTTATGCTATCGGCCATGGCTAAATCTCTTCAATCAGGTTATCCAGCAATCTGCTGCTGGCCTGCGCGTCGATTTCCTGCTTTAAAATGCGCTCAGCACCTACGACTGCCAGCTGGGCAACCTGTCTGCGCAAACCATCTTTGGCACGGTTCACTTCCTGTTGAAGCTGTTCCTGCGCCAGTTTAGCCTGTTTCTGCATTTCCAGACGGGCATCTTCTTTCGCTTCTTCAATCAGCAGAGCAGCACGTTTGGTTGCCTTGTCGACGATTTCCGAGGCCTGTGCCTTTGCCTGTTTCAGCTCGTCTTTGACACGATGCTGAGCCAGTTCCAGCTCTTTACGACCACGCTCAGCAGCCGACAGACCATCAGCAATTTTATCCTGACGCTCTTTCAGAGCCTTTTCCAGCGGAGGCCAGACAAACTTCATGGTGAACCATACAAACGCGGCAAAAACCATCATTTGTACGACTAATGTTAAATTAATATCCAACGCTATTTCTCCTGTAACAGGTCAGGGCGCCAACGCACCCCTCTTCGGTGTTATCAAGAACCAAGATTGCTTAAGAACGGATTAGCAAAGGTAAAGAACAGAGCAATACCAACGCCGATCATGGTTACCGCGTCAAGCAGACCGGCTACGATGAACATTTTAACCTGTAACATGGGTACCATTTCAGGCTGACGGGCAGAACCTTCAAGAAACTTACCACCCAGTAATCCAAAACCAATAGCGGTTCCGAGTGCACCCAGGCCGATGAGTAACGCGACTGCAACTACCGTCATACTCTGAACCTGTGCTATTAAATTTGCTGCTTGCATAACAATCCCCTTAATGGACAATGATTAAAAAAACTAGTGGTCTTCGTGAGCCAGACTGAGATAAACGATAGTCAGTACCATGAAGATAAACGCCTGTAATGTGATTACCAATATATGAAATATCGACCAGCCCAGTGACAGAAGAAATTGCGCCACAGACATGGTCACCGTACCCGTAATCGTGGATGACGCAGCGTTTAAGGTCAGCAAGGCTATCAGAATAAAGATCAGTTCGCCAGCGTATAAGTTACCGAATAACCGCAATGCCAGAGAAATGGGTTTGGCAATCAGGCCAACCAGCTCGAGCAGCAGATTGAATGGTACAAAAAGAGGATGATTAAATGGCTGCATGGTCAATTCACGCACAAAACCCTTAACACCCTTGATCTTGATGCTGTAGAAAATAATCAGCACGAAGACGGCGATAGACAGACCGAAGGTCATGTTCAGGTCATTGGTTGGAACGACCTTCAGGTAATGCACACCGGTGTGCTTGGCCAGAGCGGGAAGCACATCAACCGGCAGGATATCCATGAAATTCATCACAAATACCCACATAAAAATGGTCAGCGCCAAGGGGCCAATCAGGTTGGCTTTTCCGTGGAAGCAGTCCTTGACCTGGCCATCTGCAAACTGCAGCATCATCTCGGCAAAGTTCTGCAGTTTACCGGGCACACCCGTGGTTACGCGGCGGGCACCAAAGTAAAGCAGACCCAGAACCAGAGCACCCAGAGTAATGGAAAAAAACAGGGTATCCAGATTCAACGACCAGAAACCACCGGTTGAACCCAGGGTCATGCTCTTCAGATCGAAGGTCAGGTAAGTTAAATGATGTTTGATGTAATCTGTGCTTGATGCCATTTCAGTCACTTTCGAGCCTATTTTTGTTTGTTAGCAATAATCAGTGGCGCAAACCAGTGCGACAGAACCACTGCGATATAGGTTAAAAAAAAGGTTAGAGGAGCCACCTTATAAAATACAAATACCAATGTAAACAGGGCTACGGAAAAAATAATTTTCAGACCTTCACCCACGTACATGCTTTTGGCTATCTGTCTGGCTGAGCGTGCGCCCTGGTATCGGAACACGTTTCGCGCAAACAGTAAAGCCGGCAAAAACGCGACCATGCCCCCGGCAAAGGCCGACAGAGCCTCGCGTCTGCCACTCAGCGCAAACAACGCCAGTGATATTAATAAACACAAACCAAACTGGAACCAGAGCAATCGGCTTACTTTGTGCAATTCATATCCAGCTTATATAAAATAATTTCTCGCTCAGGCAGAAAACGCTCTGCAGCACCCTTTCACGGGCGGATTATAAAGTAATCAATGTGGATAAGCAACGTCAGACATTAAATTATCACCTGACGCAAACGCGCCTCTTCTGGCAGATTTTGAACAAAGTGCCTATAATGTTAATAACGATACCGGGATGAAAAAATCCGGTAGCGGGATGTACTCAGACTGTTTGCTTTGTGCTTTTTTGTATGACGGATTACCAGTACTGCGCGGGCTGCTGCGCTGCCAAAGAACGAGTCTGATGGTCGGAAACGTGTGAATACATCATGTTCCGTATGACGTTATCTGCTTAAAGGAATCTGCTATGTCTGAAAAGCAACAAGGTACCGCTCAAAGCATGCGTGTGAAAATGCTTAACCGCTATTCTGATGGCCTTCATCACAAGCACGATAAAAACCACTCTCCCTATCGGCAACACTGTCGATCGCACCCAGTACAACACAACAATGGCTATGATCTGGAAGAAGAAAATGCTTCGACAGGCATGGTTCGTGCAATAAAATTAAGAAAAATTCGAAAACGACTGGATAAAGGTCGCATCCATTGATAAAGTTACTGTTAACCTCCAGGTTAGCCACTTCCTGGTTTGGGGCGGTTCACTGCGACCTGTTTTTAAGCAGGTCGCATGTTTTACCCACCACCAGCAGGTTTTTCACTCAAATTAAAATACCGCATCAGTTTCACAACCCGTAGAACGCCTCTGGTGCTCCTCGCTATCTCAATAACACGCAATGCCTGATGTGGTCGCACATCCCCCATGATATAGACAATACCGTCTACTGTAATGATCTTGAACTGATTAGGATCGATGGCAGAATCTGTGATAATGCGGCTGCGAATTTTGGTGGTTATCCATGAGTCATTGAGATTTTGTCCGGATTGATCTTCTACGGCAACCTGAAAAAACAGCTTGCGGTAACCTGACAGGCTGTTAATACGCTGCCTCGCGATGCGGCGCAGTCTGGCATTTGGCAGATGCCCCGCCAGCAGAACATCGCCATTAAATACCGCCAAATCAAGACAGGCGCCTTCCTGACGAAACAGTTTATCATCGAACAGGACGTGGTGTGCTGTCATGGATAAACTGTAGTCATCTATCTTTTTATACACATTATGGCGATCGTAAACCAGTGTCGCTCCTGTCCAGATACCACTGAAACAGGAGGTCAACAGGCTGGTGCCAGCCACAATGATCGACAAAAACAATCCCTGTTTTCTGCTCATATCAACTTATGTATTGAAACACCTTAACCACCTTGCGAACGCCTTTGACTTTTCTTGCAACATCAACGGCCAGATTAGCCTGTTCATGCGTTGCAATACCCATCAGGTACACTACGCCATTTTCGGTCACAATGCGAATGGAGCCAGACTCCAGTCCTTTTTTGTTGAGCATAAGGCTGCGCACCTGACCGGTGATGATGGTATCTTTAGTACGGGTACTCATACTGATGGGGTAGCCAATACTTATCTCATCATAAACACGCCTTACACCGGCTGTGTTTTGCGCCTTTTTTTCCGCCAGAACCCGCAGAGACGCGGCTGGTGTCTGCCCAACCAGCAACACAACCTGATTAAAACTTATCACGATGATGCGCGAATCATGAAAACGCGGATCTTTAACCAGTGATTTGTGTATCACATGAAAAATACGGGTATCATGCTCGAGCGTTGTCACACTGCGCTTATCATAAACAATCATTCCAGCAGCGGCACCAACCACCGCCACAGCAACACAGCCACTCAGGATCACAGAAACCAGTAACAAAGCCAGGGAACGGCACTTCATAATTTACTCCAACATTTGTCCAAACAGAGATTGATCGATTAAATCGCAAAAGCAATGCAAAATAAACAGGTGTGTTTCACGAATACGCGCATTACTGTCTGTGACAACACGCAATTCGATATCCTCCGGCCCGAGGTGATTCGCCAAAACGCCGCCATCATGGCCACTCAGCGCGATAGTATCCATGCCCCGATCGTTCGCGGCATTGACCGCACTCAAAATACTGCTCGAGTTACCGGATGTGGTCAGAGCCAGGAGGACATCGCCCTCCTGTCCAAGTGCGTGGATTTGACGGGCGAAAATCTGATCATACTGACTGTCATTGGCAATGGCCGTCAGAGAACCAATATCTGCGCTCAGACTTATCACGGGCAGAGGAGGGCGCTCCACTTCAAAGAGATTCAGCATGGCGGCTGAAAAATGCAGACAGTTGCCCGCCGAGCCGCCATTACCACAGATTAAAATCCTGCCATCGTTCAGCAGGCAATTCACCAGGCGTTGCCCGGCGTTGGCAATAGAGGCGGACAGGGCTTCCGCGATGGCCATTTTTGCCTCGACACTGTTCCCAAACATCTGGCGGACACGATCTTCCATCAACGACATAATTATAATTCCTGATTGTACGTTACGGTTTAAAAACCCATTCCAAACGCATTTTTTACCCATTCAATCTGAGCATCGTGGCCTTGGATACTGACCACATCAAAACGGCAGGAATGTGTGTTATACATCTTTTTTGTTGTCATGTAGTGCGTGGCTGTTTTCATTATTTTCTTTTGCTTGCCATAGGTAATGCTCTCCAGAGCGTTACCGTATTCAGCAGATATTCTTGAGCGGACTTCAACAAACACCAGCAAATCGCCTTCGCTCATGACCAAATCAATCTCGCCCCAGCGACATCGATAGTTACTGCCCAGCCAACGCAGCCCCTGACGGGTTAAAAAATCACGCGCCTGTTTTTCTGCGGCAAAACCAATGGTCTGTGACATGCCTTTCTCCTAAACGCTTCCATGAATGGGCACGGCCACACCATTTTTAAACTGCCCCCAGGCAGGAATCCTCGCTACCTGGCGGGCGTGGTTCAGGTACAAAATATCCCCCTGATCCTGCAGACTCATGGCTGGAAACAGCATCAGCTGATTCAGCCGGCTGGATAACCTGTAGCTGTCAGCGCCAAGGGCATACAAACGGGTGTAACTGTTAAACTGCTCCGGCCAGTTTTTATTTGCCAGCTGGTGCTTAAATACCCAGGGCATATCGCAGAAAATCAAACCATTCAAATCCCGGTCGCGCAGGGTATTGGTATTTCCGGCGTAGACGCTGGATGTAGCATATACTGGGACGTCGCCGGCAAAATAATACCTGAGCAGGGGCATGATTTGACGTGCGCGTGACGGGTAGGCTATCAGGAAGATCATATCGAAATCCTGCCGGCGCTTCGTCATGAAGGCGGCAGTTTGCCCCGGCAGAGGTTTAACCTGCTTTTCCTGAGCTGATTTTTCAGACACGTGCAACAAATCGCGTACTGCTTTGCCTAAATCGGTCGTGTTATCATAAGCCATTCGCTCGACCACCGTGGCGCCGGATTTTTGCCACTGGGCGCTGAACGCAGCAACGACATCATCACCCCAGGTACCGGAGGGAGCAATTACCAGGGCTTTCGACAAACCATTGTTATGCGCCTTAATTGCCACCTGACGTGCTTCATTGACTGGCGACAGACCAAACTGCCATATATTACGGTCCGGCTCCACCTCCACATCGTTCAACAGCAGAGTAGGGACGGGATGATCGAGGGCTGCGACTCTGGCCGCATCGGCCTTGGTCAAAGGTCCGACCACGTATTCTGCGCCATCGGCTATCGCCTGCTCATAGAGTGAAGTGACGTCGGCTTTGGCGGTATCGTATACGCGGACATTGCTGTCCTGCTCAGAACGTTCCCCTTGATATGCGGCCATAAATCCATCACGAACAGCGTTGCCAGGGCCGGCGAGCGGGCCTGAAACGGGCAGCAAAAGAGCCATGCGCTGCGGCGTCTTATTCATCCATGGTTTTATGGATGACAGCGACTGCGGCAGCAACTGATTAGCCGGATGCTCTGGATTGCGCTGCTGCCATTGTTCGACCTGAGTCAGCAGCGTTGGCTCGCTGACGTCAGCCTGCCTGGGAATCAAGGCCAGCTGCAGCCAGGCCTGTGCATCCGATCCCTCCCGCGCTTCAACGGATAGAGTCGATAATTCCGGCAGAGGCAGTCTGGCCAGACTCAGCCACAGTTGCTTTTGGTTCGTTCGTCGACTGGCATCATCGGCCAGCAGGGGATCGGCCTTGATCCGTTCAACGATGGCCTCACCGGCATGGCCGGCTGCTTCGTAGGAGCTGGCAAGGACGTCATGGTACTGAGCCTGATAATACGCAGGCAGGCTGGCCAGCTCTTTAACAGACGACAGACGGTTAATCGCCTCGGTGGGTTGCGCGCGAATGGCGTCTATTTTTGCAAGCAGAATATTTTTTTCATCGTTCTGAACGGGCGACAGGGCGGCAGTCTGTGTTAAGATACGCGAGGCTTCCTGCCACTGACCGTCATAGAGGTAGCGTCCGGCAGCCATAATAAACATCGATTGCCGCTCTTCTTCTGGTTGATTATTGGCCAGAGCAAGGTAGGCAGCAGCGGGCATTGAAAAAGGGCCTGACGCCTGCTTTTTCGGCTGGGGACTGACATTAACGGCTTTTGTACATTGGCACAGAAACATGACGGAACAAAAGAAAATACAGGATCGTGCAACACGAACGCTCATCAACATGACATTTAAGTCCAACATACAAAAATACAGTAGGATAAACGATGGAAAATAGTTCATCAACCTTTAGCGGAACTCTTTATGTGGTGGCCACGCCCATCGGCAATCTGGACGACATCACCCTTCGTGCTGTTCAAACGCTTAAATCCGTTGACAGTATTCTAGCAGAAGACACCCGGCACTCGCTTCAGCTGCTGCATGCTCTCGGTATTCAAAAGCCGCTGCTGGCCCTGCATGATCATAATGAAAGCAGTAAGAGCACGGATATTATCAGCGCCTTAAAACTGGGGAAAAATTTTGCCTTGATAAGTGATGCGGGTACCCCCTTAATCAGTGACCCGGGCTTTATTCTGGTGCGTCTGGCGCAACAAGAGGGGATCCGGGTTGTGCCTGTTCCCGGAGCCTGTGCCTTAATCACGGCATTGTGTGCCTCTGGCGTGCCCTGCGACAGTTTTCTGTTTGCTGGATTTTTACCCGCCAGACAGCAGGCGCGTCTGACTCGTCTGGAAGAGCTGAGTCACAGCGGACACAGTACTATTTTTTACGAATCTACGCACCGGATTATGGCCTGCCTTGATGATGTTATCCAGGTATATGGCTGTGACTATCGCTTCGTTCTGGCCAAAGAATTGACTAAAACATTCGAACATATCATGCATGCCAGCGGTCAGGAAATTATTGACTGGATGCGAGCCGACACCGGCCGGGTCAAAGGTGAGTTTGTTTTGATCCTTCCAGCACGCCCGGCACGGGATACGCAGGTAGAAGACGAAAAGCTGCTGCGCACCTTGTTGTCTGAACTGCCATTAAAGCAAGCGGTCAAACTGGCCTGTCAATTAAGTGCCAGCCCTAAAAACGATTTGTATAAACTTGCACTGAGCCTGTCTGATAAATAACATCACGCTCAAATACATGCTGCACAGACCAGGAAATTGACACAGTTTTTTTGAGAAATCTCTTACACGATATCCAGCCGTTTCCCTTTGGTTTCATTGAGCATCCTGTCTATACTTCAAGCACAGGGAAGACATGGATATGTCTGACAGGATGTTACAGAAGTCATAAAGGAAGAACTTCGATGTAAGCCGCATGGATGCGGCTTTTTTTTTTGCCAAAATTGAACAGAGCGCCGAATGATTTAATAATATGCATATAGCCGTAGGTTGGGCCTTGGCCCAACATGGAATTGGCATCCAGCTAATTGTTGGGCCAAGGCCCAACCTACGGCTTTATGTCCATTATCAAACTATTCGGTGCTCTAGTACCATTTCTATTTAATTTTGACATGTGCCGGTTTTAATGGAGACAGCACTAGACATCAATATTTTCAGCTGCCAGGGCATTGCTTTCAATAAACTCTCTGCGTGGTTCAACCTGATCGCCCATTAATGTGGTAAAGATTTCATCAGCAGCTACTGCGTCTTCGATGCTGACCTGCAACATGCGACGAACATCCGGATCCATGGTTGTCTCCCAAAGCTGCTCGGGATTCATTTCACCAAGACCTTTATAGCGCTGGATAGCCTGTCCACGTTTGGCTTCATCCATCAGCCACCCCAGAGCCTGTTCAAAGTTTTCTACCGGCTGTATTTTTTCCCCACGTTTCACATAGGCACCTGTCTCAATCAGCGAGGCCAGCGCGCTGCCCAGTTTCGCCATCTCGCGGTAGTCTTTAGAGAAGAAAAACTCAGCGCTCAGAACCAGTGGCGTTTCTGTTCCATGCTGTGTCATGTAGACACAAGGCAGATAACGGCCGGTATCCTCCTGGTAAATCGTTTCGGCGCGGAATTGAAATGCTTTGGTTTCTACGAGTTGCAGACTTTGATGCAGTTGATTGGTCCACTTGTTGATAACATCCTGCTGATTGAAATCATCATTCTGCAGAGCAGGCAGATAGACGATTCGTTTCAGAATCTGGCTGTTAAAGCGTCTGGAATGGCGGCGAATGATATTTTCCACTCGACGGAACTCCAGAACCAGTTCCTCCAGGGCCTGGTTAGAAATAGCCGGTGCGTCTTTTGAAGGGAACAAATCCGCACCATCAAGCGCGCTTTGTGTCAAATATTGATACAATGCGTCATCATCTTTAACATATTGCTCCTGCTTACCACGTTTCACTTTGTATAAAGGCGGCTGAGCGATGTAAATGTAACCTCGTTCTATCAGTTCCGGCATTTGACGGTAGAAAAAGGTCAGCAGCAGGGTACGAATATGCGCACCGTCGACGTCGGCGTCGGTCATGATAATGATTCGATGGTAACGAACCTTATCCGGATCATACTCATCGGGTCCGATACCACAGCCCAGAGCGGTGATAAGCGTAGCCACTTCCTGAGAGCTGAGCATTTTATCAAAACGGGCTTTTTCAACATTGAGAATCTTACCTTTCAAGGGCAGGATAGCCTGGAATTTGCGATCACGCCCCTGTTTTGCAGAACCACCCGCGGAATCTCCCTCAACGATGTAAACTTCAGACTGAGCCGGATCTTTTTCCTGACAATCAGCCAGTTTACCAGGCAGACCAGCGATATCAAGCGCACCTTTGCGCCTTACCATTTCGCGGGCGCGGCGAGCAGCGTCACGTGCACGGGCTGCATCAAACATTTTACCAACGATGGTTTTGGCAATGGCTGGATTCTCCAGCAGGAAGTCATTGGTTTTTTCAGCAACCAGTGATTCGACTGCGGATTTAACTTCAGAGGAGACCAGTTTGTCTTTGGTTTGTGATGAAAACTTGGGATCGGATACCTTAACCGACAAGACTGCTGTCAGACCTTCACGGGCATCATCGCCCGTGGTGGCGATTTTCATTTTTTTCGCCAGACCTTCTTTCTCAATATAGCTGTTTAATGTACGGGTAAGACCGGTTCGGAAGCCGGATAAATGCGTACCGCCATCTTTTTGCGGAATATTATTGGTGAAACAATATACGTTTTCCTGAAAGGAATCATTCCATTGCATGGACAGCTCGACCACCACGTTATCTTTTTCTGCGACAAACGAAAAGACAACAGGCATAACGGGCGTTTTATTGCGATTTAAATGCTCTACGAAAGCCTTGATTCCGCCCTCATAACAGAAAGTATCCGTACGATCACTGCGCTCGTCCTTTAATATGATACAAACACCCGAATTGAGGAATGATAATTCGCGTAAGCGTTTGGCGAGGATGTCGTAGTGAAACTCAATATTGGAAAAGGTATTCGCACTGGGTTTAAACCAGACCTGAGTACCAGTGCTGCTGGCCTCACCTGTTATGGCAATAGGTGCATCGGGCACGCCGTTGCGATAATGCTGCTCGTAGACATGACCATTGCGTCGTATCAGCAGATGCAGTTCATCGGACAGGGCATTTACTACCGAAACCCCCACGCCATGCAGACCGCCCGACACTTTATAGGAGTTATCATCAAATTTTCCGCCAGCATGCAAAATGGTCATGATAACTTCAGCAGCCGATCGACCCTCTTCCTTGTGAATATCAACAGGAATACCGCGTCCATCGTCTTTGACGGTAATAGACTCATCTGCGTGAATGGTAACGGTAATGGCTTTACAGTAACCGGCCAGTGCTTCGTCAATAGAGTTATCGACTACTTCAAATACCATGTGATGCAGGCCAGTGCCATCATCCGTGTCACCAATGTACATTCCCGGTCGCTTTCGGACCGCATCGAGGCCCTTCAATACCTTAATATTACTTGAATCATAACTGGCATTGACCTCTACATTGGACGAGTCGTAACTGGCATCAACGGTCATATCGTATCCTCTTTCACCTGATAATTCAGAAAATCCTGATTAGTAAAATGCTGCCGACAGGATTTTTTAGATTGTTTTTTTCCTGAATCATTTTTATTGCAAACGTATGACCATTGTACCACAAACAGGTTAGCTTAATAAGTGTTTATACCAGGCTACCTACGGTCTGCGATTAAGCCTGTGTTTCACGTGGAACATGGTTGAGGACGCCCGCCTGAAGGGATATTGATTGGTTAGGAATAACGTCGGTCATGTGAAACAAATTATCTTCCAGCCGCGTGGTAATAAAAAATTGACCGTTCATATCAGACAACAGGTTCATTACTCTCGATATATGCACGGCATCCAGTTCGGAACACATATCATCAATTAAATAAAGACAGGATTGGCTGAGCATTGCGGCCTGTGCAAATTTCAGAGCAAACAGAATAATTTTCTGTTGCCCGCGAGACAAAAACTGTTTAACTTTAAAATGACCGCCAACCAGGTACAAATCTGCCTGATGCGGACCATAATGTGTAAACTGACGCTGTAGATCGCTTTCGTAACTGGCATTCAGCACATCAAGCAGCGATTTACCCTCATGTTTTCTGTCCCAGCCCTTATAATAAGCCAGGCTGACATCGAGGTCAGACAGGCGTGGAATTAAAGATTGAAACTCAGCACTCAAGGCGCGCATATAATTATGGCGATAAACATCCAGTTGTTCACCACTCTCAGCAAGCAAATTATTCCATGGAACCAGCAGCGAACGACTGGCGCGCTGTTTGAGAAGGGCATTACGCTGTTTCAGAGCGCGACGATAATCTTTCCATAAAGCGAGATAACGATGTTCCACGTGAAACAAACCCCAGTCCAACAGAGAGCGCCGCACCGAAGGACCGGCGTCAATGAACTGAAAAATATCCTGATAAAAAACCTGCGAAGGCAGGAACGCGGCTAACTCACTGCTGCTGGAACAGGCTTGACCATTCAAACGGGCAATGGTGGGAACCTGAGAAGATTTTTGTATGCTGATGCGTTGATCATCATCTGTTTTGGCAAAAACGGTCAAAGCATCCTTACCATAAGTGAGCAAAGAAGATATTTCGCGCGTGCGAAACGAATGGCCTGTGCTTAACAGATAGAGAGCTTCAAGAAAGGTTGTTTTACCACTGCCATTATTGCCGGAAATAATATTAAGACGAGGATGAAGCGACAGACGCAGGCTGCTCATATTGCGTAAACAGGATATTTGCAGCTCGCTGAGTATCATAGCTTCATGGGCATAATAATGTACTGATACAGTTCATCCAGCAGAGACTCGACCAACACACTGCGATCCGTAGTCGACATGGACAGGCGCACCAGACCATCAGGTAAATAATTTAAAACATCCAGCAGATAACTGGCATTTATCCCAATTTTTAATTCATCACCATCCACCGTGGCTTCAAGAATTTCTGTAGCCTCTTCCTGTTCCTGATTATTGGCAACCAGTGTCAGGGTACTATCATGCAGATGCATCAACACCGCGCGGGATTTTTCGTTAGCTAAAATAATAATACGAGACAGGGCGCGTTTTAAATTATCTTTTTCAAGCAGGACAAATTTGTCATTTCCCACCGGAATGGCTTTATTGTAGGGAGGAAAACGCGACTCAATTAATTTTGAGCTAAACGCATATTCCGTACTGATCAGTCGAAAGCTGGATTTTCCGGCCACAACCGTCAGCGTGTCATCCTGAATGGTATTGAGCAGGCGCAATAATTCCTGAATGCCTTTTCGCGGTAAAAGCAGACGATGATGGGGTAATTTGCTGTCGCAGGCACGTTTGCAGATAGCCATACGGTGCCCGTCTGTGGCAACGGCGGTGATGGTCAACCCATCAAACTCGAGCAATAAACCATTCAAAAAAAAGCGCACATCCTGCTGCGACATCGCAAAATGTGTGGATTGCAGGAGATGAATCAAATCCGCCTTGGGTAGACTGAACTCAACTTCTGTGGCTTCTTTATCAGACGCAGGAAAATCATCGGCCGGCAGAGTGGCCAGTTTAAAGCGGCTGCGACCAGAAGAAATAAAAACTGTACCATCCTGAAAAGTCAGTCTGGGGACACTTTCATCGTCCAGCGAACGAATAATGTCAATGAATTTTTTTGCCGGAACGGTGATCTTACGATCAGAAAAAGAGGCTTCGCAGGGCAGGTGCGCGGAAATTTCCATTTCCAGATCCGTTGCCGTCAGCGTCAACACATTATTATCGATACGAATCAAAATATTGGACAAAATAGCCAGAGATTGTTTTTTATCAACCGCTCCAGCCACCATCAACAGGCGTGGCAGCAACTCTGCCTTCGAAATTCCCAATTCAAACATAACAGTTACACTCTTTATAAATTATTACCGGGATACGTCATCAGGAAGACAAAATGCGCATCAGGTTTTTAAAGTCTTCTTCAAAATCAGCTTCCGTAAGAACCAGCTCTTTAATTTTGCGACAGGCATGAATAACCGTGGTGTGATCCCGTCCTCCGAAATGATCACCAATTTCGGGCAGACTATGATTGGTCAGTTCTTTTGCAAGAGCCATCGCCATTTGTCGCGGTCTGGCAATCGAACGGCTTCTGCGCTTAGATAACAAATCAGCCACTTTGACCTTATAATACTCAGCAACGGTTTTCTGGATATTTTCTATTGTCACCAGCTTGTCCTGCAGAGCCAGCAGATCCCGCAGGGCTTCATGAACAAAATCAATGGTAATCGATTTGCCGGTAAAGTGCGCATTGGCAATAACACGCCGCAAGGCACCTTCGAGCTCACGCACGTTGGAACGAATCCGCTTGGCAATAAAGAACGCAACTTCATAAGGCAGCTCAATATTAGACTGTTCCGCCTTGCTGATCAGAATCGCAACCCGTGTTTCCAGTTCCGGTGGCTCCACGGCCACTGTAAGCCCCCATCCGAAGCGGGATTTCAGACGCTCTTCAACACCTTCAATTTCTTTTGGATAACGGTCACTGGTGAGAATAATCTGCTGCTGACCTTCAAGAAGTGCATTAAAGGTATGGAAAAATTCTTCCTGAGAACGATCCTTGCCGGCAAAAAACTGAATATCATCAATAAGTAAGGCGTTTAATGAACGATAAAAGCGCTTAAATTCATTGATGGAATTCGTTTGCAGCGCCTTGACCATATCTGCCACGAAACGCTCGGAGTGCAGATACAGTACCTTGGCTTCAGGATTGTTTTTTAAAATAGTATTGCCAATGGCATGCATCAAATGGGTTTTCCCGAGACCTACGCCGCCATATATAAACAAAGGGTTATAGGCGTCACCCGGACGTTCCGCAACCTGGAGAGAGGCAGCGCGTGCCAACTGGTTAGAATTACCTTCAACAAAGCTTTCAAAGACAAATTTCTTATTTAAATAACTGTTTTTATAGTCTGCCGACTTTTTTATCACAATTTTGGGGGCATCGACTACAATTTCAGCCGCCGGCTTGTCAATCACAACGGGCTGCGCGACTTTGGTGCCAACCTCTATTGAAACACCAGATAAATCATCGCCGCCAAATTGAAGCACCAGCTCTTTGATTCGGTTGTAAAAATTTTTCTTCACCCACTCAACAACAAACTTGTTCGGAGCAAGTAAAGTCAGAATTGTACCATGTATTTCCGCCTGGAGGGGTCGTAACCAGGTATTGTATTGCGGAGGGGAAAACTCTTCTTCCAAAAGTTTTGCACACTTGGGCCAGACATCAGCAGACACTCATCACTCCTCTTTTGGATCGATTGTTTGAAAACAGGGACATCAATTCAGCTGTTAGATACTGCCATCAAATCCGGTAGGCGGGCAAGCAAAAAAAACGAGCCCCTCACCGCCGGAAGATGGGGGATAAGATTATACCTGCCAAAAGGAAAAAAAATATAGTTATCCACAATATTTGAGGAAAATTTTATCTACTTTCGTTGTTAAAGACCAAAAACCTATCTTTTTGTGCAATCAAAGCCTGTGAATAAGTTGCTGTGAACAGGTAGATTAGCCCGTGCATAAACAGGCACATGAAAATCGTCGTAAAGATATCTACAGGTTTGTCGTGAGTTATGAAAGACTTGTGAACAGAGAAAATATAAGTCTAACTTATTGTTATATATATGTATTTACTTGATTTAAACAACATTGGTCTAATTAACAGTAATAAAAAGTGATCTTATAAACTAATTTATAATAATTAGGCTGAGCCTGCGTACCGCGCTATATGCACGGCATCAAGACAATATTGAGCAATTCCCGGAATCTTATTGCACACCTGGACCCCGCGAACGAGTCGCGGAGCGTAGGGTTCTGAATTGTCAGCACGCCGTGGCGTACGCGCATGAGGTAAATACAAAGCCAGGATTGAGAACCACGCCCACTTACCCAATAAATCTGGATGGATGTCAGATCAGTGTCTGTTATTTGGAGTGGGACACGGTGAAGCCCTAAAAAAAACGGCTTTGACATGACCCCGACACATCAATCTTAAATGCGAAGAGCGTTCATGGGAGATGAATGAAAAAATAAAATAATCCGTTTGAGTATTTTTTTTCCTGAATGTCCGTAAAAACCTGTTAACAAGCTGCGAGCCTGAACTCAGTTAACAAGTGTATAAAAGCCCTGCTATCCATCGACTGTAAACAAATCAACAAGGCATACGCGATAAAAAACAAGGTTACCAACAGATTTAAATATCAACTAACCTGTTGATTTAAATGAATTTAAATATATTATCAACAAAATATGTCAACACAATAAAAAAAACAGGATCCTTTCTTTTAAAAACTTTATTATAATAAGCGACGGGCAATAGCCTCCAAAAAGCCCTGAGCGCAAAAGCCTGTTTGACATACGGTGTAAATTTTTCTATCATTGCCAACCTCTAAATTTTAATTTCAACAGGTTAATCATGAAACGTACTTTCCAGCCAAGTAATTTGAAACGTAAACGTGATCACGGATTTCGTGAGCGTATGGCAACCCGTAATGGCCGTTTGGTACTGAAACGACGTAGAGCCAAAGGTCGTAAACGCCTGTCTGCCTAAGTGTTTTGTTTTACCAAAGCACAGCGATTGCTTAAAAAAAGTGAATACGATTACGTATTTGCTAAAGCAAACAAAGTTCTGACCCCTGAGTTTATTATTTTGCATAGAGATAATTCTCTGGGGTACGCACGATTGGGATTGGCACTGTCTAAAAAAATGGTAGCCAGATCCAACCAGCGAAACCGTCTCAAGCGATTGATACGTGAAAGTTTCCGAACCCATAGCTTGCCTGCCATGGATTTTATTTTTCTGGCAAGACAGGGAGCGGCCAAGGTGGAAAATAAATTAATTATCGCCAATTTGAGTAAAATATGGGCCAGATTGACCAATTCCTCCGTCAGTTGACCAGTCTGCCGATCAGACTGTATCAACTCATCATCAGTCCTTACCTGAAGCCCTGCTGCCGATTTTATCCCAGTTGTTCCGAGTATGCCTTAACAGCCATTCGCACCTTAGGTGTACTCAAAGGGCTTAAACTAACCTGTTTCCGACTTCTGCGTTGCCATCCCTGGTCCAGAGGCGGTTATGATCCTGTAATACCTAACAAAGAGAAACTTTAATGGATATGCGACGAGTAATACTGTATGCCGGCCTCGCGCTGGTTGTTTATTCTCTCTGGACTGCCTGGAACAAGGATTACCCTCCCAGCGCACCCATTGCCGGCACGCCAACGGTAACCCGAAGTCAAGGGGCTCTTCTGCCTGCGGTAGGGGAAAGCAATGCGTCCACTAAACCGCTGGTGACTGAGCAGCCTTCTCCGGCGACGGATGTGAAAAAGACATCTTCTCTGATTCAGGTTAAAACTGACGTTCTGGCCTTAACCATTGACAGCGCCAACGGGGATATTGTTAATGCCGAGCTACTGAATTATCCCGTGAGTGTCGATGAGCCACAAAAACCCATCCAGCTGCTTTTTGATCATGAGCATCAGCGTTATGTGGCCAACAGCAGCCTGTTTACGGCCAGTGGCGGCAACGTCAATAACATCGATTTTAATTTCCAGAGTGCGCAGCAGAATTATCAGCTGGCGGCTGACCAGAACGAGCTGACGGTGACCCTCACCGGTCAGACGCCCGAAGGTCTGGACGTAAAAAAATCCTTTGTATTCAAACGCGGAAGCTACGAAATCAAGGTTAATTACGACCTGATCAACAAGAGCGAGAGCAGCTGGACTGGTTACATGAACACCCAGTTCCTGCGTAGTTCGCCGGAAGAAGACAGCTCCAGTATGTTCCATGTTGGTTCTTACACCGGTGCTTCTTATTCCAACCCGGGTCAGAACAAATACAAGAAAGTCAGTTTCAAGGACATGGGCAAGGCCAACCTGGATGTTAACGCCACCGGCGGCTGGATTGCCATGCAGCAGCATTATTTTCTCAGCGCCTGGATTCCTGAAGCCGGCAGCAAGAACGTGCTGTATACCCGCGCAACCGATGGCGATTACACAATTGGCGCTGTATCTCAGGCCATTGCCCTGCCCTCAGGTAAAAGTCAGAGCCTGGGAGCCAGCCTCTACATAGGGCCGGAAAACACGGCTGTCCTGAAAGCGATTGCACCGGGTCTTGAACTGACAGTTGATTACGGATGGCTGTGGTTCCTCTCGTCTCTGCTGTTTTCGGTAATGAAAGCCATCCATTCGGTGGTGGGTAACTGGGGCTGGTCAATTGTTCTGGTGACCGTACTTATCAAGCTGGCATTCTTCCGTCTGTCGGCCAGCAGTTATCGCTCCATGGCAGGCATGCGTCAGCTGCAGCCCAAACTCCTGGCCCTGCGCGAGCGTTATGGTGATGACAAAGCCAGGATCAGTCAGGCTACCATGGAATTATATCGTCAGGAAAAAGTGAACCCTCTGGGTGGCTGTCTGCCTATTGTGATTCAGATTCCCGTCTTTATTGCTCTGTACTGGGTATTGCTTGAAAGTGTGGAATTGCGTCAGGCGCCGTTCATGTTCTGGATTAAGGATTTAGCCGCCGCGGATCCCTATCATGTATTGCCGGTTATCATGGGGCTGACCATGCTGGTTCAGCAGCGTCTGAATCCGGCACCACCGGATCCCATGCAGGCCAAAATCATGATGTTTTTGCCCGTGCTGTTCACCGCTCTGTTCTGGAATTTCCCCTCAGGACTGGTTTTGTACTGGATTGTTAACAACACCCTGTCCATCATCCAGCAGTGGTACATCACACGTCGTTACAGTAACGAGCAACCCAAAAAAGGGAAAAAGCCCGTTTTGTCTTCTGTTAAATAATGTCAACAGAGACCATAGCCGCCATAGCAACCCCGCCAGGACAAGGTGGGGTTGGCATTATCCGTCTGTCAGGACCACTCGCCTACCCTATTGCCCTGCACATCAGCCAGAAAAAACAAATCACTCCTCGTCATGCTCATTATGGATCGTTTTATAATCAGCAGGGTGAGTTGATTGATTATGGTCTGACTTTGTTTTTTAAGGCGCCTAATTCCTTTACAGGAGAAGATGTTGTCGAATTTCAGGCGCATGGATCGCCGGTATTGCTCGACTATCTGCTCAAGGAATGTCTGGCTCTGGGAGCCAGAATGGCCAGACCCGGCGAGTTTTCCGAGCGTGCCTTTGTCAACGACAAAATGGATTTAGCCCAGGCAGAGGCTGTGGCTGATTTGATTCAGGCCAGTTCCCTCACGGCCGCACGGATGGCTGTGCGTTCTCTGCAGGGGGATTTTTCTGCCAAAATCAATGAATTAAGTGAAAAGCTGATTTATCTGCGTTTGTTTGTTGAAGCGGCCATTGATTTTCCTGAGGAAGAAATTGATTTTCTCAACGACGGCAAGGTAGCAGCCTTGCTGGACGATGCCCTGCAGACCCTGTTAAACATCCGTGCCACTGCTACCCAGGGCGCTTTGCTGCGCGAAGGCCTGTCGGTGGTGATCGCCGGCAAACCGAATGCGGGCAAGTCGACCCTGATCAACTGCCTGGCCGGTCGTGATGTGGCCATCGTTACCGATGTAGCAGGCACAACGCGAGACGTGATGCGAGAGCAGATTCTGCTGGATGATTTACCCATTCATATCATTGACACCGCCGGTCTGCGGGAAAGTGATGATCGAGTGGAGCAGGAAGGAATCAAACGTGCCTGGCAGGAAGTCAGTCGCGCGGACTGTGTGTTGATGATTATTGACGTGACCGCGTTGGGCGAGATAGACGTGTTAAGTCAGTCCATTCAGCAGCGTTTGCCTGAGGGCGTTCCCCTGATTCGTGTCTTTAATAAAATGGATGTCTTATCCGGTGAACAGGAAAGGTCAGCCGACGCCGTCTATTTGTCTGCCAAAACCGGTCAGGGCCTGGAGCAGCTGAAAGAGCGCATCAAAACGGTGGTGGGATATCATCCGGCCGAAGGGCAGTTTCTGGCGAGACGGCGACATTTATCGGCACTGGATCAGGCCAGAGATTTGCTGCTAAATGGTCAGCACCAGTTAATGACCTGTCGCGCCGGTGAGTTGCTGGCAGAGGATTTGCGTCTGGCGCATATGGCGCTGACCGAGATCACGGGTGAGTTCAGTTCCGATGATCTGCTGGGCAGGATTTTTTCCAGTTTTTGTATTGGAAAATAAACCCGATTTGTTGTTTTGTAGCCCGGATTAGCGTCAGCGTAATCCGGGAATGACGCCGCTCCGATCCCGGATTACGCTGACGCTAATCCGGGCTACATTATTTGTGTGTATATAATCCCAAATAAAATCCAAAAAAGGGCTTGTCTGTTCATTCGTGGAATGGTAAGTTTGTATTTTGCCCTTTTTGCTTATTATTTAATTCAGATGGATTTCTCTCATGACGCACCTCGCCCGATTTTCACTCTTTGATAACGACAAACGTGATTTTTACAGCACCGGCGTCACACTGGAACATATCAGTGAGCGGGTCGAAACCAGAAAAAAGGATTTCCGCTTTTTAGCGAAAAACAAATCCCTGATTGAGCAGGAATTTCAGCACCTGCTGGTCACCCTGCAAAAACAGCATAATACCCGCGAGGAGTTCTGGAACTATCTGTATTATTGTTGTCTGATGCTGGAAGCCTATTATCAGGCTTATGATAACAAGCTCAAGACTGAGGAATACAGTAAGTCGGCTGAGAAAATTCGTCAATATATGGCCACTGGGCGTATGCCGACAGCTGTGGAAAAGCCTTGTTGGTTTATCACCAGTCTGGGGCGACAGGTTGTGGCTGAGTTTTCAGAACTCTTTGATACGCCTCAGCACCTGTCTAAAATTCGCAATAAAATCGGCGTGCTGAACATCTACCGTATTTACTGGGCTTTCTGCCGAACCATGCTGACCGCGGCATTGTTGATGAACAACAGTACAGGCTGGATCGACAGGCTGGGCAAGCTGCTGCATAAAAAAATTGATGTTGACAAGATCATCAAAGTTCTGGAAAAACCTAATGAAGTATTCCGGGCCTTAAGTGTTGGATTTTTTGCCGCCCGGTTTATGCTGAACGCCCTCATGGTACTGAAACACACCTTTTTCCCTGAGGCTGAAGAACAGCAATTGACGCGCATGGAACGGTTTTCCGGTGAAATGAAAAAGCGATATCCGGATTTTCTGAACGATGTCGTATGGGGTACCGTTAACGGTGTGAGTAACTACGCGCCCTATCTTCACATAGCCGCACCCATTGCCGGCTGGCTCACGGGGGGCTTTCTGTTTTTTGACGTACTGTTGTTGCTCTGGCGTCGACATCTGGCAGAAAAAGACTACTCAACCAAAAAAGCGCAATACCTTGCTGATCTGGCGCACTACGAAGCAATGATTGCCGCTGCGGCCGATAAAAACGAGTGTGGGCTGGCGATTCAACAGTGTCAGATCATCAGAAAACAGTTGAGCGAGCTCGATATCACCTGGCAGGCGACAAGCGCCAGATTTCTCTTTAACGCTGGTGCTGCTTTGCTCCTGGCCAGCGGTTTTTCCGCTTCGATGCTGTTTGCTCCCGGCGTTATGGTCGTGCTTGCCTACGCCGCCTGTGTGTTTGCGGTGGCCATGTATCTGTCGGACGCAGAATACCACAAATACAAGGAAAGCAAATTACGCCTGAGACATGCTGAGTTGAACAATGAAGATGTGACGGCTGCAATGAAGGCATATCGCACCGCCCGTTATGAGTTTGCCACCACGCTGGCTAAAAATGCGATCATACCCGGACTGATTATTGCAGCCTACGCCATTTGCTGGCAGGCGGCATTGGTTTTGACGGTTGCCTTTATCGCCTACGAACTGACCATGGCGTACATGCGACACCGGGCTAAACAGGAGGCCATCAGGCAGGCTGCGGGTGAGATAGAGCAAAGTGCTAATGTATTACCGCTGGATACGGATTTAAATTCTGATTCTGATGCCGATTCGCAAGAAGAGGAAAACGACCACCTGTTGCCCTCGTCTTCGTCTTAATAGGCAGCTGGCTCCTCGAGGCCACCAGTGCTCTATCAATATTCAATCCTGGGGTAGGGTGGGCAAAGGAGCGAAGCGACGTGCCCACCAGGCATTGGCACAGAGCACAACCATGGTGGGCACGTCGCTTCGCTCCTTTGCCCACCCTAGCGCTGTATTTAATGTTGTCGTGCCACAAATATAATCAATCTTCCGGATACATGGCATTGATGGCCGCAATATCCCCGGCGCTCAAATGATTTCGCTGACCAATCACCACACTCTCATCATAGGGAATGATGGTTTTCATGCCATTACTGGTGAAGGCGTAAGGACCATAATGCATGATGGAATCGTAATCGTAGCTGCCAAAATCCTTGCCATCACTCAGCTGCTGCTCAAAGTTATCCCGTTGCTCAGGAATAATATTATCCCAGACGATACGCACGTGCTGATTCCTGTCAGCCCGTGACTGCTCGTGCCACAGGCCAATGGCGTGACCAATTTCATGAACGCTGTTCATGGTGTTGCACCGAGGAGCCAGATTAATAATCTGACGTCCACCCTGGCGACCTACGTAGGATGAACAGGTGGTGCCTCCGGCGGGTATGAAATACAGATAATCCTGATAATCCTGGCGATTTTTAGAATTGAGCTCCACGAACTCCAGGTGAGTGTGTGCCTGCAAGTGCGCAATGGCCTGAAACACAGCCAGCTTGTTGATAAAGGGCAGGTCTTCGCTGATTTCAAATGGAATAATACCATTTGCCCAGCGGGCTCCGCCTACTTTGGGACGCATCACGGCACCCGGTTTGTTGAGCTCATCGAGTCTGCCGATCAGGATATCGCCTTCGGCCATGGCGTAACCATTTTTTTGTTCAAAATAAACTGTGCGTTGACCCGATATGGGGTCGTGAACGTTGATTTGATCGGCGAGGCTTGTGCCGGCTATCAATACGAGAGGTAAACTGGCGAGGGTACGCAAGAGTTTCATTATCATCATCCTTATGGTAAAGAAAGGTTGATTGTACCTGAGGATGATGATGTTTCGCCATGGATCTCATGTATGATTCAGTATAGTTCCCCGGATTACGGCTACGCCTAATCCGGGCTACAGCAACTACGGAGACGGTTTTGATCCCGGTTGTTGCTCATCATCTCTGGGTGCGAATATATTTCCTATTGAATCCCAGAATCCAAAGCCTGAAGGTTTCCCCGGCGATTTTTTCTCTGGGCTGTCCAGACTGATTTCGGTTAACGTTTCTTCTGGTTCATGCGCTGGGGAGCTCATCGGTGTATGAGGGGGAGCTGACTGCAAAAGCCTGATTTCTTCCTGCGTTAATATTTGAGGCATCTGCTCCCTGCTTGAAGACGGGCGCGTTTGTTCGTTCAGTCTGTCGAATGTTTCTCTCTCCTCTGGACTCAACACAATTGCTCCCATGGACTCCCTTATTTTTTCCAGTTCTTCACGAGTATAGATTAGTATTTTGCCGGTTTTCAGCATGTTGTTCTCCTTGTGTTATATCTGTCGTATATTTGGCCTTTGCCCGCGAATAGTAACCAAAAGGCAATGGTATGCAAAGACAATTTCAATAAACCCTAAAGTTCTGCTGAGAAATGACGATTACAGTCAGGAGCGTTGTCGCCAATAATAAAAACAAGGAGAGGGCAATGAATAACAACAACTCTTTACAAGATGCGTTTCTGACCGAACTGTGCAAAGGCAAGGTTCCGGTCTCGGTTTTTCTGGTTAATGGTATCAAGCTGCATGGGGTTATTGATGCCTTTGATCAATCAACTCTGATGCTGAAAAACTCGATAACGCAGATGGTGTTCAAGCATGCAATATCGACGGTGGTTCCTTCGAAGTTAATTCACCTGCCCCCTGTTGAATGATGTCGATTTATGGCAAACTGGCTGCACTTTGTTTAATTGGCAGTCTATTTTGTTTGATCGTCCTCAAGGTGGTGAACGCGCCATTTTAGTGCAGCTGGCTCTTCCTGGCCTGGATACTGAAAAAGCCCTGGCCGAATTTGAAGAACTGGCTGTCTCCGCTCAGGCTGAGGTAGTGGCCCGTGTTCAGGGGACGCGCGCGGTTCCTGAACCCAAATATTACGTTGGTCTTGGCAAGGCGGAAGAAATCAGAGAACTGGTTCTGGCACACGAAGCCGGGCTGGTACTGGTTAATCATGAGCTTTCCCCGTCTCAGGAACGTAATCTGGAACGCCTGCTGCAATGCCGCGTGGTTGGCCGCAGCGGTCTTATTCTGGATATTTTCGCTCAGCGCGCCCGTACCTTCGAGGGCAAGCTGCAGGTGGAACTGGCGCAGCTTGAGCATTTATCCACACGCCTGGTGCGTGGCTGGACGCATCTTGAGCGGCAAAAGGGCGGTATTGGTCTGCGTGGGCCTGGAGAAACCCAGCTTGAAACCGACCGACGTCTGCTGCGTGAGCGGATCAAATACATTAACAAGCGCCTGGAAAAGGTGCGGCGCAGTCGGGATCAGAATCGTCTGGCCCGTAAGAAGGCGTCCATGTTTACGGTATCGCTGGTGGGATACACCAACGCCGGAAAATCCACCCTGTTTAATGCCCTGACCGGCGACGATATTTACGTGGCCGATCAATTGTTTGCTACCCTCGACCCTACCATGCGCAAGCTGGCCCTGCCTGGTTCTGTTCCGGCCATTTTAGCCGACACGGTTGGTTTTATCCGCGATTTACCGCATCAGCTGGTGGATGCGTTTCGCGCAACACTGGAGGAAACGCAGCAGGCAGATTTACTGCTGCATGTGATAGATGTGTCGGATCCGGACTGGCGTGAGACGGTTAATGCGGTGCAATCGGTTCTAACAGAGATTGGGGTTAATGATATTCCTCTGATTCAGGTCTTTAACAAGATCGATCAAAAAGAGGGGTGGGCTCCCAGGCTTGATCAACTGGATAATCACTGTAAGGTCTGGGTATCGGCCAAAAGTGGCGCGGGTTTGTCTTTGCTGACAGAGGCCATTGCGACACAGCTGCATGGGCGAGTGTTCGAGGAAGAGGTGTATTTGTCCGTGCAACAGGCTAAACTGCGGGCACAGCTGTATGAGATGGGCGCCGTTTTAACGGAAACGCTGGATGAAAACGGCGGCTGGCACCTGCGTATCAGGCTCACCGCATCACAAAAACAGCGCTTTTTCCCCTTATCTACCATTTGACCTGTATCCGTTCATCCCGGATTACGCTTCGCTAATCCGGGCTACCATCAGATGCATTGTGCCACACACAGCATGTAGCCCGGATTAGCGTCAGCGTAATCCGGGAGAAAGGTCATCAACATCCAGCAAAGGTGTTGTCTCATCCTGACCTGAGCTCGATCTGCCAAAGAATCGCTGCTTCAATGTCGTATGATAATCTCGAACATCGTCGTATCCTGCCAGAATCTGAGCCGGCTCCTGGCCGGGAAAACCAGCTGTCTGCTGGTCTATTTCTGCCTGCAGCGGTTTGACACAGGCCAGATGAACAATACCGGCTATGAGGGCTGGAATCAGTCCAATGATTGAGATAGCCAAAGCAAAGGGCAGGACCAGCACAATGGCTAATCCGGTATGGATACTCCGGTCGTCTGGATGTTGTCGTTCATCGTCTTCTACAATCTTACCCAGAATGCGCCAGCCGCCCTGGAGCCACAGAAGTCCATCCACCCAGTTTTCCGCATACTGATGCGAGGCTATCGTGTTGCGCAGCGTATTCGTCATCATTTCGTACAGATCGAGGACATCTTTAGTACTGGCTTCACCCAGACCCAGAAACAGATTCACTTTCTGGGCCGGATCGCTCAGGAGTTGGTTCACGATCACCTGCCACTGGGCTTTCCAGAGCCCGGGCGGAATCATGGCAATATAGTGCCTCATAAATACATCGAGCGCCTGAATATTATCAAGCCTTGTTTCCGCCAGCCTTTGCATGAGTTCTGGTCTTTGTGCCAGTGATTCAAAACAGCGCCCGAGAAATGCATTGAACTGGTCCGTACTCAGCTCATTCAGGATGACATAGAGTTCCTCATCATCAAATTCTGCCAGCTGATCAGGTCTGTCTGCCAGTATTTGAATAACCGACTGACGACTGGTCTTACGCTGAACACGTTCCAGAACGCTTCTCACGTTACCGATTTGATGGGGCTCAAGCGAAGGTATCATGCGAATAAGCGCATCCGCATCACCCTTGTAGCGGCTAAGGAAGTCTGACAGGCCATCTTCGCCAGGAATGAGCTGCATGCGATGCTCTTCTGTGATCAGCCGCCATACCCGCGGGGAGTTATCGAGGGCCGCAAGCACACGCAGCAAAGCATCCTGACTGGCAATAAACTTATTAAGTCTTTCAGACGTAAGAAGTCTGCTCAATAGTCGTTTATCACCCCGCTCCAATGGAAATACTCGAATCAGATGAATCAGGGTGTCTTCCGAATCAATATAGTCACTGATAGCGGTAACGTCTTTCAAATCCCGTAAAAACGCTGTGGCATCATCATCCAGTGCCCGTAACAGGCCGGAAAATGCGCCTGGCGGAGTCAGCAGGGCATTCAGATGCTCTCTCCCGACAGTGCTCAGGAATGTCGCCCGGTACCTTGTCGGGATACGTTGCAGAGCGGTTCTCAGCGACTCCGTATCAGGTAATACCTCAGACATATCATAGTGGCGAAACTGCCCGGATACGTTCATGGTCTGGTAAATATTGAGCAGTTGTTCGAACAAGGGCTGCCCCATCTTTTCTTTGGACTGGGAGGTATTCGTCGAAAAGCTTAAGCTGGAACTGGGTTGAGTTGAGCCGGTTTTAAACATGAGAAACTCCAGGCGTATAGAGAAACATTCATTCAACATAATGAACCCACGTCATCCTGAACGTAGTGAAGGATCTCCTGATTTTGTCTCAATGCTAAACAATTTGAGATCCTTCGCTACGCTCTGGATGACGTACGTAGATAGTTGCGTTTATACCCTGAAGTTCTATCTTGTGTCGAGAAGTGTTTTAGTTGCTCACTTCAGATGCCAGGCGATGTGACATTGTTACTTCATCGCCTGATTGAGACTTGCCAGAGTCTGGCCGCCGTAAAGGGTGTCGGCCAGCTCGCCTTTGGGATTAAACACAAAGGTGACCGGAACGCCACGGATATAACCAAGTCCCAAATCCGGGCCGGGATCCCTGCTTAATGCCGGGTATTGAATGCCCACCTTGCTCATCAGGCTCTTTTGCTCCGCAATCGGCAGGCCATCAAAATTGACCGCATACAAGGCTGCCTTACCTTTCTGTTGCTGGTAAAACTGATTTAACTGACCGATTTCATCGAGGCAGGGCTGGCACCAGCTGGCCCAGTAGTTAATGAAAACCCATTGCCCGCGCAGGCTGGCAAACGATGTATTTTGACCATCGAGGCGGGTCAATATGGCAGATGAAGCGTGAGACAAGCCAAACGTAAGTATCAACAGCAAAAATATAAAACGACGCACGTGAACCCCTCCGGATATTTTGCACCAATCATATCATGATTTTATAACAAGGATTTTAAAGATGGCCATATATTATCCAGAATTTTTATCTGCGCCTGCTGATTAGGGTGCAGGCCATCGGACTGCATCAGATCCGGGTTACCTGCCACACCCTTTAGAAACATGGGGACCAGGGCTACGGAATATTGGTGGGCCAGATCCTGATATATCTGATTAAACTGTTCGAGAAAGACCGGGCCGTAATTAGGAGGCAGCCAGGTCGCCAGCAGCAAAACCCGGGCGGATTTTTTGTCGGCGAGCTGGATCATGGCCGCGAGATTACGTTTCAGGTCGCTCAGAGGCAGGCCACGCAGGCCGTCGTTGGCACCCAGTTCAATGATCACTATCTCGGCCTGACCGGTCGACAGATAACGGGTCATTTTGGCAAGGCCGTTCGCACTGGTATCACCGCTGGCACTTAAGTTAACGACCTGCCAGTCGCCCTTTTCCTGCTGCACGCGCTGTCTGAGCAGACTGACCCAGCTGCCTTGTTCCTCAATGTTGTGCGCCGCACTCAGGCTGTCTCCGATCACAAGAATAGTTTTGGCGTAAAGAGGTGTTATGATTAATAGTAACAACAGGGAAAAGAGGGCGTTACGAGTCATGAATCATCCTGGCAGTATCATTCGTCTGGTCAACGTGAAGTATAGCATTTTGATCAACGGGGAACAGTTATCGGTTTTGAATGGAGTCAATCTGAACATTAACCGCGGCGATACGGTGGCGATTACCGGGGCATCCGGTTCGGGTAAAACCACGCTGCTGAGCCTTATGGCAGGTCTTGAGCGACCGACGTCCGGGCAGATCTTTCTGGATGGTGAGGATATCAGCCAGATGGATGAGGATCAGCGGGCTCTCAGACGTGCCGGACAAATCGGTTTTATTTTTCAGTTTTTCCAGCTGCTGCCCAATCTGACGGCCCTTGAAAACGTCATGCTGCCGCTGGAAATCAATCGCATGAGCAATCCACGTGCCACCGCCCTGGCCATGATTGAGCAGGTAGGCCTGAGCGAGCGCGCCCGGCATTATCCCTTACAGTTATCCGGCGGTGAACAGCAGCGCATCGCCATCGCCCGTGCCTTTGTAACGACACCTGCCCTGCTCTTTGCCGACGAGCCCACCGGTAATCTGGATAAAAAAACCGGATTGTCCATTATCGATCTGCTGTTTCAGCTGAATCGCGAGCATCAATCCACCCTGGTCATCGTCACCCACGATGAGACCCTGGCCAATCGCTGCCAGTATCACTGGCCACTGGTAGATGGGCAATTATCATGTTAGCCCTGCCCATGGCTCTGCGTGCTCTGCTGCGCGACTGGCGCAGCGGCGAGCTGACCTTGTTATTCATGGCTCTGCTGATAGCAGTCAGCTGCGTTACAGCTTTGACCGGGCTGAGTCATCTCATCGATTATCAGCTGCATCGACAGGCCGGACAAATGCTGGGAGCCGATGCTCTGTTGACCAGCAAGGCGCCAATCCCGGCTGCCTGGCAGCAAAAAGCCCGCGCCCTGAATCTGGAGCAGGGCATCACCCTGTCGTTTTCCAGCATGGTTGAGCATGAGCAGCGCCTGCAGCTGGCTCAGGTCAAGTCAGTTCAATCCAGCTATCCCCTGCGTGGTCAGGTGAGTATCGCTTCCTCCCTGACGGCAACGGCACAACCTGTTAAGGGCATTCCAGAACCAGGCAGGGTCTGGGTCAGCAAACGCCTTTTTCCCCTGCTGGGTATAAAGCCTGGTGATGCGATCAGTATTGGTCTGGCCAGCTTTCAGGTAGACGCGGTGCTGGTTGAGGAGCCTGGTCAGACGGGCGACTGGTTTCAGCTTGCACCACGTATCATCATGAATCAGCAGGACGTTGAGAAAACGGCTGTGATTCAGCCCGGCAGCAACGCCACCTGGACCTGGCTGCTGGCCGGATCACCATCTGCCCTGGCGCAAATCAAGGCCGCCTTACGACCTTTTTTTACGGAGCAGCAATGGATAGACAGTCAAAGCAATAACCCGCTGGTTCAGACCATCGAACGCAGTAAGCTGTATTTGAATATTGGCACCTTGATGAGCCTGGTTCTGGCCGGGGTCGCTATCAGCATGGCCAGTCTGCGCTATGGCAAGCGCCGCCAGCAGCAGGTGGCTCTGCTGCGCTGCCTGGGCGTCCGTCAGCGCGGTGTCCTGGCCATGTATCTCATCGCGATCACGCTGCTGGGTTTCATCGCATCGTTGATGGGCGTGGTTCTGGGGTATGCTCTGCAGCCGTTGCTGGTGCACTGGCTGAGTGGCCTGCTGCCGGGCGTCGAGGCGCCGTTCAGCCTGAAACCAGCCTTGCTTGGGGTGGCGGCAGGGCTGTCCATTTTACTGTGCTTTACTCTGGCCAATCTGCTTGCTCTGTCTCAGGTCAGCGCTATCCAGATTTTTCGCCAGCAGCAGCCCGACTGGACCCGCGGTGCCTCGGTCAGCTACGCTTCGGCTCTGCTGTTTCTGGCGGTATTTGCATATTGGTACACCCAGTCCTGGTTTCTGACGGTTCTTGTTTTGCTTGCCTGTGCCTTCTATGCTCTGCTGGCCCTTCTGTTCCTGATTCTGGGAACGATGCTGATGGCTCGTCTGAAACCTTATCTGCCGCTGAGCTGGGCCTTTGGCTTCAGCAATATCGAGCGTAATCTGGCTAACAGTAGTCTGCAGGTGCTGGGCATAGGCCTGTCGCTGACGGCGGTGCTGGGACTGGTCTTGTTGAAAAATACCGTAGTACGTGACTGGCAGGAGCAATTGCCTCCCAACGCTGCTAATTTTTTTATAATTAATATCGAGCCGGAACAGGTGGCGGGTCTACGCCAGTACATCAGCCAGCAGGGGGTGCCCTGCTGTGATATGTATCCCATGGTTAAGGGGCGTTTGGTCAGCATCAACAAGGTTCCAGTGCAGCAGATTTTTGGCCCCCGGCTGTCACGCATCAATGCCCTGCAGCGAGATCTTAACTTTTCCTGGACCGCAGCGCTGCCGCTGGAAAACCGTCTGGTTTCAGGGCAGTGGGGTGGTTCGGATGACTGGATCAGTGTGGAGCAGGGCGTAGCCAGTCAGCTTGGTCTGAAACTGGGTGATACCCTGGGATTTCGGCTGGGTGATGAGCTGATTTCGGCGCGGGTGAACAATATCCGTCAGGTGAACTGGTCGAATTTCAGGCCTAATTTCTTCATTCTGTTTCGGCCTGGCATGCTGGATCATTTGCCGCAGAGTTTCATCACCAGCCTGTATATTTCGGAAGAGCAGCAGGCCATTTTGCCTGGTCTTATCAAACAGTTTCCCAATATCAGTCTGATTGATGTCGCCAGTCTGATTAAAAAAGTCCAGGCTGTTTTTATCAGTGCAGGAAAAGCAACGGGTCTGCTGGCTCTGTTTGCTCTGCTGGCGGGTATTATCATCGTGATCCTCTCGCTTCTGAGTTTTCAGGATTTGAAGCGTCAGGAAATCCGGGTTATGAAAGTTCTGGGGATGCGGCAGCGTGCCTTGTTGTGGCTGAGCAGTGTGGAGTCGGCTATTATCGGTTTTTATTCGGGTCTGCTGGCGGTTTGCAGCGCCCTGTTTATGAATTATTATCTCGTCATGTACATGGGCATGCGTTTTTCCGTACCCTGGCTGTTGCTGCTGGCGGTACCCTCTGTGACGGCACTGGCGACCCTGAGTATCAACAGCCTCCTGGCCTGGTTTCGCTATCGCTATGAGCGTATTTGAGTTTGTCCAAAAAAACTCCTATCTTTATAGGAATGCGGAGAGGAGAGCAATCATGAGCACGATACACGTAAAAGAACTGCGTGACGGGATATTGATGCGCGAAGGTGCTGGAGTAAAGCTGCATCGCTATATCGGTGCGGACAGAAACAACGACTGTGATCCCATTCTCCTCTTCGATTATTTCGACAGCGATGATCCGATGGACTTTATCGGCGGATTTCCACCGCACCCCCACAGAGGCTTTGAAACAGTAACCTACCTGCTGCATGGTCAGATACAGCACGAAGACAACCATGGCCGGCGAGGTCTGATTGGGGCTGGCGATGTGCAGTGGATGACCGCTGGCCGAGGCGTTGTGCATTCTGAAATGCCGGTAGCGGACAGCAGGCGTCTGGCAGGATTGCAGTTCTGGCTGAATCTGCCCGCGGCCAGCAAGATGGGCGAGCCCGGCTATCAGGAATTTACCGCGAATGAATTGCCCTTTGACGACTACGATAACGGCATGCGCATCAAAGTCATGGCTGGAAAAAACGCATCAGGTACGCAATCACCCCTGACAGGCATTGCAACGGCACCCTTGTTTTTTGATGTTTCGCTGCCGGCTGGTGAGACGTTTCGTCAGGCCATTCCCCTCAGCCACCAGGCCTTTGTGTTTGTGCTGGAAGGCGATATTCAGATTGAAGGCGACGTGGTTGGCAAAGAGCAGCTGGCCGTACTGGAGCAGGGATCGGATCTCAGTATCGTTGCAGGCACAATGGATGCTCGTTTTTTACTGATCGCGGCAAAAAAAATCGAGGAGCCGGTTGCGCGGCTGGGGCCTTTTGTAATGAACACTGATGCCGAGATAGTCCAGGCTTTTGATGATTTTCGTAACGGCCGCTTTTAGCGGAACAGGGCGATATCATCCAAATGGAACGTTATTGTTCTCCCCGTGCAGTCGGAGCTTTTGTCCAGTAGAGAGGTGTGCCTGCAATCAATATTTTTCACGTAATAATTTCTTAAGCCTTAAGGCATATACTATATACAGGCATCTGTAAAACCATAGGAAGCCGGATAAATTCGAGGGCAAGACCATGACAACACCATTCTGGCAGATTAAAAATAAACGCTTTATGACGCATCGTCCAATGGCTGCAGGTGACCTGCAGGCATCGCTTCGCGATTTCAATAGAGGGCTCAACTTTACGCGCCTGAATGGTCAGAGCCTGCTTGAGCTTATGGTGCAGAAGCTGGGTGTAAGTCGAGCTGAATTTGAAACAGACGAACTGTATATAGATCATGTTCAGCGAAACGTAACAACCGCACATTTAGCTGAAATAATTAAGGAACAATTATTTCCCCGTTTTGCTGATCAGCCTGGGCTTCAACAGGCCTATTGCGAGACATTACTTAAAACCCTGCATCAAGGGGGGTTAATGTGGGCTGCTGCCCAGTCATTAAAAGATAAAAGGCAGGTTGGGGTTGCCGGCTACTTTGCTGGTACAGATAATATGCAGCAACAAGTGAACCTGTTTGAGCGGGATGGTGAAATTTATCTTGATGAAAGTGTCAACCTGATGGGGCTTGCCGTGCCGCCGGGCCGCAATTTAGTACCAGTCCATAATCAAGACAACTCACCAGTATTAAGCATTAAAAGCCGAATCCAGCTGAGACCAGCGGGCAATGGAAGAATGGAATACAAACACACCGATCTTGCCATGAACTACAACAATCCAGTAGTGCAGTCAATTTATGATGAGCGAGGTCTGCTCGATAAAATCAGAGATTTCTTCAAATCTCTGTTTAAACAAAATGGCATGGACGAATTTTCGCTGGACGATGACGCTGAAAACGCGCCAGCGCCGGGACCCCGTTAATTTGTGCAGGTCGGACCAACAGGCTCCCTTCGCCCTTATCCAGGGGGGGAAGGGAGCTATCTTGTTATTTCTTCTCATAGACCGAATGACAGTGCGGATCGTAAGTGCATATAGTAATATTTTTGCTCATTTCTGTTGGTTGAGATCCTCAAATACGGTATACTTGCTTTTTTGAATACACTTTGTTCAGTGAGTAGCATGGTTTCTTCGTTATTGATTGGTTTGATTTTTGTTTTCAGCCTGGTTTGTGTCTGCGCCATGCTGTATAAACTACAGGGTCAGCGCCCGGTTTCCCTCTCCTTTGTTGATTACATCAAGCTGACCGCCAGTGGCGTCATCGCGTTCATTGCCGATGCGCTGGGCGTGGGCAGTTTTGCGGTGAATGTGGCGCTGGCCAAACTATTGTCGACCTTTTCCGACGATGAATTACCAGCCGTTAATAACGGCGCCCAGGTGATTCCGGGCGTGATCGAAGCCCTGTTTTTTATGAAACTGGTCGACGTTGATGTGGTGACCATGGTCACGCTGGTGGCCGGCACCTGCATCGGCGGCCTCATTGGCGGAAACGTGGTCAGTCATTTGAGCCGACAGGCCATCCGCCTGGCGATGTCTGTCTGCTTTGTGCTGTTGATTGCCCTGCTGCTCAGCCATCAACTCCACCTGATGCCCAGTGGCGGCAACGTGGTTGCTCTGACGGGCTGGAAGCTGGTGGCAGGCTTTATCGCCATGATCGTCTGCGGTGGCCTGACATCGGTAGGTATAGGTTTGTTTGTGATGGTGCAGGGGGTTTTGTTTTTGCTGAACGTATCACCCGTGGTAGCCTTTCCTATCATGACCGTGGCTGGCGCGATGCAGCAGCCCCTGACCACGATGGTATTTTTGTATCAGGATAAAATTCCTCTGAAAAAAACGCTGATCCTGAGCCTGTCGGGCTGCCTTGGCGTGTTCATTGCCATGCAGATTTTTTCGCATTTGACCGTGAGCTGGCTGCACACCCTGCTGTTGTTTATCCTGATTTACAATTTTTACGCCATCACTCGCAGCTACCTGCGCAACAGACCCCGCCGAAGCGGACGTAGTGATAGTTCGCCTGTTTGTGGCACAATACCCGGCTGAAATAACAGATGCCATTTAAAAAGGGTTAATGATGGAAGAGCCGATTAGTAAATCGCAAAAAAAACGTGATGCCGACGCCCTGCAAAAACTGGGTGTCGAGCTGGTAGCCCTGCCCCAGAGCAAGCTGGAAACACTGCCACTGACCGATAGCCTGCTGCGGGCCATACTCGAAGCCAGAAATATCAAAAGTCATGGCGCCATGCGTCGCCAGGCACAGCTGATTGGCAAGCTCATGCGCTCGGCCGACAGTGAAAATATACGGGCCGCCTACGACGCCATTCTGGAAGAGGGCAATTCACAGACAGCTGCCTTTCATGCGCTGGAACAATGGCGTGATCGCCTGATTCTCGACGACAAGGATACGCTCACCGCGTTTATTGAAGAGCATCCTCAGGTTGACGTGCAGCAACTGCGGCAACTGCTGAAAAAAGCCGTTGAGGAAAAAAAGAGTGGGAAACCGCCGGGTGCCGGTAAAGCCCTGTTTCGTTTTTTAAGGTCCTGTCTATAATGAATTTTCCCCTGTTTATCAGTTGCGCCAAAGGTCTGGAATACCTGCTGGAAGCCGAACTCAAGGCTCTGGGCTTAATCATAACCCGCGTCAGTCCGCATGGCGTTTATGGCGATGCCAGCCTGACGGTTCTGTATCAATTATGTTTATGGTCTCGCCTGGCCAACCGCGTGCAGCTCGTCCTGTTCAGCGGCCAGGCGCATGAAGAGAAGGGCCTGTATCAGCTCTGTAATCAGTTCCACTGGCAGACCGTCTTTCGTCCGGATAATACACTGGCCATCGAATTTCACGGCAGTTCAGAGCATATCCGCAATACCATGTTCGGCGCTCAGGTGGTTAAAGACGCCGTGGTCGATCATTTCCGCAGACTCAGCGGCCAGCGGCCCACGATTGATCGTGAAAACCCCGATGTCCGTCTGCATGCTCATTTGAAAAATGACACGCTGACCGTCAGCTTTGATCTGACCGGTTACAGCCTGCATCAACGCGGTTACCGTACTCAGGCGGGCGAGGCACCCATCAAGGAAACCATCGCCGCAGCATTACTGATGCGGGCTGACTGGCCCAGACTGGCCGAAGAAGGCTATGCCCTGCACGATCCGTTTTGCGGTTCTGGCACCCTGGTGATCGAGGCCGCGATGATGGCCAATCATGTGGCACCAGGCCTGTTGCGTCATGATCAGTCGTTCATTCACTGGGTTCACCACCAGCAGGGCCTGTGGGATTCTCTGCGTGCTCAGGCTCTGCAACAGGTCAGGCCGGGCAAGGTGCCTTTATTGGGCAGCGACAGCAGCGCCGCACTGATTAACATGGCGCGCGCGAATGCAGAACGTGCCGGGGTCGCTCCCATGGTAGAGTTTGTCTGCCAGGAGCTGGCTGATTGTCGTGCCACGGCTGAAAAGGGGCTGCTGGTCTGTAATCCTCCGTATGGTGAGCGTCTGGGCGATGAATCGAAGCTGATCCCTCTGTACCAGCAGCTCGGCAGCGTGGCGCATGGGCATTTTCAGGGCTGGCAGGCTGCGTTTCTAACGTCCAGTCCTATGCTGGCCAAGGCGGTAGGTTTGCGCGCCGGCAAGCAATACACCCTGTTTAATGGTGCGCTGGAGTGTAAGCTGTATTGCATTACTATTAACCAGGAAAACCAGCTCAAGAACAACACGGGTCGTGAAACGCTGTCCTCCGGTGCTCAGATGCTGGCCAACCGTCTGAAAAAAAACCAGCAGCATTTGCAGAAATGGGCGAAACGGGAAGGCATTCATTGTTATCGTGTGTACGACGCTGATTTGCCGGAATATGCCTACGCCATTGATTTATACAATGACTATGCCGTGTTGCAGGAATACGCGGCTCCTGCCAGCATCGACACGCAGAAAGCCGAAAGACGCAGTCTCGAGGTGCGTCAGGTGGTGCCGGTTGCGCTGGGTATTGCGCCGGACAGACTGGTGGTCAAGCAGCGCAAACAGCAGAAAGGAACATCTCGGTATCAGAAAATGGATCAAAGCCGACATACCATGCTGGTGCAGGAGGGGCGGGCGACCCTGCAGGTGAATTTATACGATTATCTGGATACGGGTCTGTTTCTTGATCATCGCCCCCTGCGCCTGCGTTTTGCCCGGTTACCAGCGGGCACGCGCTTCCTCAATCTGTTTTGTTACACGGGAACAGCCAGTGTGCACGCCGCTTTAGCGGGTGCGGTGACCACCAACGTCGATTTGTCGAATACCTATTTAAAATGGGCTGAAGAAAACTTCCGCCTGAATCGCATTAATACGGCGCGTCATCAGTTTGTTGCTTACGATTGTCTGGCCTGGCTGGAATTATGCCGCGATAAATTCGATGTAATCTTTCTTGATCCGCCAAGCTTTTCTAATTCCAAGCGCATGACCGATACGCTGGATGTGCAGCGCGATCAACGGCGTTTGATTGACGGTGCAATGGCCTTGCTGGCACCGGGCGGGGTGTTGTATTTCTCAACCAATCTGCGCCAGTTCAGGCTGGACGCTGAGATAAGCGAAGCGTATCAGGTTAAAAACATCAGTGCCGAGACGATTGATCTGGATTTTAAACGTAACACGCGCATTCATCAGTGTTATGCAATCCAGGCGAAGTAAGTTGGGCGACCACAGTTCCGCTCCCTTCTCTCTGGTTAAGGGAGAAGGGTTGGGGATGAGGGTCATTTCATCAGATACATCGGGACGTCGAAGTGTGCACGAACCCTTTATTTTACGAGTTTAAGAGCGCTGAGGCAGACTTATGGCTCCTGTTATCAGCCAGGATCACCCTCATCCCCGGCCCTTCTCCCTTAACCAGGGAGAAGGGAGCTGTACTGTCTAAACCAAATCCGTACGCTCTTTTTCCCCATGCATTTCATCCCGCAGAGCCGGCATGCGCCCGAACATGAAAAAGACTTCTGCGACCAGGAACAGTGGCGCTACCAGTGCCTGAGTTACGCTGTCCATGAAGGCTGGTTTGCGCCCTTCAATCAAATGACCGGTTAACTGTAAAATCCAGCCGACCACGAAGGTAATGAAAAACATCCACAGGGCAAAACGGGTGGGGCCGGCGTAGCTGATCAGCGAGCTTATCCACAGCATCAGGCTGAATATGGGCAGCAGACACAGGCTGAGGCGCCAGTTCAGACGGAAATAATAAACCAGTAAAACCACCGTGCTGATGTATGCCAGGTTGGTGCTGAGTACGCCGGGTATCACCAGCTGCACAAACCCAAGCAGTATCATCATGCCGAACAGGATCAGCGGGATGCCCGCCAGATGCGTATACAGCGTGGCTTTGCTCTGGTGATATTGGCCGTAAAAACGGGCCTGATCCAAAAAAGGTGTCATCCTTATGTCTCCTTGACGTGTGTGTTGCGCCGAAAGCAGCTGACGAGGTGATCGTTAACCATGCCCACGGCCTGCATAAACGCATAACAGGTGGTTGGGCCTAAAAAAGCGAACTGATCTTTTTTAAGCTGTTTCGCCATGTTAACAGACTCTGGCGTCACGGCTGGAACGTCGCTTAACGCCTGCCATTGGTTGAGTATAACCTTCCCTTGTGTAAACTGCCAAAGGTAGTCAACCACGTTCTTCCGCTCTTCGATGCGCAAAAAAGCACGGGCATTGCTGCGCACGGACAGAATTTTTAATCGATTGCGGATGATGCCGTCATTGAGCAGCAGCCTGGCGATGTCGTCATCGTTCAGAGCGGCCAGACGTTCAGGCGAAAAATCGAGAAAGGCTTCGCGCATGGCATCACGTTTTTTTAAAATGGTGAACCAGCTCAAACCGGCCTGCATGCTTTCCAGAACCAGCATTTCAAACAGTCTGCCGCGTTCGCGCACAGGAATGCTCCATTCCGTATCGTGATAGGCGATGTAGAGCGGGTCTTTGCTGCACCAGGCGCAGCGATTAGGTTCAGAGTTTGTCAAAGGTCCATTTCCCTACAATGTATAGAACGTTGCCTGCACCCTGAGCACCCGGAATATAGGTGGCTGACAGGGTGGCGCGGCGATAGGTTATCGATGCCCAGGGCAGGGCGCCGGGGAAGGGTCTGCCCTTAAAAATATCGGGTCGTGCGGTAACCAGCACAGTGAATCCGGCACCCATTTTCAGCGATTGGCTCAGATGAGCCATTTTAAGAAACGCATAACCAGCCACGGGTTGAAAATTTTTATGTGAATCTGAAAAGCCAAAGGCATACAAACCATGCCAGTCGCCCTTTTCATCGTATAATCCCTTACCAAGACCGCCGCCCCAGGCGTTTTCGTTATAGGTTTTGATTTTTTCCGGGCTGTACGTGTAGCGATTATGCCAGGCGTACCCGCTGAGATACAGCTCGTTATTGCCTTCTGTCCAGATCTGGTGAAAACGCTGACAGACCGCTTTCGGCCAGGCTGCCCAGCTGGCACAGGGTTTTGTTTCAGCCTGGCCGTTGACGGCGAAAAGCAATAGTAAAACAGTCAGGATTTTTTTCATGTCAGTCTGGTTTCCACTGATTTGTGTGGGTTGATGGTTTGAAACGCATTACATGGGCCATCAGGCCATGTCCCAGTCGGCACAACATTCACAATTCACAGCCAGTCGATTTGATGCTACAGTATTTTTAATCCCTGTCAGTCGACACCGCTCTGACTTAACTCTTAATCTGGAAATGTTAACATGGACTTGTTTCGTAAAAAAGCAATTGTTGATTCCGCTGATTCCTCACACCATCTGGCCAAAGTCCTGTCCGCTTTTGATCTGACCTTTTTGGGCGTTGGCGCTATCATTGGTGCGGGTATCTTTGTACTGACGGGAATCGTGGCGGCAACCCAGTCGGGCCCTGCCATCGTTCTGTCCTATATTCTGGCCGGTTTTGCCTGTGCCTTTTCCGCTTTGTCCTATGCTGAACTGGCTGCCTCCGTGGGCGGTTGCGGCAGCGCCTATGGTTATGCCTATGCCGGTTTTGGCGAATTGATAGCCTGGATTGTGGGCTGGGATTTGATTTTGGAGTACACCATTTCGGTGTCGGCGGTCTCGGTCGGCTGGAGCGGGTATTTCAATGATTTTTTACGGGTTATCAGCCTCAACGTACCCGACAGCCTGGTCATCGGGCCGGTCAAAGGCGGCTATTTTAATGTATTGGCAGCGTCCATTATCCTGGTGTTGACGCTTCTGCTGGTGTGGGGTGTTAAATCCAGTGCGCGCGTAAACTCCATCATGGTATTCACCAAGCTGACCGTTATCGCATTGTTTATTGTTATTGCCGGTCAAAATGTCGATGTGGCCAACTGGTCGCCCTTCATGCCCTTTGGCTGGCATGGTGTGGTAGAGGGAGCCTCGCTCATCTTTTTTGCCTACATTGGCTTTGATGCCGTATCCACAGCCGCTGAAGAAGCAGTTAATCCGCAGCGCGACCTGCCCATTGGCATCATTGGTTCGCTTACACTGTGTACCATTTTGTATATCATTGTGTCGGGTCTGCTTACGGGTATTGTGCCCTCCAGCACGCTGGATGTCCCTTCTCCTATCAGTCACGCCATGATCATGATTGGTCACAAAACAGCGGCTGGTTTAATCGGTGTGGGTGCCATTGCTGGTTTGACCACGGTGATGCTGGTTCTCTTTTATGGCTTGACCCGGGTGTTTTTTGCCATGGCGCGTGATGGCTTGCTGCCACCGTTTTTTGCGCACACGGATGCTCATACCAAAACGCCGGTACGGATTATCGTTCTCTGCGGTGTAGTGATGGCTGTTATTGCCGGATTGATTCCCATTAACGAGCTGGCCGAGCTGGTTAACATCGGTACGCTCTTTGCCTTCATCACGGTCTGTATCGGTGTCATCGTGCTGCGTTATACGCACCCGGAGCTGAAGCGTCCGTTTAAAACGCCCTTTATGCCCTATGTTCCCATTCTGGGCGTCATCTGCTGTGCATATCTGATTTACAACCTGCCCTGGGTCACCATGGCGCGCTTTGTGATCTGGATGGTGATAGGTATCGTGGTGTATTTTGGCTACAGTCGCTATCACAGCAAAGTTGCTTAACAGGGAGTTAATCAGATGAGCACCGAAGCAGCCTGTTTGTTCCAGCCCTTTCGTATGGGTAGTCTGTTGCTGAAAAATCGCATTGTGATGGCACCTTTGACCCGTAACCGGGCTGTGCATGGCACGGATGCGCCGCAGGCGCTGAATGCAGAGTATTACGCCCAGCGTGCCAGCGCGGGGCTGATTATTTCTGAAGCCACCCAGATTTCACCTACGGGCAAAGGCTACGCCTGGACGCCAGGTATTTACTCGCCAGAACAGATTGCCGGCTGGCGTTTAACAACGAATGCCGTGCATGCCAGGGGTGGTCTGATCGTGGCTCAGCTCTGGCACGTCGGGCGAATTTCCCACCCCAGTCTGCAGCCGGACTCGGCCGCACCGGTTGCGCCATCGGCCATTATACCGGCAGGTCAAAAGACCTTTGTGGAAAGCAACGAGTTTGTCGAGATTGGTGTGCCGCGTGCGCTGGAGCCGGGCGAAATCGCCGGAATTGTCAATGATTATCGCCAGGCAGCCAGAAATGCCATTGAAGCGGGCTTTGATGGCGTAGAAATTCACGCTGCCAACGGGTATCTGATTCACCAGTTTCTCTGTGATGGTTCCAACCACCGTACTGATGCCTATGGCGGTTCCGTCAGCAATCGTCTGCGTTTTGCGCTGGAGGTGGTGCAGGCGGTGGTGGGCGAGATTGGCGCGGAGCGCACGGGTATTCGTCTGTCACCGGTCAGCCCGGCCAATGGTGTGTTTGACAGCGATCCTGCGTCTGTATTTTTTCCTCTGGTGCGTGAGTTCAGTCGGATGAAGCTGGCTTTTGTACATGTGATCGAAGGCGCTACCGGCGGCCCGCGAGAGTTTCATGGTTTTGATTTTCAGGCCCTGCGCCGTGAGTTCAGTGGCGCATGGATGGTGAATAATGGTTATACCAGAGAAATGGCAATAGAGGCTGTCAGCAGTGGCTATGCCGATCTGGTGGCCTTTGGACGGCCATTCATTGCCAACCCCGATCTGGTGGAGCGCTTTCGCCGGAATGCAGCGTTGAATCCTTTTGAGTCAAGAGGATTGTATGGCGGAGGTGCAGAGGGGTACACCGATTATCCAACTCTGGCCGGATAATGCCTGTTCCCGGATTATGCCTTGTTAATCCGGGCTACCTGTTTTTATGTTGAAAGTCTTCGATCTCAATTACCCTGGACTCTTTTGCGGGTGGTTTGAAAAATACGCTGCTGCTTAAAAATGGCGTAATCCTTTTTTCTGCCAGTGTGAATGCAAATGAAAAAGTCATCATATACGCAAGACGAAAGGCGTAGATATTGGGCCCACAGGCCACATGCATCAGATTGGCCATTTTTTTTATCATGCTGCCAGGGTTTTTATAGGGCACAACAAATTCCGGGTGTGTGTAGGTATCGCCGGCGGCCAATGCGCGCAGCGTTTTCGCAACACCGTCTCTGAAATCAGGCACGGTACCGTAGGCACGCATCCATTTAATGGTTGCCAGGGTGGCGGCTGTTTTATGTGCTGTTGCCATAAAACCGGTGCCAAAGACGTACATCATGGTTTTCTGAAACGGTGTCAGTTCATCTTTGGCAAATACGGTTGTGGCGAAGATCAGATCTCTGGATAAATAGGCTGCTGCAAGGCCTGGGCTGAAGTAGAGCAATTGCCCTGGTCCTGTGCGCGGAATATTATTGCGTGCCAGAAAATTTTTGATCATCAGCGGGGTCTCGAGTCCGCAGGCGATGAAGGCGCACACGAGCGTGGCGGCCAAAACCGACGTTTTGGCGTCTGCGTATTCCTGAACACACAGTTTGGTATAGGCGGGCGCTCCACTTGCCAGCATCCCTCGACCCAGATTGAGCAATACGCCATTAAACAAAGCCGCCATCCCTCTGCTTCTTATCAAGGCCTCGTAGGTTTTTACCGGATTCGGCTGTTCCTTGGCTGCGTTCAAACCAACCCGGATGACATGTGTCATGAGCGTGGCAAATCCTGCATTGACCATGCTGGCTGGCAAAGATGGGCTGCCTTGTTTCGGGGCGTCTGAATCGGTATTGGGCATGATGGTTTGTCCTTGTTAATTTCGCCGGATGCTACCACATCGTGTCTGGTCAGTTCTACTTTCTGCGGGGGGGGCTGTACTTCCCGGATTACGGCTGCGCCTAATCCGGGCTACGAAATGCCTAGGCTGTTTCCGGGCTGTTGACCTGCAGCATGGTGACGTTTTGCAGGCCGCGCGGCAGGCGGTTGCCGCGGCGTCCTCGTTCGCCTTTGTAATGCTCCAGATCGGCAGGTTTCAGCGTGTAATGCCGTTTGCCTGCGTGTACAGTCAGAGAGTCTTTTTCGGCCAGAGCCTGGACATCAACCACATATTCCTCCCGGCTTTGCGCCTTGCTGCTGGGAATGCTGATGAGCTTATTGCCTTTTCCGCGGCTGAGAATGGGCAGTTCTGTGGCCGGGAACACCAGCAGGCGGCCAATGTTGGTTACGCAGGCAAGCAGTTGCGTGTCTTTATCGGCCATGGCACGTGGCGCCAGGATGCGGCTGTTTTCAGGCAGCCTGAGGCAGGCCTTGCCGTTGCGGTTTTTAACGTACAGCTCTTTTAACTGCGTCATAAATCCATAACCGGCGTCACTGGCCAGCAGTACCCAGTCGTCTGGCTCGCCGCCTGTCAGGGCCTCGAACAGCTTGCCGTCAGCCGGATTCAGTTTTCCGGTCAAAGGCTCGCCCTGACCACGGGCAGACGGCAGGACGTGTCCTGGCAGCGAATACACTTTGCCTTCGCTGTCAAAAAACACAATCTGCTGATTGCTGCGCGCCTGCGTCTGAGCCTTGAATTCGTCGTTGGCTTTGTAGCCCAGATCCTGACCATTAACATCATGCCCCTTGGCGGCCCGTATCCAGCCTTTCAGCGACAGAACCACGGTAATGGGTTCGTTGGGCAGAATATCTTCTTCCTTGAGAGCCTGGGAATCGCTGCGTTCGATTAGGGGTGAGCTGCGCTCATCACCGAATTTATCGCGATCCGCGATGATTTCTTCTTTCACCAGTTTGCGTAAGCGGGTTTCACTGGCCAGAATCGCCTGCAGCCTGTCGCGTTCCTGCGACAGTTCATCGTGCTCAGCGCGCAGTCTGATTTCTTCCAGGCGGGCCAGATGCCGCAGCTTGATCTCGAGAATCGCTTCAGCCTGGCGTTCGCTCAGATTGAATCGCTCCATCAGACCTTTGGCCGGATCATCGTGCTCTCGGATAATGGCGATGACTTCATCAATGTTTAAAAACGCGGTGATGAGGCCTTCCAGAACGTGCAGCCTGTCCAGCACCTTGTCGAGCCGATGCTGCAGGCGACGCTTAACCGTGCTCAGGCGATAGCCCAGCCATTCGTTTAACAGGGTCAGCAGACCCTTCACCCGCGGTTTGCCATCCAGGCCAATCATGTTGAAATTAACCCGGTAACTGCGTTCCAGATCGGTGGTGGCAAACAAATGCGACATCAGGCCTTCGGTGTCCACCCGGTTGGATTTGGGAATAATGACGAGACGCGTGGGGTGTTCATGATCCGATTCATCACGCAGGTCTTCAACCAGTGGCAGTTTCTTTTGCTGCATCTGGGCGGCGATTTGTTCAATAACTCTGGCTCCTGATACCTGGTATGGCAGAGCCGTAATCACGATTTGATGCTGCTCCATGCTGTACACTGCGCGCATTTTTACCGAGCCGAGGCCGGTTTCATACATGCTGCGAATCTGCGCCCTGGGTGTGATGATTTCCGCTTTCGTGGGGAAGTCCGGCGCCTGGATATGAGCACAGATATCGTCCAGATCTGCTTTCGGATGGTCAAGCAAATGGATGCAGGCATTGGCCACTTCGGTCAGATTATGTGGCAATATATCGGCGGACATCCCAACCGCGATGCCGGTAGCGCCATTGAGCAGGACGTTAGGCAGACGGGCTGGCAGCAGTGAAGGTTCCTGCAGGGTGCCGTCAAAATTATCGACCCAGTCTACGGTGCCGTGCTGTAACTCCGCGAGCAGCAAATCGGCGTAGGCCGACAGGCGTGCTTCCGTATAACGCATGGCAGCAAAGGATTTTGGATCGTCTGGCGAACCCCAGTTGCCCTGGCCGTCTACAAAAGGGTAGCGGTAGGAAAAGGGCTGAGCCATTAAAACCATGGCTTCATAACAGGCCGAGTCACCATGTGGATGAAATTTACCCAGCACATCCCCCACGGTACGGGCGGATTTTTTGTGCTTGGCCGTGGCCTTCAGCCCCAGTTCCGACATGGCGTAGATGATTCGGCGCTGCACGGGCTTCAGTCCGTCGGCAACGTGAGGCAGGGCCCGGTCTAAAATGACGTACATGGAGTAGTCAAGATAGGCTTTTTCGGTAAATTCGGTTAAAGGCTTTTGTTCAATGTTGTCAATTGCAATCATATTGTCTGGCACTTAAGTTTGAGGTCGCGTGTCACGGAATAATCGACACGATGGTAAATTTGACGGCTACTACCTTATCGTCTTCCATGACTTCTGCAAAATTGATAACCAGATCCGTTTTATTGGTTATTTCGTGTCTGGCAGGCTCCAGGATTATGCGTTTCATGGCAATATACGAATCACAGGATTTTAACATATCAACACCGAGCGCCAAACGCAAATAATCGAGCTTGATTGTAACATATCCTTCGTGCCTGAATTGCGTAATCAGACAATAAAGGCGAATGGCGTATACCGTGTCCATGCGGGTAAAGCGCTCAATGACAGGTTTTCGCTCCTGCTGCTCCGGTTTTGGTGTCACCGCGGAAGCCTTTGTGTTTGCCCTCAGCGTTTTCAGGGCAGACAGCAGCTGGCGCCTGTCTTCTTCCCTGCCGATGTTAAAGGTTAATAAAACGGTGTTGTCCTCTCGGCGCAAAAGGGTATAGGGAAGATTGATTGAAAAGTGATGGATGCTTAACTCGATGATGCCTTCGGGTGCCATTTTCTCATCGAAGGCATTCAGCATGGCGCCTCCGAGCGAAATATCGACCAGCTCCAGAGCCTGTCCCCTGTATTTTACCTTTATCGTGCCCGGATTGGGTACGCGAAAACTGTTTCGCTTTTCTTCCATTTTTTTTCCTGCAGCGGATTGCGGACGCAAGCCTTGTAACCTAAGTATAGACCCTGTAAAAATATGGGTATTTCAGCTGAGAAATTTGTATGGAACCGGTCTGGGCCGGAAATGGATCTCCGCTTACGCGGAGATGATCGGGTCGTACTAAAACATCCCGTTGCCATTGGCTGATTCACTGGGGATGCTTTGAATAACATCCCAGTGCTCGACGATTTTATTATTTTCGAGTCGGAAAATATCGACAATGGCCTGTCCCAGGGTTCCAGGCTCTTTGGTGGAGTGCACGTGCAGGATCACATAATCTCCTTCGGCCATCACACGTTTGACCTCGTTGTGCGATTGGGGGTACGTTGTCTTTAGATAATCAAGAAAATTATGAAATCCTTCTACGCCATCCTGAGCCAGTGGGTTGTGCTGGATATACCATGCGCCCATGTAAGGTCTTGCCGCTGCGAAGTCTTTTTCGTTGATGGCTTTCTGATAAAACTCCGTCACGACCCGTTTGTTGGCTTCTTCCTGTTCTGTGCCGGCAAAGCCGCTGAAGGATGTCGCCATCAGACCCGACATCAGCAAAGGTAAATAATATTTTTTCATATTGCGCTCCTTATTGGTAACGTAATCGATTATAAATACCCAGACTAATTAAAAAAGCGCAATTAACTGCAGAAACACATCGAAAAAACTGATGTATTACATAAGGATTGTCACAATGCCCAAAGTAACCATCGATCAATGGCGGGTATTTCAGGCGGTGGTTGACGAGGGCAGCTTTGCCAAGGCAGCCATCCGCCTGCATAAAAGCCAGTCCAGTATCAGCTACACCATCGCGAAGCTCCAGGATATGCTGGGTTTAACCCTGCTGAACATGGAGGGGCGGCGGGCGGTTTTGACTGGGCAGGGTCTGCGGATTCTGAATCTGTCGCGTCAGATAACCCGGGCGTCCATCAACGTGGAAAAAGCGGCGCATAACTTCAAATCCGGCTGCGAAGAGCTGCTGACGCTGGCGGTGGATGAAATTTTCCCGCCAGCACGGCTGTTGTCTATCCTGCATGGGTTTGGCCTGAAAAACAGACAGACACGCCTTGTTTTGCATCAGGGTATCTTATCAGGCCCCAGCGACCGGCTTGTTGATGGCGATGCGGATCTGGCTGTGTTATCGAAGATTCCGGAGGGGTACACGGGCGACAAGCTGATAGACATCGATTTTGTCGCCTATGCACACGAGGACAGTCCCTGGCACAGCAGGGAGCTGACTCAGGATGATCTGCGTGAAGAGCGTTACATCATTGCTCAGGATTCGGGGGTGAAAAACAAACGCAGTGAGGGCTGGCTGGGCTCTGATTTCAGCTGGACGGTCAGCTCAATTGAAATGAAAATTCTCTGCGTGGTTCAGGGTATTGGCTTCGGCTGGCTGCCGCGCCAGGTGGTAGAGGAACGGCGCTTACCCCTTCGCGCCTTGAATCTGCAGCAGGACAACACCAGAACCTATCCGCTGTATCTGGTTCATCGTGATCCCGATAACATGGGGCCTGCAGCCAGGCTCCTGATTGATCTGTTTTGCCAAAACACGAATGGCGGTTGACCTGTCGATATCTTCAGGTAGGATGATGGTAAAAGGATTTCAGAGAATATAATGAAAAGGATGATGCATGGTGTTTTGCTCATGGGCCTGAGCGTTCAGGCCATGGCAGGTTCGGTTGTGACGCTGGCTGGCGGTGGAAACGTGCTGCCGGCAACGAGCCTGCAGCTGTCGCTTACCGGATTGCTTCCCTCGGTGACCTACAGCGTGGTTTGCTATATCGATACCACCTACCCCTTTCAGTACGTTCAGTTTGGCAGTAACTTTAGTGCTCCCACCAGTGTCTTGATCTCTTCCAGCCTTAATGGGCGCTATGTGAGTCAGGATCAATTGATTCCCGGCCATAACATTGCTGTCATTGACGGTCAATTCACGAATCCATCGACCGACAAACTGGTGTTTTCCAATCTTGATCAGACCAATTCATTTAATGTTAATAACTGCTTTGCAATTTCTAAAAGGGCTTTTTTATGAAAAAAATCAATAAAATATTATCCACTGCCCTGGTTTTGGCAGCGTCTGGCTCCCTTTTTGCGGCAGGCAATGCACCTGTTCAGCGAATCGATGTGGTGAATCTGTTGTCGAGTGGTGGCACGAGCCCTGGCGATTCAACGCTGACGGCGGTTGAGGTATCGTTTGATAATGGGGGTGCGGAGCCATGCATGACGGCAACTCTGGCGTTTCAGGGGGAGATAACTGTCTATGCAGGAGCGGATGAGGAATGCGTGGCGCCGATCAGTCTGGTTACGGTCACGCCGATAGCCGGGCCACTTGGCCTGGTATATCAGGCTCCGGCCGCTCCCACCGTAATCAGTCGTGGTTATTATGCTACGCAGATGGTCGTAAACCAGTCATCACCCCCGGTATTCGACAGCGCCAACGGTGCGCTGCTGACTCCGGGAAAGGCCGGCGTCAGCGCGACAAGCTATGTGACAAAGCCTTAGGCAGCCCGCATCAGCCCAGCCATCGCGTAAGGTATCTGAGCCATCGTTGATAGGGTGGATAGGCCATCGCAGGGTCAAACCAGGTGGCTTTGTCCAGAACCGGCTTGAAATGGCTGAAGGTCTGGAAGCTGTATCTGCCATGGTATGCTCCCATGCCGCTGGCACCAACGCCTCCGAAAGGTAATTCGGGGGCCGTTATCTGCAGAATGACATGATTGAGACAGACACTGCCCGAGCTGGTCTGTTCGATGACCTGTTTTTTATGTTCCCTGCTGTCAGTAAACAGATACAGTGCCAGAGCCTTGGCTTTGGCATTGACGATGGCAATGGCCTCCTCAATCGAGGCAACAGGTAACACGGGCAGCAGGGGGCCAAAGATTTCTTCCGTCATCACGGGTGCGTCCAGTCCGACATGGTGCAGCAGCGTGGGGGCGATGTAGCGTGAGCCGGCATCCGACTGCCCGCCAGTAAAGACCTCACCACTGCCCACAACCAGGGCCATCAGGCGCTGAAAATGAGCTGCGTTGATGATCCGGCCGTAATCCGGGCTGCTTTTCGGATCGTTACCCCAGAAAGCATGAATGGCCCGCTTCATTTCGTGCAGCAGTTCGTCTTCGACATCTTTATGTACCAGCACGTAATCGGGGGCTACGCAGGTCTGGCCGGCGTTTAAAAATTTGCCCCAGACAATACGTTGCGCTGCTGTGCGAATGTTGCAGTGCCGATCGACCAGACACGGACTTTTGCCACCCAGCTCCAGCGTGACGGGCGTGAGATGTCTGGCGGCGGCGCTCATGATAAGGCGGCCAACCCGGCCGTTGCCGGTATAAAATATGTGATCAAAGCGCTCTGCCAGCAGCGCGGTTGTTTCAGGTACTCCTCCGTCAATCACTCGGATGGCAGCTGGATCGAGGTATTGCGGCAGGCGCGTGCAGAGCAGGCGGCAGCTGGCCTCGGCCATCTCTCCTGGCTTGAGGACGACGCAGTTCCCGGCGGCCAGTGCGCCAACCAGCGGGGACAGGATCAGTTGAATCGGGTAGTTCCAGGGCGCAATAATGAGCACCAGGCCCAGGGGTTCAGGTAGAATACGGGCTGTGCATGGGCGCAGAATCCAGGGTGTGGATACCCGTTTTGCCCTGAGCCAGTTGTCGAGATTTTTTTGCGCCAGTCGCAGCTCTGAGGCGACCATGTTGATTTCCGTGACAAAGGACTCGATGGGCGATTTGCCCAAATCCATCCGCAGGGCATCCTGAATTTCCGTTTCGCATTCGGTGAGAAAACGGGCAAGCCCGGCCAGTTGTTGCTGCCGCCATTGCCGTGCTTTGCTGGCTCCAGTGTTGAAATACGCGCGCAGATCGGCAATCTGCGTCTGGATATCGTCCGCTCCAGTCATAACTGTCCTTGTAGTATGATTCAATTGCTCTCACAGGAGCTGTGATGCATGGTAAATAAACTCAGGGGGAAGTCAAGCTCATCCGAACCGTCACCGCGAGGGAGCGGAAGTTTTCCGAATCTGTCCAGCGGCAGGAATGGTGATATGCGCACCCAGTGTTACCGCTCCCTGACGGTCACGGTTCAGCAGGATCGGTTTGTCCTGTCTCTTGAAAATCACGGCAGAACCTGCTGTAGTCGAAACAAAGCTTATCGTTGAGTCTGCCATGTGTCTTGTCTTGATAGCTGTCAATCAGCATCCTCGGTTTCCCCTGGTTATTTTATCCAACCGGGATGAGTTTTATTCGCGGGCCAGTCTGGAAGCTGATTTCTGGAAGGAGTCCCCGAACCTTTATGCCGGTATTGATCTGGTTAAACAGGGTACCTGGCTGGGTCTGACCAGGCAGGGTCGCGTCAGTCTGGTCACTAACTATCGAAATCCCAGTGCGCATCAGTCATTCAAGCGGTCAAGGGGGCTGCTGGTGGCGCGTTATTTACAGGCCGATTCAACCACGACCGCCGGGCGGTACATTGAGGAGCTGAAGGGCGAGGCCGATCAATACAATAAATTCAACCTGATTGCTGGCGACGAGAGCGGGCTTTACTACTATTCCAATGTCGAGTATGAAACAAAAAAGCTGCAGCCGGGTGTTTATGGCCTGAGCAACTCGTTGCTGGATACGCCCTGGTACAAAGTGACGCGGGTAAAGAGACTGTTTCATCAGATGAAAAATGACTTTCTTGCCTGTGATACGCCGGAGGCCGTGAGCGAGCTTCTGTTGCCCGTGTTGTCTGATACACACAAGGCGCCGGACAGGCTGCTGCCTGAAACCGGGGTAGGCAAGGAGCTGGAAAAGCTGCTCAGTTCGATTTTTGTTGAAATACCGGAGCATGGCTATGGCACGCGCAGTTCGTCAGTACTGGTTTTTGGCAGGGAACAACTGATGTTTTCGGAAAAAACATACGAGCAGGGTTTATTTAACTCGCTGAAAACAAGCCTTATACCAATAGACCGGCCTTAACCGCCATGCCGCATCAATCGATACTGAATTTTGGAACGATTCTTACCTGCGAAATATATGAGTCCTGGATTTTTTCAATCACTGCATCAAACTCGTCAAACGAAATTACGTCACCCTCTCTGGGTAATTTGCCGTAGCGTGTGATAATAAGACCATAGAGCGTGTTGAGCTCTTCTTCGTCTTCCGTAACCGTAATATCGCAGTCCAGCGCGCGCTCCAGAGAATAAATCGAGCAATCGCCTTTGGTGCTTATTGAACCATCGGCGTTTTTTACCCAGTCGTCGTGGGTTTTGTGGAACTCGTCCTTGATTCGCCCAATCATGACGTGCAGTAAATTATCGAGGGTGACGTAACCAAGCAGATTGTCACGGCTTTTGTAAATCAGGGCAAAATGTGGCATGCCACTGCGAAATTTACGCAGCAGATCCATGGCTGGCAATTGGTACGATACCTTCAGCACCGGACGAAGATAGGGTGTCAGGCTGCTGATGTCTTTTTTCAGGAGCAGGTCGGAAAACAGATCCTTGACGTGAATGATGCCGATGATTTCTTCGGCAACCGGATCATAAACAGGATAGCGACTGTAACGGTTTTCGAGAATTTTCCGCGAAACCTGGTCAAACGCTTCGTTGATGTTCAGGGTAATCATGTCATCCGCCGGGCGCATGACCTCGGTCACGCTGAGCTCAGCCAGGTCCAGCGTATGTTCCAGAATATTGCGTTCGTCTTCGTCCAGCTCGCCGTGCAGCTGACTGCCGCTTAAAATCAGTTTGAGTTCGTTACTGGTGTAAAATCCCTCCTGATGGCTGGACACATCAAAGCCCATGGTGGCAAGCAGGAAATTCGAGCAGTTATTTAACAGCCAGATGGCGGGATACATGAGCCAGTAAAAGCCATACAGGGGCACGGCTGTCCATACTGACAGCAGCTCTGCCTGGCGGATGGCCAGTGATTTTGGCATCAGCTCGCCGACCACAATATGCAGAAACGAGATGATAAAAAAAGCAACAAAAAAAGCCGAAATGGTGAGCAGCTGAGGGGATGTGATTCCCACGAGATGAAATAAAGGTTCCAGCAGGCTGGCGAACGCCGGCTCTCCTATCCAGCCCAGTCCCAGAGAGGCCAGGGTAATACCCAGCTGGCAGGCGGACAGATACGCGTCCAGCTGGCCGTGAACCTGCTCTAAAATGCGTCCGCGCAGCCCATAGTGCTCTTTAATGGCCTCAATCCGGGTGGCACGCAGCTTAACCATGCTGAATTCAGCTGCCACAAAAAATGCATTGAGCAGCACCAGGAACAGGGCCAGGAAAATCAGCATCAGACTATACATTCAATGGACCTTCTGTTGGTTCGAGCACAAAATTATTTTGGTCTATACTAACTACAGTCATCATCACGAATCAAGGACGATATTATGTTGAACACAATGCGAACCGCTCTCATGGCCCTCCCTTTCCTGCTGCCTTTTTCAGCCGAGGCCAGCGCACCGGCTGGTCAGGATTTTAAAACAGTCTGTGTCAATGCGTGGATGAAGTCGGCACCGGAAAACGGTAAGGTAGACTATCAGAATTTCGGTGAAAAATACTGCAGCTGCGCCGCCGGAAAATCACTGACAACGCAGGACGAAGTGAACAAGGCCGCTCAATCCTGCATGGGACAAACCCTGCTGCGTAACACCGCCGATGCGCTTGAAGACAGCCCTGGTCTCGACAAAGTCACGGCAGAGGACGTTATGAGTGCCTGCCAGGCTTCGTGGGGTATCATTTCTCCTCAGACCAAAACCGCACCTGAGACCGTAGTCACGCAGTTTTGCACCTGCGTTCAACCCCAGATGGTTGAACTGGCTAAAAAGAACGAGGATATGACAGACGATCAATGGTATGAAAAAGTAGATGCCATATCCGCTGCCTGCTCACAGATGCCTGTGTCTGAAAAGCCGGCGAGTTCTGGCTCAGCGCAGTAAAGATAAACGCCTCGAAATATTCTCCGGCAAAGAATTGATTGCAGGGGCAGGGTGTGCGGACGTGCACACCCTGTTATAGCGTGCCTATGGAATTATTTCTTCTTGAAAAGCTGGTTACGTACCCAGTCCATGAGTTCACTCAGTTCATCCTCAATGGCGCCGAGCTCGGATGCGTTTGCACAGTGAATCGCGTCTGTATAATTAACGCCTCTGAGTGCATTTGAGAGGTTGAATATTGCATTCATGTTTTCATCAACAATGTTGATTCCTGCTTCTGTGACAGATTGAGCGGCTTTTTTGTATGTGGCTGCACAATCATGTAACAGGTTATCGCGTGCCGTTCTCTCCAGTTCTGAAAGGCTTTGATACAACGCATGACATCGTTCCGGGGCGCTCATATTTTTGTCCTCTGCGAATCCATTGGTACAGCCCAGAGCCAGCATCAGTGCCGAAGCAAGCGGTAAATATGATTTTTTTGACATATCTCAATATCCTTATTATGAAAAATTGCGCTGGAAATATATCGTATATTTCCAGGTCTGTCCTGATAAACTTTAGAGGTTATACCGGGCTTCTGTGTACTGGACAAAACTCCGGGCTGTCATTCCCGCGCAGGGAGGACAAAACGCAGCAACTCGAGCACTCCTGGGTTTCTGAAATTCGTATTTTTCAGTTATACCACCATATGTAAAAATTCAGGTAGCTTGCGAACAGAATCCAGAGTAAATAGGGCATCATCAGCCACGAGACCGTTTTTATCTTTTGACAGGCCAGCCAGATTATCATCCCCACCATAATATCCATAAGGCCCAAAACCAGGAGCGACAATCCGGTTAAATGGTAATGGAAGAACAAAGGCGTCCACATCCAGTTCAGGATGAGCTGAGTGACATACAGGGTTTTGATAAGCCGTAGTCCAGGAAACTCCTGAGCACGCCAAATGAGCCATCCACAGGCGCCAATAACAGCGTACAAAACCGTCCAGGCGATCGGAAATACGTAATTTGCAGGCGTCAGAGCTGACCGATTCAGCGTGCTGTACCAGGCGCTGATTTCTGGTCTGGTTAAAGAGCCAATCGCTCCTCCAATCCCTATGAGCACGACAATCCAGACAGTTAAAGTGAGATAGTTTTTATTTTCTGCACTCATAAATAATAGACCCATCCTGGTTAGAAGAGACTGAAGATTGTAGGCAGGAGCCGTTCAACACGTCAACTTTAAAGTCTTTGGTGAATCAGGCTTTCCTTTGTGACATACCGGATTTGGTGCTAGTATACTAATACATTATCAGACGATAGATTAGACAATGGCCAAAGAATTAGACGCAAAAATAGCGGAATTAATGCATGCCATTTCATTGATTGAGAATCAGGACGAGGCATTGCGTTTCTTTACTGATCTGTGCACCCCGGCAGAGCTTGAAGCCATGGCTGATCGCTGGCAGGTAGTTCCCATGGTCCGCCTCGGTATTCCCTATCGCACCATTCATGAGCGCACTGGGGTCAGTGTTGCAACAATTACACGTATTGCACGCTGTATTAACCTCGGCGAGGGAGGCTATACCCTCATCGCAGATAGACTTCCCTCAGCATAAGTAACCCTTCCCGCCGTTAACAACACGTTTTTTATTTGCTTAAATTGTTGACACTTTCTCAGCACGAGTGCTACCATGCGATAATGTTCTAATGCGCTATAACATTATCGCATAATAACGAGGTGGCAACTAATGAATACACGATTGAGAATAGCCTTACAAAAAAAAGGCAGACTGGCAGACGAGTCACTGTTTCTGTTGAAACAGTGTGGCTTACAGTTTCGGTTAAAAGACAATGGGTTACTGGCACATGTTGATAATTTTCCGATTGATCTGCTGTTTGTCCGTGATGATGACATTCCAGCGTTAGTATTCGATGGTCTGTGTGATGCGGGAATCGTTGGCGAGAATGTGCTGTTTGAAAAGACAGGGGAATCTGACCGCCAGGTTCAAGTGCTTGCCCGGCTGGGTGTGTGTGTCTGCCGGTTGTCGATTGCCGTACCCCTGCCATTTGACTGGCAAGGCCCCAGCAGTCTCAATGGAAAACGCATTGCGACCAGTTATCCCAATCTATTAGGCGCCTATCTTAATGAACACGCCGTGGATGCCGAATGTATCGTTCTTTCAGGTTCAGTAGAAATGGCGCCCCGCATGGGTATGGCCGATGTCATCTGTGATCTCGTATCAACGGGCCAGACCCTGGAAGAAAATAAACTGATAGAGGTCGATACCGTTCTTAAAAGCCAGGCAACGTTTATTCAAACGATGCAGCCACTGAATTTACAAAAGAAACAATTGCTAGACATGTTGCTTCGACGCGTTGGCGCTGTACGTGAAGCGGACACGCGAAAATACATTATGTTTCATGCTCCGGTTTCAGAACTGGCAAACATTTGTGAATGCCTGCCGGGAGCCGAAATGCCTACGGTACTGCCCCTGAGCGAGTCAGAGGATAAAGTGGCTGTCCATGTCGTTTCGAGAGAACAGATTTTTTGGGATACCCTGGAGCGTATTAAGCAGTCAGGGGCAACAAGTATCCTGGTTTTGCCTATTGAAAAAATGCTGGCGTAGGAGCATGTGATGTTAAAACCGTTATTGTGGAGCAACTTATCAGAGGCTCAGAAAAAAGCTTTGTTACAAAGACCTGGCACCTTATCACCGGAGACATTCACAAAAGACGTACGTGATCTGATCAAAAAAGTTCAATTGCGGGGAGATGAATCTCTGTTCGCACTGACGCAGCAATTCGATAACGTGACGCTGAGTACATTGCGCGTCACTCAGGAAGAATTTGATGCCGCCATGAACCAGGTTCAGCCTCAGGTGATACGGGCATTTGAACAGGCGATAACGCTTTTGACGGCTTTCCATCAGCAACAGAAGCCCGCCGGTTACCGTATGGAAACATCACCTGGTATTGTCTGTGAGCGTGTTGTTATTCCTATTCAGCGCGTTGGTCTATATGTACCGGCAGGCAGCGCTCCTCTGGTCTCCACCGTATTGATGCTGGGGGTGCCATCGCGCATGGCGGCCTGCCCTTTACGGGTATTATGTGCCCCTCCTGATCAGACAGGCGCGATTAATCCTTATATCCTGGTTGCGGCATACCTTTGCGGCATACAGGATGTTTTTAAGGTTGGCGGAGCGCAGGCCATTGCCGCAATGGCTTATGGTACAGAGAGTATTCCTAAGGTCGATAAAATTTTTGGCCCGGGAAATCGCTGGGTAACCATGGCAAAAATGCTGGTTTCACTCGATCCAGATGGTGCTCAGCTGGATATGCCTGCCGGTCCTTCTGAGGTGATGGTTATCGCAGATGACGCAGCAAATCCGGCGTTCGTCGCCGCCGATTTACTGTCACAGGCAGAGCATGGTGAAGACTCGCAGGTTTTTCTGATTTGTAAGAGCGAGGCATTTGCAATGGCTGTAAACCGTCAGATTGACATTCAATTGCAGACCTTATCAAGAGCCCGTATCGCCACGGGTTCTCTCAGGCGGAGCGTCTGTGTCGTCATGGAAGATGAAGCGGATGCCATCGCACTGGCCAATGCCTACGCTCCCGAGCATTTGATTTTGCAGTTATCCGAACCGAGACAGTATGTGTCCGCCATTTATGCTGCGGGATCCCTGTTTTTAGGGCCCTATTCTCCGGAATCAGCCGGAGATTATGCGAGTGGAACCAATCATGTTCTACCGACGGCGGGATTTGCGAGGGCCTGCAGTGGTTTGTCCGTTCAGGATTTTATGAGAACGATGTCCGTGCAGGAGTTAACAAAAGATGGTCTTTCATCCATTGCTGAAACGATACGTGTGCTGACCGGGATTGAGGGGCTGGATGCACACCAGAATGCCATGGATATCCGGCTGCAGGCTGTAGGAGAAATATAATGAGATGTGCTGTTACTCTCGCAAGAGAATCCATACGAAAACTGGTTCCGTACAGTTCGGCACGTACAGAGAGTATGCCGAAAGGGATACGCCTGGATGCCAATGAAAATCCATTCTGGCGTGAGGATGGCTTAAACCGCTATCCCGATCCTCAACCGGCCTTATTAAGACAGAGACTGGCAGACCTCTATGGTGTCGAATCATCACAGCTGCTCATGACACGAGGAAGTGATGAGGGAATTGATTTATTAACGCGTGTATTCTGTGAAGCAAACAAAGATGCCATTCTTATTACTCCTCCCACTTACGGCATGTATGAGGTGGCAGCCAATATTCAGGGAGCAGGCATTATCCGGGTCCCCCTGGACAAAGAGTCTGGCTTTTCTTTGAATAAGGAAACTATTTTAAACCTGCGCAATCCCGCCATAAAATTAATTTTTTTATGTTCTCCGAATAATCCTGCCGGAAATATTTTAAGCGGTGATGATGTCATCACGTTGTGCCGCGCATTTCAGGATCAGGCCATCATAGTATTGGATGAAGCCTATATTGAATTTTCTACAGCAGGCAGCCTGAGTCACCTTGTTCTTCAACACCCAAATTTAGTGGTCTTACGAACGCTCTCCAAGGCATTTGGTTTAGCCGGGGCTCGATTAGGCGCGCTCATTGCCGATGGCAGTATGATTGCGCTGCTCATGAACGTGATGGCTCCCTATCCGATTCCAATGCCAGTAGAGCGCGCGGCCATGAAGGCCTTATCGATAGAGAATCAAGCCCTGGTGCGCGCCGAAATTCAGACCATACGACAGGAGCGCGACAGGTTGAGGGCGTTTCTTGCGACGCTTCCATCTGTGGAGTATGTGTATCCATCCCAGGCTAATTTTTTACTGGTTAAGGTAAACGATGCTTCCACATGGATGGATGTCTGTAAAGCGCATGACATCATTATCCGCTCGCGGGTTAATCTTCTGGGGCTTGAAAACTGTGTGCGTATCACGATAGGCACCGCGGAGGAAAATAAGCGTTTAAAAGAGGTGCTTTCCTATGTCTGAACAAAAAATTCTATTTATTGACAGAGACGGCACCCTGATTGATGAGCCCGCAGATAAACAAATCGACTCATTAGAAAAGCTGGCCCTGGAGCCAGGCGTCATTCCGGCCTTATTGCGACTCAAATCACTGGGATATCGTCTGGTGATGCTCAGTAATCAGGATGGTCTGGGAAGCAGCCGCTATCCACAGGCTGCGTTTGATTCGGTTCAGGAAAAACTGCTCAGTCTTTTGAGTTCGCAGGGGATTGCGTTTGATGCGGTTCACATTTGTCCACACTGGGAATCAGATGGCTGTGAATGCAGAAAACCTGGCCTTGGTCTGGTGCTTGATTATCTAGCCATGGCTGACCTCGACAGGCAGCGTTCTTACGTTATTGGCGATAGAGCCACAGACTGTTTATTGGCAGAAAAAATGCGGCTCAAAGGATTTTTATACCATAGAAATCAGAATAACTGGCCAGCTATTGTCGCACAGATTGAGCATAGACATCGGGTGGCCAGTGTTCAGAGAAAAACCGCTGAAACAACGATAGAAGCCCGGGTAGATATAGATAAGGAACAGTTTATCAACATAGATACCGGCCTTGGTTTTTTTGATCACATGCTCGAACAAATCGCACGGCATGCCGGCATCAGCCTTGAACTTAAGGCAGTCGGTGATTTACGGGTCGATGAGCATCATTTAATTGAGGATACCGCGCTGGTTTTAGGCGACGTGCTGCGCCGGGCTTTAGGTGATAAGTGTGGCACGAATCGGTATGGATTTTTGTTACCGATGGATGAAGCCCTGGCTGAAGTGGCACTGGATTTAAGCGGGCGTCCTTATTTTATGTTTGATGGGGAATTTTCCCGGGAACGGGTGGGTGATCTGCCAACCGACATGGTCCCTCACTTCTTTCAGTCACTGACGCAGGCATTAAGGGCGACACTGCACTTAAAAATGCGGGGAAGCAATGCGCATCATCAGGTTGAGAGTCTGTTTAAAGGGTTTGGCCGGGCATTTCGTGATGCCAAACAATGCAGTGGTATGGGTATTCCGAGTACGAAGGGGATTTTATGATTGTGATTGTCGATAGCGGTGGCGCGAATCTGATCTCGATTAGCAATGCCATAGAGCGCTTAAATAAGCAGGTGACTGTAAGCAGCAGGCCACAGGATATTGAGCAGGCCAGTCATATCATTTTACCCGGTGTTGGCTCAGCAGAAACAGTCATGAATCGATTAAATAACCTGGGATTGGTTGAGATATTAAAGGCAACAACCAGACCCGTGCTGGGAATCTGTGTCGGCATGCAGGTTTTATTTGATTATTCAGAAGAAGGCGCCACACCGGGTCTCGGTATTTTGAAGGGAGCCGTTAACAGGCTGCCTCGTATTCCCGGTCTCTGTCTGCCTCACATGGGCTGGAACACGATTACTACGCGCGCTTCTTCGGCGTTGATGCGGGGTATTGCGCAGAATGCCTATGTTTATTATGTCCATAATTTTGCAGCCCCGGTGTCCAGCCATACGATTGCAGAAACAGACTACGGCTCGCGCTTTTCTGCCGCCGTAGAATACCGGAATTTTATGGGCGTGCAGTTTCATCCTGAACGATCAGGAGCAACAGGTCATCAGGTATTAAAAAATTTTCTGGAGCAAACGCTATGATTATTTATCCTGCTATTGATATCCGTGCTGGTCAGTGTGTGCGCTTATATCAAGGAGATTATGCTAAAGAAACGGTCTACCAGGATAAGCCAATAGACGCTGCAAAACAGTTTCTGGATAAAGGGGCGGCCTGGCTGCATCTGGTTGATCTGGATGGCGCTAAAAATCCCGACGACAATCAGGCGTCCCTTATCAACGAATTATTAAGGCGTATTCCGGTCAATATTCAGGTCGGTGGCGGCATTCGGACAGAGGCTCAGATTGATGCTTATTTTGCAGCAGGCGCCGGTCGTGTTGTGATTGGCAGTCTCGCCTGCACGTCACCTGAACGGGTTGAAGCCTGGTTAAAACAATATGGACCCGAACGCATTGTGTTAGCGTTTGATGTCGCTTTTGATGGCGACACGCCGATGGTCATGACGCAGGCCTGGCAGAATGTGACCGATATTGCTTTGTTTGACATCGTTGCGCGCTTTGCAGCCTCAGGTGCCCAACACATTCTCTGCACCGATATCAGCTGTGATGGTGCACTGAGCGGGCCTAATATGAATTTATATCGGCAGATGACAGCGCAGTTTCCAGAATTGAATATTCAGGCCTCAGGCGGCATCAGTCAGCTGGATGATCTTCGCCGCCTCAAACGTATCAATGTGTCCGGTGCCATTATGGGACGGGCACTGTATGAGAAAAAGTTCGATTTATCAGAGGCATTATCATGTTAAGCGTGCGTATTATTCCTTGTTTAGATGTCAAAGACGGGCGTGTTGTGAAAGGCGTTCAATTTCGTCATCACCGCGATCTTGGCCGGGTCGAAGATCACGCGGCCTTTTACAGAGACCAGGGCGCGGACGAATTGGTTTTTTATGATATTACGGCCAGCAGCGAAAACCGAATGCTTGATAAAAACTGGGTGACACACATTTCCAGATTGCTCGATATTCCCTTTTGTGTCGCCGGCGGCATCAGGTCCGTTTCAGATGCCCGCGCGGTATTTCAGGCCGGGGCCGATAAAATTTCCATTAACTCTCCGGCACTGGAGCGCCCGCAGTTAATTCAGGAGCTGGCACAGGAATTTGGCAGTCAGTCGATTGTCGTGGGCATTGATAGCTTTGAAAATAATAACGATTATGAGGTCTATCAATACACAGGTTCTCAGCTTAAGACCAGGAAAACGGGGCGCAGAACCACGGAATGGGTGCAGGAAGTACAGGCATTGGGGGCCGGTGAAATCGTCCTGAACTGCATGAATCAGGATGGTGTAAAAAAAGGCTACGACCTTGCTCAGTTAAAAAAGATACGGCAGGTAACCCAGACGCCCTTAATTGCTTCTGGGGGTGCTGGTCAGTCACAGGATTTTCTGGATGCCTTTAAGGAAGCGCAGGTTGATGGCGCTTTAGCGGCCAGTGTATTTCACGACAGACTATTATCCATTCCTGCTTTAAAGACATTTTTAGCGCAACAACAAATCGTGGTGAGATGATGATAACACGCAATGTTCCTACTATTGACTGGGAAAAAATAAATGGCCTGTTACCGGCCATTATTCAGGATAATCAAACAGGGCAGGTTTTGATGTTGGGTTATATGAATCAGGAGGCTCTTTGCGCCACCTGCGAAACGGGGCGGGTGACCTTTTACAGTCGCACCAAAAAACGCCTGTGGATGAAAGGTGAGACATCAGGACATATCCTTAGCGTTGTGCAGATAGTAACAGACTGTGATGACGATGCCCTGCTTATCCTGGCTGAAATTAAGGGGCCATGTTGTCACTTAAATCAACCGAGTTGTTTTGGTGATTATTCAGCCGCATTTTCTACCTTATTTCATCTTGAGGAGGTGATTCTTTCCCGATATCGAGAGCGGCCAGAGCAGCATTATACCACTCAGCTGTTTGAGCAGGGATTGAAGCGAATGGCACAAAAGGTAGGGGAAGAAGGCGTTGAGGTAGCCCTTGCGGCCAGTTGCGGCGATAAACAGGAAACAATAAACGAAGCAGCGGATTTGTTGTATCACCTCTTAGTGCTGCTGGTCGCAAAACACATCTCTCTAAATGAGGTTAATCTCCTGTTGAAACAGAGGCAAAGGTCATGAAAACAGCATTTATTTCAGTCAGTAATAAAAACGGATTAGCGGATGTTGCCAGAGCATTGGTTAATCTTGATGTACGATTAATTGCCTCAAAAGGGACGGCAGCGTTTTTAAGTGAAAATAAGATTGAGGTACTATCGATAGAAGATTACTTAAATATCTCACCCATCCTCGATGGACGGGTTAAAACACTGCATCCCGCATTGTTCAGTGGAATTCTGGCTGATCGAAAGAATATAAAGCACAGGCAGGAGCTGCAGCAAATGAAGGTCGAGCCCATTGATTTTGTCATTGTCGATTTGTATGATTTTTCACAACATCAGGACATGGAGCACATTGACATTGGCGGCGTATCTTTAATCCGGGCCGCTGCTAAAAACTATGAATATTGCACGGTGGTCAGTGATACAAAGGATTATCCGGTCTTAATGGAGGCCTTGCAGTCGCTGGGCATCGAGACGGGTTTAGAGTTTAGAAAAAAAATGGCCGCGCGTGCTTTTTCAAACATTTCAAAATACGATGCTGAGATAAGCCGCTGGTGTGGAGAAGAGAATACAAAATCTCTCCAACTGCAAAAAACAATCGATTTGTCTTATGGGGAGAACCCACATCAGGCCGCCCATTTCTACAATGGGCGCGATGAGCATCCCAATATTCAATTACTCCAGGGGAAGCCTCTTTCTTATAATAATCTGCTGGATCTCGACGCCGGTATCCGATTGGTTTCAGAATTCGACACCCCCGCATGTGCGATTATTAAACACACAAATCCCTGTGGCGTAGCATTAGGGCCGTCCGCAAAACAGGCTGTTGAATGGGCCTATCATGCCGATGAAAAAAGCGCATTCGGTGGGATTGTGGTTTTGAATCAGCGCGTTGATAAAGACACCGCGTTATTTTTAAAAGCACATTTTTTTGAGGTCATTGCAGCCGTTGACTACACGGCAGAGGCTCGTGACATTCTTCAGAAAAAAGCAACAGGTCGCATCGTGACGTTTACCAGACATCAACCCGTAATGGAAATCCGCACGGCCTTGAATGGGTTTCTAATCCAGACACCCGACTCCCGTCTTTTAAATATTGAAACATGTCTTGTGCCCACCTCAAAAAAACCAGAGAAAGCCTTGTATTCCGACTTGTCTACCGCATTTCAGGTGGTTCGACATATGAAGTCAAATGCCATCGTGATTGTGAAAAACGGCGTGACCCTGGCCATGGGAATTGGGCAAACGAACAGAGTGGATGCCGTCCATCAGGCTCTATTACGCGCAAAAAACGGCGACTTACAAAACGCGGTACTGGCATCGGATGGCTTTTTCCCTTTTGAAGACAGTATTGAACTCATTGCCCGCTCCTCGATTAAAACGATCATCCAGCCCGGCGGCTCACGCCGGGATCGCATGGTTATTGAAGCCTGTGACAAGCATCAGATCAGCATGGTGATGACCCGCATCAGAGGATTTAAGCATTAGGGTTGAGAATCGGTTCATAACGCCTGCGCAAGGACATGTCGGGCGAAGCGCTCGACCTACGCTGCCTTTTTCATTTTCACATGCCATCCCGTTGTCTATAATCAACAGACGCAACGATTGAGAGCAGGCTTAAAAAAACATTGTGCGGTCGCTTCTGCCCTGGCCGAAAGGAGAGCCTGATTTTTCAATATTCCTGTATAAAGGCAGCTACCCAGGTACGTCATCCAGAGCGTAGCGAAGGATCTCAAATGGTTTAGCATGGAGCCAAAATCAGGAGATCCTTTACTACGTTCAGGATGACGTGGGTTCATTTTCCATCCATGATTTGCGCACAATGCTACGCTGGAGAATAGATCCGCGCAGCGCGGGGATGACACTTGCATGTCAAAACTAAATGGAAATAGTAGTAGTTACGTATAAAGGTGGTTTAAATGACTAAAGGCGTAAAAAAACAGCATCTTCCTGAGAAATTATGCGCTCGTTGCGGCCGGCCTTTTACCTGCTTTAAGATAGATAATATTTGGCAGTCACTGAATTTTGATTTTTTATGCAGAATCTCCTCCAATACAGATTATGAGAGGGGGGATTACCTTGCCAAAGAAGCTTTCCGGCATGGCATTATCCCTGCAATCCCCTTTTCTACTCATATTACCAACATAACCATGGTTTTTTAATAACTTACGATAGTCATGGCTCGCATACTGTGGCCCGCGATCAGAGTGAAAAATTAATCCTCGTTAATGGGTGTGTGTATCCATTAAATCACGTCAGATTTGTGTTGGTTTTTTGCGGTAACAATTCTGCCTTAACCGTATTTATTACGGTGGTAAGCGTTTCTCTCTGAATTTATTATTTAGCCAAAATCTTATTAACCAGGAGTAAATTATGAGTAGTAGCGAACGGTATATAAAACCCCTTGTGAAGGAAAGCACAGCTTATGTGGATGGCATCATTGCCAGTCAGCGCGGAAAGGATTGGGTAGCTGGAAACGTTAATATTGCCGATAGAATCTTCACTAAAGATATGACTGTAACCATACTCGGAGACGGTGTATTCAAAATCACAGCGACTGAATATGATAAAATTCTTTCACCGGCTCAAGCTGCTTTTTTGAAGATGTTCCAGCCTGTCAGTGAAGTTGATGGTGTAAAAGCGACGATTGATGGAGTCGAGTATTCAGGAAAAAATGAGATTCTGTTTAATAAAGGGAACATTACTGTTGATGGTAATCCGGTCACTCCCACGTATAAAATGTAAGAAGCGTAGCCCATATTAGACGAAGTCGTAATACGGGAAATCGTCCATAATTGCCATCGTAAGTTCAAAACTTACATTGTTGTTATCCTCGGATAGTAACAGCCCAGGTACGTCATCCAGAGCGTAGCGAAGGATCTCAAATGGTTTAGCATGGAGCCAAAATCAGGAGATCCTTCACTACGTTCAGGATGACGTGGGTTCATTTTCCATCCATGATTTGCGCACAATGCTACGCTGGAGAATAGATCCTCGCAGCGCGGGGATGACACTTGCATGTTAAAACTAAATGGAAATAGTAGTAGTTACGTATAAAGGTGGTTTAAATGACTAAAGGCGTAAAAAAACAGCATCTTCCTGAGAAATTATGCGCTCGATGCGGCCGGCCTTTTACCTGGCGAAAAAAATGGGAAAAAGTCTGGGAAGAGGTAAAATACTGCTCTGATTCATGCAGAAAAAAATGATACAGCCGTAACCTGTCAGGGGCAACGCCGGCCGGACACGTCGCCCAGAGACAAAATGCTTGACTATCCCTCCACCAATGGCACTATATGAACAATAAAACCAGAAGCGTCAATTTATCAGGATAGTCTGCATGAAGGATCGTAATAATTACCGGGTTGCCGTTTTTACCTTTGATCATACAATATGCCGGGAGCCAACGTTTTTTTTTTTCAAAAACCTTGTCGTAGACTATGATCAACGAAGAAAAGACGATCTTCTACGGCATTTCCACTTCAATCAGGCTGATTATGAGTGTGGAAAAAAAGACGCGCCAGGGATGATCAAGACGGGAGTTTCTTCCTGGTTTTTACATAATGAACAGTACCTCAGCGCCATTGCAACGTTTCATGCTTATCCAGATTACATTGCGGGTTATCTGGCTCATATTCTTGGGAAAGAGTTAACAAGACTCGATAAGCACTCAGTTACCCCAGAAGAAAAAACATTAATTGCTACTTATGCTGTTGAAGGGGAGCGCCGCCCCATTCTCATTTCATACCTCAACCCCTTACACGACAGGGGGGTGGCCATCGACAGTTTTACATGGAAAACAAAACAACTGGAGCAACTCCGACAGGTTATGTTAGACAATAGCTGGATAGCCGGCGAGGACATGATGCATTTCTACGAAGGGGTGTGTTCGCATTCTCAATGCGGAGAAGGCTCTTGCGGTATACCAAAAGAGGCAGGCTATACGCCCAAAATCTCACAACTGTCGCTTGAACGCTCGAGTTCTACTCGAATGGGTTTCGTCACCGTGCATCGCGTCTCTCCGGGAGACGAATTTCAAGCCTCGCCTACTTTGGAAGAAATGGAAATCCTGCATCCCCCGCGAGCTGCTGCCAGCAGCCCGATACCAGTGTCATCAGACCGGCGCCCCACCCTTTTACTGGCTGGCTGGGGATTATTCGCGGTCACTGCCGCGATACTTGGCTGCGCGGTTTTGAAAGGGGAAGCAAAGGATTCTGAGCCACGCTGGATGCCCTGACGCATTTTTTTGAAAGCTCATCGAACCCCTCTATCCCGTGCTGGAGCGTTGGTGGAACGATTAATTCACATTAATGATTGGTGGATTTATGGAGTACACTTTGAATAAAAAACCATCTCTACTTGTGATAATTTCCTCGTCAATAATAACATTAATGTCCAGTGATATTTTTTTACCTGGCATGCCACATATAGCGGAGTATTTTTCCGTAGATAATTCCATAGCGCAGCTTTCGATATCACTTTTTTTAGGCGGACAAATACTTGCAACCCTTTTCTGGGGAGCTTTATCAGATAGTATTGAACGAAAAAAAGTATTTTCAATTGGAATATACGTGTTTTTTATAGGCACAATAATCTGTATTTTATCAACCAATATCTATATCTTTTTACTAGGGAGGGTAATACAAGGCATAGGGGGAATTGTAGCTCCCGTTGTGGGCTGGGCACTCATACAAGATCTTTACCCCAAAGATAAAAGTGCCGCAGTTATGTCTTGGATAGGAAGTATTATTGCCTTGGCGCCCATGACAGCTCCCGCATTAGGTGGACAAATCACCAGATATTTTCACTGGAAAGGCAATTTTTATTTTATTGCCATCACGACTGGAATTGTCCTGGCTGGGTTATCTGCGTTACCACACAATCACTTGAAGATACAAAAAAATAATTCAACAAGTCAGACAATCAAGCAGTATGCTGACATTATGAAGAATAAATTATTTGTAAGTTATGTGTCGTTATTTGCTTTATTAGCGTGTGGTCAATGGTGTTTTTTAACCATGTCTCCATTTTTATATAAAAATATAATGCATTTATCCGCTGATAAAATTGGTCTTTTAATGACATTAAGCGCATCTTTTTTCATTTTGGGCACAGGCCTGGCCTCTCGTCTACTGAATCGCCTGGGAGTTGATAAGCTTCTTGGCATGGGTACTAAGTTGTCAATGCTAAGTGGACTAATGCTGTTAGGATTTCATTTATTTGGTATTTATAATCCTATCCTTATCTCTTTAACATTTGGTTTTTATCTCTTTTGCGCTTCTTTATTATGGGGAGCAAGTTCATCAAGAGCATTACAATGCTATGAAGAGCAGCGAGGCGCAGCATCTGCAGTACGAAGTATGTTAATGATAGTTTTTTTTGCAGCGGGTAGTTATTTAGGTTCGTTGATAAGAAATGATAGTCTTTTAGATGTATCTATCGTGCTTATTACTATATCGATTAGTTCGATTTTCTTGAGTTTTACGACAGTGCCGGAGAATCACAAGGTAAACATTGCGGGTAATACCCAGTTCTATCAAGCAAGCGTAGCCCGTATTAGACGAAGTCGTAATACGGGAAATCGTCCATCCATTTGAGATCAGCGTAGAGAATAAGAAGGGAAATGTCGGGCGAAGTGCCCGACCTACGCTTGTTCAATTATTTCTTCAGCTGCTACAATTTTTTCTTCTTCTGTACAGCTATATACTGAGCATGTCTTAATACATTAATTGCCATTGTAAGTTCAAAACTTACATTGTTGTTATCCTCGGATAGTAACTACCCAGGTACGTCATCCAGAGCGTAGCGAAGGATCTCAAATGGTTTAGCATGGAGCCAGAATCAGGAGATCCTTCACTACGTTCAGGATGACGTAGGTTCATTATGTTGAATGAAAGAACAAATTTATCCACAACCTGAGTAGTTACTTTTTTAGTCATACGTGCGGTTGCGTTGACTGTTAATAATAACCGGTATCTTCAACGGCCAGGGATATGCTCCCCTGAATACGTCTCCCGTACGTCACAATTTGGCACATGAGGCACCAGTCTGGCAACGATGGGCCTGCTTTGAATCTTCAATTGCTGCGTGACTTCCAGCGTGTAGTGTTCACCTGACTGAAGCTTACTGGTGTCGTATTCAATGCCAAACTCTTCCTCTTCTAATGTAGAATAAGAAACTCCTATTGTAATTGACAGTTTTTTCAGCTTGTTCAGATCTTGCGCCCTCAGACATTCTATCGATGTACCAAGTGTTAAATTTCTAAGTCGAAGATGCAATTTACCATCACTCTCGAGCAGGGACGCCTTGTATTTTTTGACGCCGTCAATATAAATATTCAGGGATGTAATTGTCCCGCCACAATAGGTTTTGCCACCCTTCCAGCTAAATTGCAGGCTTGTACGCGGGGCAGGGGTGGAAAAAAAGGGATGACCGGCAGACACATCCTGCTCTGATGAACTCATGTTTACTCTCCTTGACTCAATGACATGGTAACTCCCGCGTTGCCCGGGAGTCGTGTTTATTTTAAATAGTTACTTGCAGAATGCTCCAGACAGTTCAGGTGAGCAATGTTATGCCTGACGATACTTGTCCGGGAATGCCAGAGCAATACATACGTGGATCATCAGACAAATGAATGGAAATATCCTGCTTCAGATTCGACAACTTCTCGTCGGCCTTGCGATACAGCGCCATGGTGGGCAAGGGTTCTTTGTCGTCATCGGCCAGATTGTACTCTATAAATTGTGCCAGTAAAACATCAGCATTTCTGGCAAAATCCGGCCCGCGTTGTTTCCCGGCTCCAACCTTGCGGGGCTGGTCTTGGAGCGTTATCATCGCATGGGTACAAAGACGGTGAAGCTGCAGCCAGTAGCGTTGCAACCTTTCCTTTCAAATTATTAACGGGATGATTATGCGTTTGATACTTGCGATTTTTTTACCTTTCCTTGTTTTTTCACTATTAAAAGACCCATATCAGGTGTTGTCTGTCTGATTTTACAACTTACATTGATTGGCTGGATACCTGCCGCATTGTGGGCTGTGTATTCTTTGTCGCAATATAAGACCGACAGGAAGATTGATGAGATGCGAAAAAATTTTTAGGGCCTGTTGGTAATTCACTCTGCTGATCACCTTATCATTTTTTCACAGCACGAAGCTCACATTGTCCGGGACTATTGCCTGCCTTTTTTGTTACAATGAGGGATAAAAAATGATTGTAAAGAACAAGCCATTTCATTGACATTGTTGAATGGATACATCGATGAGCGTATGCTTGATTCATTTACTGAACCATACTAACGGCTGAAAATTGCCCATTAAATAGTATTGTTAGATACTATTGCAAATTCTTTTATAGCTTTTTAAAGGACTAAAAATGCTGAAAAAAATCATAACGTTCGTTTTGTTAACTGCAATGGTATTTCTTTCTACCGCATCAGCAGAAAATTACCGGGTTTCTGCGACAACAAACACAGTAACGCTGGGCCTATATACACTGGATAAGCAACCTGTAGTTAAAGTCCATTCGGGAGATTCTGTGTCGCTGGAAACATGGAATAGCTGCTTGCATGAAATGGTCTTTAATAAAACAACACCGGCTGAAGTTGCCAGGTTTTATTCCAAATATGACATTCAAAATCGGCGTGGCATGCATAGCTTAACCGGCCCGGTTTATATTGAAGATGCTGAGCCTGGAGATGTGTTGGAAATTCGAATATTAGACATCAAATTAAATGATTTCGGCTATAACTTTTTAAGTCCTACGGCGGGAATTTTATCAGAGTTTACCCAGCCTCGAATTAAGTATTTTAAATTTAATAAAGCTAAGACCACCACTGAATTCACAAAAGGGCTTTGTCTGCATCTAAAACCATTTCCAGGAATTATTGCGGTTGCTCCTCCCAAGGATTGGCCTGACGGTTGGCCGGTAAATTTAACAACCCATATGGGCCAACCCGTTCCAGGCCAATTCAATTCGGTTCCACCGGGTCCTTTTGGTGGAAACCTGGATGAACCGGGTTTACAGGTTGGTTCGATTCTTTATCTACCTGTGTTTCAAAAAGGTGCGCTGGTTTGGACGGGGGATTCACATGCGATGCAAAGTAACGGCGAAATTGACGTTACTGCGCTTGAAACTTCCTATGAAGGTATTACTTTGCAATTTTTCGTAAGAAAAGATCTAAAAGCGGAAGGCGTATTCGATAAATCTAAACGCAATGGCAATAGTTTATTTACCTGGCCTATTATTGAAAATGCGGAAGAATGGATTGTGGTAGGATTGAATGAAGATCTCTTTAAAGCCATGCAATTAGCTTCTAGAAATGCCATTGAATTTTTAGTGCGCACTCAAGGATTTTCACCACAGGAAAGTTATCAGTTTTTAAGCATGGTTGGTAATTTCGATATTCCCGAAGCAGTCAATGTCGTCAAAAATGTGGCGGTACATATTCCTAAAAAATATTTCAAAAATACAGGTAAGATGAACACACTTTCTTCTGCGGGTAAGTTTCCCCTCGTATCGCCAAAGCTTGATGAAAATGAACGCTGCGAGCCTCAAGCAGGAAAAATTATTCAATAAAATGATAAATCGCACTCTCTTCTTTATTCTTTTGATGACTGTTTTTAGCGTTTTTGCTGAAACACTCAGGCCTGATTCTAAAAAATCAACACGTACACAAAGTACGCAGGCCACCAGTATCAGCTCTAACCCAGCTGCGGTTAATGTTTCTACCGGCAAAGGAACGATCCAGCGCGCCCTGGAAAAAAAACTTGGGATTGAAAATAATCATGGCATTATGATTCAGGGCGCCTGGATCGGAGACACCAATAATTTATTTTCGGGCGGTATACCTAATGCAGAGCGCACCACATCCAATAGTGTGTTACTGGTTGATTTGACGATTAAAATGGACCAGCTAATCGGGTGGAGAGGCGGTTTATTCAGCGCCCAGTTTTTACAACAAAACGCGCAAAATACCAATGCACAGGCAGGCGTTATTCAAGGCTATAATTCTTTACCCGATGTTGAGCCGTTTAACCGGTCAGAGCTCTATGCGCTCTGGTATCGGCAGGCACTTTTTGAAGATAAATTGTTTGTTCGCATTGGCAAGACAATAACGACCCTCGATTTTAATAATGTTGTTAAACCTGTGCCGCTAACCGCTGGTGAACCTAATATCCCAGCAGTAACCGGTTTAATTTATACTCCTGTCTTCATCAATCCGGCTGTAGATGGCGTTATGCCAGGCTACACCAATTCTGCTTATGGACTCACCATAAATTTTACACCTGTGAAGCAATGGTATCTTGCATATGGCATTTATGACGGTAATCTGGCAAGCGGTAAACAAACCGGTTTAACCGGACCAACATTTAACGGAAATTATTTTCAGGTTGCTGAAACAGGCGCAGCCTGGATTATGGGAAAAAAGCCCGGAACCGCTGCAATCGGAGCATGGCATCAAACAGGGCTCATTCGTCAGCATAATTTAAGTGAAATCGATGCCTCGGGCGCTTATTTATTTGGATCTCAACGTCTATGGTATCGGCATCCAGGATACGATACCAGCGGTATCTCCGCCTTCTACCAATTAAGTATCAATAACGCCAGTGTCTTACCAATGAACAAATCTATTGGCGCAGGTTTAACTGTCTTTGGCTTAATCCCCAATCGAGAAGCTGATTCTCTGGGTTGTGGTTTTTCATTGGCATGGTTGAATAAACGCAGTACCAATCGATCATCGGAATTAATGTACCAGGTTTATTATCAAGCACAAATAATTCCAAATATTTATTTAGAACCCGCGCTTTCCTATATTCCTACGCCAGGACAAAGCTCAAGTTTGCCCCCAGCATTTGCAGGCACAATAAGAGCGATCGTCTTAGCTTGAATGATTTTTGATTATCATTCTCGCATCAACCACCACGGCTTCCTTATCAGTTATAACCAGTGGATTGACATACATTTCATGAATTTGGGGTAATTGGCAAAGCCAGCGTAGGTCGAGCTAGAAAATTACGCAAATCGGAGCCCCCGAAGCATCATCCAGTTTTTGAATTGGGGTCTGGAGTCGCTGCCCAAGCGAAATCAAGTCTGCTGTTCTTACTTCACATAAGGTGGTGACTGCCGCCAAATCAAGACAGGGGCCGCCACGCCCCCCTCCCGTCAGTGGCAGCGCAGAACGAAATATAGCAAAATCAGAACCCATACCGAGCGCGCCGCCGTCCCAATTCTGCCATGAGGAAGTAACCCAATTATAAAACATTAAAGACCGTGGCAAGACCTTTTCGGTAAAATCTGGCACTGGAGAAAATGAGCGGTCCGGATGGCAATATTCGTGGCGAACATGTGCTGGCAAATCCCGCTGCGCCCCGCCCACGACTTTACACCAATGCGCGTATCTATGCGGCCAATCCCAGGCATCAAAATTATCAACATAGGCTTGAAGCGCCTTAATGAGCGGCTGAAAATTAAAGTGCTCTTTTTGCGCTTCGGATTGCTCTAACAAGCCCTTTCTTATCTCCTCACCTTGTTCGTTTTGAGGAAGACAGTCCAGCATCATAGTGTACATGTGGGTATCCATTGCCCACACGGCATATTGAAAAGCAGTACCTGTAAATTGATAACCGGCAATATCAATGGCGGCTCCTGTTTCCAAAAGCAGCTCAGGAAATTTAGCCAGGATGGCTTTCGCTTCATCCTGACGTCCATGCGCTGCATGTTCAATCAGGGTGTTGGTTAAATTCTCCTTTAACGGGTATAAGTTGGCTATATCATTCTTGTTGAATAGACCCATGTTATTTAAAAGCACGCTAAATACCGTCTGTTGAAGTGACTTGTTAGCCGGGTTTTCGCCGGTTATTACATCCGTTACAGCTGTTTCTGTTGCAGACATGGTTCGATTCCGGAAAGATTTCTGATCTTTTGTTGTACACTTAATGGCAGGGCAAGGCAAATTATTTGATATTTTTTTATCATTAAGACAAAAATATATAACGTAGGATTTTCGCAACACATGCCATAACCTAAGTCTGTCTGAAATAAATAGAGCGCCGTGAATATTTTACTCAAAATGATACGCTTGCTGGTTACCTCTATTCCGTGATTTTCTCATTGAGCAGGCTTCAATGTTAGCAAAGAAACCAAATTATTTACCTATCAGTTGGTATTGATTTTCTCTACGGGTTATCTTGTTCAATTAGAGCCATTTTATGTCACATATATTAATCAACCAGGCCCGTCCCTTTTGCTCCATTATGGTAATCCGTGGGGGCAATCATAAGGCGAAGGTGCTTTTGTATTTCTAAATCACAACTCCCTGATTTCCCTGGATCAATAATTGAAAGATGACCATCACAAAGCATTGTGACGCGATCAGAATGTAACAGCTTATTATTTAACATAAATTCATCATTAACGTTAATTACAAAATGCGCTGAATTTGGAAAGTTATTTTGAAAGTCTACCCAATTATCCTGGTATGTAAGAGCCCATTCAATAAATGCAGATTTTGACACTGATATAGATTGTGAAAATACAACATTGGAACAAACAGCAGATGCAATACAACAAGTTGCAAGAATTAAATTTTTCATAAATTTTCTACCTGAAACAATATAGTTATAATGGAAATATTTGAAATAAGACAAAGTCTGTTCTTTAGTTTATTAACTTATTAGAATAACAATTGGCGAATCGAGTGTAACAAGTTTTTACATCACGTAACATACTTGAGAAAACCAATGCAACAAATAACAGATTATTTTTTAAAGTGTATGAGTGTCCAATCGCCGCGACAATATTAACAATTCAATCCCAGAGAGCCGTTCATGAATAAAAGAACGCGCTTGTTTTGCCCCATCCCACAAGGACAATTGAGTTGGTCGAACTGTATTCACAATTTATGGCAAAACAAGTAAAGAGGCTGGCAACGCCTGATCTAAAACAAAAAATGACGCCCGAATTATTAGGGCAAATAATTAAAGCAAGGCGTACACAAAGTAATTTACGTCAGGAAGACGCAGCTGCACTTTGTGGCGTGGCAAAACAAACCTACATGCAAGTAGAACATGGACATCCTAATAGCCAATTGGAAACGGTTTTAAAAATATGTACCGCTTTAGGTATAAATATATATATCCAGCCATGGCAGGAAAGTGGGGAAGTTGATAATGATTGGCAGTGAACATGTATTGGATGTTTATTTGGGTGATAACATAATTGCAGAATTATCGTTAGCTAACGATCTGTTATGGGCGATCAAATAGTGGGCTTTATGGAGTTTGAAAGTAATGGCCACATTGACTGTTTCTATTGTCACCATCAATATCAAGGCAAAGGGGTTGGCAAAGCGCTTATGAAGTATATCAAAAACATTGCAGAAGATAATGGAATATCTCGGGTTTGGGCTGAGGTCAGCATTACTGCTAAGCCATTTTTTGAGAAGCAGGGATTTGAAGTAGTTAAAAAGCAGACGGTTAACTTGCGTGGTGTTGAATTAGTGAATTTTGTTATGGAGTGCAATTCACATTAGTAACAACGTTGACCATAGAGTAATCCCCAAAATATATGAGTACGATTTAATGCTTTTCATCTAATAAATTTGCCACATCAAGGTTTTGGTACTCTTCTGTATCAAAATAATCATGTTGAGCCATCAGTTTTTTATTTTTTTCAAAATATAAAAAATGGGGAAATGGTATTCGCTCAGAAACAGAGATGACCTTGGTAATCATCATCCCAAATTGATGATACAGCTTAACAGCGCTTGTCTGGCAGCTGACGGTATATAAGGACAGCGTCTCGCATCCTTCCGATGCTCCTTTCCGTTCTGCATACTCTAATAATTTTCTTCCCAATCCCTTACCGCGAAATGCCGGCAAGACAGCAAGAAAACTAATGTGGTAGCTTTCTGTTATTTCAAAAGCAAATATATTCTGAAATAAATCGGTAATACTGGGATCAATCGAAGCATCGTATTTACTGGCAGCCATATTGGCGAGTGCTTTTTTGGTAGCGCACACGACCGTACCCAAAACTGTTTCATAGTCTTTTTTTGCTACCACGATGTGTGTAAAGGGTAAGTGAGGCCTAACAATTGCTTCCTTAATAAACTCACGATTACTTATGTTTAGTGAATTATTTTTTAAGCCAAAATCCCAATAGCCTGTGCTGGCCAGTAAGGGGACGAGTTGCTCAACATGTTTTTCTTCTGCTTCAATCAATTCATACATATTGGTTAATCTATTCATTAGTGAGTTGAGAATATGTGTTTTTAACTATTTTATTTGTATTGGTAATTTTATTCCTAAACTTGCTCCTGGTGCATCGTAAGCCAACTATTTGATTAACTATTGCGTATATGGTGCAGCAACATCTTTCCTTTTTTCATCATTTTTAGCATAATTCATGCTCTCAATGATAATAGTTGCAGCGTCAATTCGTCCTTTTAAATAAACTTCAAGTTCTGTCAGTTAATTTTCAACTGATACTGGTTAAACAGCTATTTTGGCTGAAGCAAACGATGATAAATTAATGCTAAATATAAAAGTTACTATGGTCAGATACTAAGAGCGGTTTGGCTAAAATAAGGCTGATGTTCTCTAGTGCGTGGAATTGGCTCCCCGGAACGGGCTCGAACCGCTGATCTAATGATTAACAGTTGCGGTCTTAACCATCAACCACAGTACACTACAAAAAATATCAATAATAAAATCAACTATCTATGCACAAGCCTATTACTGCCAGTTGTTATCATTTATCGCCATTATTTGTGGCGTAGTGTCACATGAGTGTCCCCCGAAATCAATTACTTTTTAGACTTCTAAAACCCGCTTTAATTTGCTGAGCTGCTCTATTTTTTTCTCTTCGGGAATTTTGTTAATGTTTTGTAACTTCCATTGAATCCCAGGAAGGTTTTCAATGCCACCTATAGATAGTAATGACCAGTCAGGATTGCCAGATTTTAATTGAATTAAAAACATTTTTTCTGTTTCAGTAAAAGAACTCAGCAGCAGTTTAGGTAAATGTGCTCGAATGCCTTTTAATTCTTCATGTGTGGTAGGAATAGAAGTCATGCCAGAAAACTCATTTTGAAAAGTGTTTTCAAATTCCTTTTGTGATGCTTCTGTTATTCTCGGTTCAAGAAGTTCATGCATAGGTCTCGAACCACAGGCAAGATAAACAATGAATGCTTGCCGAACTGCTTCATTTAACCCCTGATTTTCTAATAAGAGTTTTATATCAAACAGATCACGAGGGTGATATCTATCTAAGGCCGCGCATATTTTTCCCCCGTACAAATCAGCAACGGATAATGTTTTAATGCGCATAAATTTTAAAAACTGGTCTTGGGCTTTGTCGCATAGTTCTTTTTCTTCACAAGGAAATACAGAACCTCTGAGGACAAAATTAGGTTCAATCTTGATCATGCCATTATTGGAATAAGCCTGTAGTTTGGATATTGAGCCGTTTTTCATAGGTACGGTTTTAACTGTCACTCCTAATTGCTCGATCAGCTGTTTCATTTTCAGTAATTCAACTTCGATATTTGGAAGGAAAACATCTCGGCTCTCAATAGGTAAATAAGTCAGGTCAATATCAACACTTAATCTGGGCATATCATGGATGAATAAATTAATTGCTGTACCACCTTTTAAAGCGAAACATTTAAAATCATTAAGTACAGGTAAGACTTCGAGCAATAAAGCCACTTGATTTTTATAACCGTCTTGAAAACTCAATGCATTACTCCTTTACTTCAGGCAAAGACAGCTGATATTTAGAAAAATATTTTCCGCCTTCAGCTAATACTCGCTTACCTTTGCCCAAATCTACTTTTGTTACATCCAAACTAGAAAACCAAGGATGATTAAATTGTTCACTTAAATGTAAGAAAAGCCTTTTTACTTTGATTGAATGGCAGTCCTCTAGTAATGCTTGGATTATTTTCGGTCTTAATTGAGCTAGATTTTCTATTAAATAAGTTATCTCATTCAGTGATTGATGCTGAGGATATAAATAAAGTAGTTCAAGCGCAGCTCTTTCAGGACTGGATATTTTTAAGTTTATGCCATTGATAGGTCGTTCTACTAATCCTTGATCATTAGAAAATAATGAGGATTTGTATATCTCAAATTCTGCATTCCATGTATTAGCTAATAGCCATTTTGGTATTTTAGTAGTTGCAGGCGCAAATAGCATGATGTGCTGCATGCCTTGCATAGATACAAAATGCCCTAATCCTAATAAATGCAAGGCAGTTTTTGCTCCTACATGGATTGGAGTTGCCAGCTGTGTTTGCAGCGCATTAATCGCCCCTTCCCAAGTGATGTGATCGCCTGCTTTTTTATAAGCGTTAGTTCCGAGCTTTTCTAATAGCCCTGAGTGGACATACCACCAAGCCAGCTTGGACGATACGCCTTGCTCTTCAAGCCATGCGGCAGTCAACACTACACCTGATGGTGCTGTAACCATAAAGTGGTTTATTTTTGATCCATTATTTCTAGTCATACTAGATATTATAGCATAAAGTTAAACCCAAGTTTAATTTAACTAAAAATATTCGAGAATTCCTAGAATTTTTAAATAAAATGTAAACTTTTTATAATTGTGTGATTTAATAGGTGATATTTTATAGTCGGTGTGTTATGGCGAAGGAAAACTCACTCGTGCATTTTTATGTAGAGGAGTGAGCCATATTATTTGTAGTATAATCCGACTAATGGCATTTATGGAGGTCAATGGGCTTGAGCCCTTAGTTTCCAAGGCGGAGCTATGAGGCACTACTTTTTATTCGGCATATAGAGAAAACAGGTTAATAGGTATCGATATGTCAAATAGGTACCGATTATAAAAAAATATATTCCTAATACCCATAAGCCAATCAGAGGATCTAACAATCCGCCCACAAAAATAAGTCCAGCTACGCAAACTTGAATAACTAATGCCAACAAAAACACACTTACCTTTTTCTCCATATTCAACTTGAATTCACTCCCTAATAAGAATATTGGAACACCCTTTTTTCTGAAGTATTAAAAAACATAATAAATAATACCCAGGACTAATAGTGCTGATAAAGATACACATGTTCCCATACGAATTTGTTGTACGTTCATTTCAGTGAACGTAAAGTTCATACCTTTTAAAGCAGAAATAATTAATTTAAACGGGCCTCGTGAAAAAAAATTAATAAAAGGATAAATAAGAAAAGCAATAACTACTGAGTGAAGCTCATTTATATTTTCGCCTAAGTCTCTTATAAAATCAGATAGCGCGTTTTGTTGTAGAGGGTGATTCAGATACGTTTCAGAGGCACACAAAAACATATAAGCTAAAGTTAGAAAAGCATATAGCATCATTATGGTAACAATGTAATAAGCGCCTTTAGATAAAAAAATTCTATCATTAATCTGCTCGGACAATGTTTTTTTAGTTGAGATTGCTAAGTTGGCTTCAGATTTAATATGTAAGGTATGCAAAAATTCTTTTGAAAGCTCTTTGCCAGGATAAACTCTATCGAGCCATTTGGAAAAAATTACACTAATAACACTTGCTAAAATATTTTGAAAAAACGCGGACATACAACAATGTTTCCTTACAATTGAACGCGGTAGTTTATTCCATTTTTCTACATTGTTTCTACATGAAACTTTTACATTTCATGAGAATAACCGTAACTACTTGATTTTATTGGCTCCCCGGAACGGGCTCGAACCGCTGACCTAATGATTAACAGTCATCCGCTCTACCGACTGAGCTACCGGGGAATGAGCGGGAATTGTAAATGCATTCTTTATCGTGGTCAATAGCGTTGGCGTAATTTTTTTATTAATGCAGCAAAAGTCTGGAAACGATTTGATTTTTGCCGTTTTCCTTGGCCTGGTACAGGGCCTGGTCGGCGGTGGATATGATGCTTTCCGGGGCGGATGTGTAGTTGGATAATATGGATACGACGCTCATGCTGAGCGTTACGTTTTCGTGTTGGTTGTTTCTGGAGAACTGGTTTTGTATGTAGGAGCACATGGAGATGGAGTCTTCCGGGCTCATGTTGGAGAGAATGGCAGCAAATTCGTCGCCGCCGAGGCGGAAGATGATGTCGTTGGAGCGGCGTATCGACAGCTTAAGCGAATCAGCAACGTAAACAAGGAAGTCGTCGCCGCAGGGGTGGCCGAAGGTGTCGTTGATGTATTTGAAGTTATCCACGTCAATTAAAATCAGACTCAGGCTATGGCTGTTGCGTTTGGCTCTGGAGATTTCATTTTTCAGCATGCTGTCAAAATAGCGGCGGTTAAACAGGCCGGTCAGTGAGTCGGTGATGGACATGATTTTGATTTCCTCCACCGAGTGCTCCAGCTTCTGGTTGGTCACCTTCAGTTCATTGATAAGGCGATCTTTTTCCTCACTAAGCTCAAAGGTCTTGTGTAAAAGACTGGAATTTATTCTGGCTGTGATCATCAGCATGATAACAAACAGCAGATACATGATCGCCATCAAGGTGCGTTCAAACTCCAGTGGATAGAAATTGTAGGCAATGATAGGTAAAAACATGGGGAGCAGGTACGTATAATAGGCTGGCAGATAGACCGACAACGACGCAATGGCGCCAGCAGACATGCCCCCCAGAACCAGTATGATAATGGCTTCATGCATGCCGGGGACCTGGGATATGAAAATAAAGTAGCAGATGCTCCATATAAGCCCGGTACAGCCTGTTAAAAATAAAAAGACTCCCAGCTGACTCCTCGTTTTTGATTTATCGTATCCACGGCGAATAACGTGTTGGCTGTATCCCCAGCGGATGAGCGTTATTGCGGCCACGGCCGACAGCCAGGCCATCACCAGGCCCGGAGCAACCTGGTTATATATCATGCTCGCACTCATAAAAACGGCGAGAATGACATTAAACGGTATCGATTTCAGCGAGCTTTCAAACAGCAGTGTCACACTTTCATCGTGTATCTGGGGCGTCAATGGTTTCATAGATTCCGCCATGAATTTCCGTTTCTTAGCGGTAAGTATAGTAGTAAATTGCTGGAATGGGTATAAACGTGCCACAGCGCAGAGTCTGTGGCACGGGGGAGAATTTACTGGCAGAAACGCTGCAGTCTGTCCATCGCGTCGCGCAGGATGTCCATGCTGGTGGCAAATGAAAAACGAATGCATCCTTCGTTGCCGAATGCAGAGCCCGGAACCAGCGCAATGCCGACCTGATCCAGCAGTTTGTCCGCAAATTCCACGTCATTGGCATAGCCGCGAGCTTCGATAATACGCTGCACACTTGGGAAAATGTAGAATGTTCCATCGGCAGGTATGACATCAATGCCAGGAATGGCTGTTAAGCGTTCAACCAGAAAATCATGGCGTTGACGGAATGCTGCCACCATTTCCTTCACACTTTCCTCGCCACCGTTTAAGGCCGCTACTGCTGCGCGCTGGGCGATGGAGCAGGGGTTGGAGGTGGATTGCGACTGCACGGTTTTCATCGCGTTAATCAGAGGAGCGGGGCCGCCTGCGTAACCAATTCTCCAGCCGGTCATGGCATAGGCTTTGGAGACACCGTTTAAAACGATGGTGCGGTCATACAGCTCGGGGCAGGCGTTCAGAATATTGGCGAACGGATGCGTCCAGACGATGTGTTCGTACATGTCGTCGGTGGCAATCAGCACTCTGGGATGTTTTTTGAGAACTTCGCCCAGGGCTTTCAGCTCATCCAGCGTGTACGCAACACCCGATGGATTAGATGGGCTGTTGATGAAGAGCAGTTTGGTTTTGGGCGTGATGGCTTTTTCCAGCTGTTCGGCGCTGATTTTGTAACGGGTGGCCGGTGTTGATGGCATAATGACCGGGGTACCGCCAGCGAGTAATACGATATCGGGATAGGAAACCCAGTAAGGCGCTGGAATCAGTACTTCGTCGCCTTCTTCGATAAACGCCTGGCAAAGGTTGAAAATGCTTTGCTTTCCGCCCACGGAGACCAGGATTTGATTCATTTGATAATCAAGTCCATTATCGCGCTTAAATTTGCTGCGAATGGCCTGTTTCAGTTCGGGAATGCCGTCTACGGCCGTGTATTTGGTGAATCCGGCGTTGATGGCGGCAATGGCAGCGTCTTTGATGTGTCGGGGAGTGTCAAAGTCGGGCTCGCCCGTACCCAGGTTGATGATGTCCAGGCCATCGGCTTTCATTTGAGCTGCTTTGGCGGCCACGGCAAGCGTGGGGGAGGGTTTGACCAGTTGAACGCGTTCGGCCAGTGTTATACTCATTAGGACTCCTTGTTAAAGGTAAATTGTATGAAAAACGTATTTAAACTTAATGCTGATTACCAACCTGCCGGTGATCAGCCTGCTGCCATAGCGTCCCTGATTGATGGCCTCGAATCCGGCCTGGCCCGTCAAATCCTGCTGGGCGTTACCGGTTCGGGGAAAACGTATACCATTGCCCAGGTTATTCAGGCAATGAAAAAACCAACGCTGGTCATGGCACCCAATAAAACACTGGCTGCACAGCTGTATGGCGAATTCAAGGCGTATTTTCCCGAAAACGCAGTAGAATATTTCGTTTCCTACTACGATTATTATCAGCCCGAGGCTTATGTTCCGTCATCTGATATGTTCATCGAAAAAGACGCGTCGATTAATGAACACATTGAGCAGATGCGATTATCAGCGACAAAAGCACTGATAGAACGCAAGGATGCCATCATTGTGGCAACCGTATCTGCTATTTATGGGCTTGGCGACCCTGATTCCTACCTGCGTATGGTATTACATCTATCCCGTGGAGAACAATGCGACCAGCGTAAAATTTTAGCACGCCTTGCCGAGATGCAGTACACTCGCAACACGCAGTTTCTGGAGCGTGGTCAGTTTCGAGTGCACGGAGATGTGATTGATGTCTTTCCGGCCGACTCAGAAAAAGAAGCCATTCGTGTGGAGCTGTTTGATGACTGTGTCGATAACATTGCCCGCTTTGATCCGTTGACGGGTGAAATTCTGCAGCGCATGCCGCGCATCACCATTTTTCCCAAAACCCATTACGTAACACCGCGTGATCGTCTGCTGGAAACCATTGAGCTTATCAAGGAAGAATTGAGGGTACGGGTTGAGGAGTTCACCGCACAGAACAAACTGGTAGAAGCGCAGCGTTTGCATCAACGCACCTGTTTTGATATCGAAATGATGCTGGAGCTGGGCTATTGCTCGGGCATTGAAAATTATTCGCGTTATTTGTCTGGGCGCGGCCCGGGTGAGTCGCCACCAACTCTGTTTGACTATCTGCCACCAGACGCCCTGTTGATTATCGATGAGTCACACGTCACCGTGCCACAGATTGGCGGCATGTACCGCGGCGACCGGGCGCGCAAGGAAACGCTGGTTAACTATGGTTTTCGCCTGCCATCGGCGCTGGATAACCGTCCCCTGCGTTTCGAGGAGTTTGATGAGCGCTCACCGCAGACCATCTACGTATCGGCAACGCCTGGGCCTTTTGAAAAGGATCATGCGGACAACATAGCTGAGCAGGTGGTCAGACCCACGGGTCTTGTTGATCCACAGGTAACAATCCGCCCCGTCAGCAACCAGGTCGATGACGTGATGTCAGAAGTCAATCGCGTAGCAGCTCAGGGTGAACGGGTGCTGATTACCACGCTGACTAAGCGAATGGCGGAAGACTTAACCGAGTATCTTCGTGAGCACGGTGTGAAAGTCCGCTATCTGCACGCTGATATTGATACAGTCGAGCGAATGGAAATTATCCGTGATCTGCGTCTGGGCGAATTTGATGTGTTGGTGGGTATTAACCTGCTGCGTGAAGGTCTGGACATGCCGGAGGTTTCCTTAGTGGCGATTCTCGATGCGGATAAAGAAGGATTTCTCCGTTCTGACCGCTCGCTGATTCAGACCATTGGCCGCGCGGCGCGTAATGTCAATGGCCGGGCCATTCTCTATGCCGATAAAATAACCGGCTCTATGCAGCGTGCTCTCGATGAGACCGACAGACGCCGCCAGAAGCAAATCGCGTTTAACGAAGCACATGGGATTACGCCCAAGGGTATTAACAAAGCCGTGAGTGATGTGATGGAGGGCGCGTATTCTACCCGTCGTAAATCACGTGCTGCAGAGCCGGAGGCCGAGTACGCACATTTCACGCCACAGCAACTGGCCAGACAAATCAAGCTGCTTGAAAAGCAGATGCATAGCCATGCACAGAGTATGGAGTTTGAAATGGCGGCTAAGATACGGGATGAGATACTGGCACTGCGGAAGCAGTTTGCGACATAAAATCCCCCGGCAGTCCGGATTTTGAACCCAGGGGTTCAAGTGGGAAGCGGTTGCAGCCGTTCAGGCGTCCCACTCAGGGTGGGCTTGCACAACACGGGCTTTCAGGATGCTCCCCAGAGTGTAAGTATTGGTTCACAAATCACTCGCTGCCGGGTTAGTCTGATTATAGCACTGCTTCTTCCCTGATCACTATGTTAAAACGCGATTTACGCAAATTTTTCGTTAACGGTGATGGTCAATCCGTTTGTGGATCAAATGCTGCATCGCCATTAACCACCTGATTGATTTTATTTTCCAGCGAGCTGATGAATTCTGTTACCTGATGCCGTTGCGCGGCCTGTTTTTTCTCGCAGGTGACCAGTTCATGGCTGATGTAGAGCGCTGCCAGCAGCATGTTTTCGAATTCACTCAGCTGCCTGTACTTCGTTTTGTTCACCTGTAACTGCGCTTCCAGTTTGGTCGCGGCCAATTGCAGATTATCGGACTCATTCTCCGGACACTTGACGGTGTAGGTCTTATTCAGCAGTTTGACCGTGCAGGGCGTGGACGTCGTCATGGTAGTTTCCTGGGTTAGAGGCTCTATTTGTATAAATAGTATCAATTTTGGTTTGTTTCGGCAATTCGGTTATGATAGTCGTACCTGAGAGCGGGTGAATATTTTTATTAATTTTTTTGTCTGGTGAATATTACTATGTCTTATGAAAGTACGTCGGAACGGCTCCCTCCCTACCAACAGTTTGTCGCCAATATTGCCGTGCTTGACCTGCCCCAGTCAGCCAGTGAGCTGCATGGTCTGTTATGCGGGTATCTGTGCGCCGGAGAGTTTCAAAAGGGCGAACATTACCTGCGTGCCCTGATCACCAAGGACAAAAATACCGGGCTTGTTCGAACCGCGGCGTCGGCTTTATTTGAATTGTATATGCTGAGCAAGCAGCAGATCACCACCCTTGATTTTTCTTTTGCTCTGCTGCTGCCAGACGATACGGAACCCCTGGCCGAGAGAGCCAGAGCCTTCAGCGACTGGTGCGAAGGTTTTACTCAGGGCATAAGCCTGTCTGGTGTGGGCTATGAAGAGCTGGACGAAGACGAATCGCGGGATGCGCTGCAGCATTTGTTTGAATTTGCCGAGCTGGATTATGACAGCCTGGATATCGACGAAGACGATGAAAAAGCACTGATTGAAGTGAGTGAATACGCACGCATGGCCGTATTGCGCCTGAGCGATGATTTAAAAGACAATGGAAGCGAGCGTGGTATTACCGATACGGCGCACTGATAAACGACTGGCAAAAGGACCGCACAATATGATTACCCAGCAGGAATATCAACAAAGACGGCAACGACTGGCGCAGCAGCTGCCCGCAGGCAGCCTGGCGATCATCGCCGCCGCCGGCGAACAATTGCGCAATGGCGACACCCATTATCGTTTTCGCCAGTCCAGCGATTTCTACTATTTCACCGGTTTTAATGAACCGGACGCGCTGCTGTTGATTATGGCTGGTGACGAAGGCGAGAGCGTGCTGTTTAACCGTCCCCGCAATCCGGCAGAAGAGCAATGGACGGGGCGACGCCTGGGCCAGGACGGCGCCTGCCAGATGCTGGGCATGGCCGAGGCTTTCTCCATCGACGAGCTGCCTGAGCATCTGGTCGATTTCATGTCTGGAAAATCCGCGGTTTACTACGCGCTTGGCCGTAATTCCCGGCTTGATCAGCAAATGATTCTGGCGCTGAACGTATTGAAGGCTCAGGTCAGACGTGGCATCGTCGCACCGCAGGCCTTTTGCGACCTGGAGCCTGTCACCAGCGAAATGCGACTGTTTAAAAGTCCGGCAGAAATCGCGCTGATGCGTCAGGCGGCCAGCATTTCGGTGGCGGCGCACAAACGAGCCATGCGTGCCTGTCGTCATCTGCAGAATGAATATCAGCTGGAAGCCGAGTTGCTCTATGAATTTTTCCGTCAGGGCTGTCGCAGTGTCGCCTACGATCCCATCGTTGGCGCGGGTGAAAACGCGTGCATTCTCCACTACACCGAAAACAACCAGGCTCTGAAGTCAGGAGATCTGGTCTTGATTGACGCCGGTGGCGAGTTTGAAAATTACGCGGCCGATATTACCCGTACGTTCCCGGTTAACGGCCACTTCAGCACGGAACAGCGTGCGATATATGATCTGGTGCTCAAGGCGCAACAGGCCGGCATTGCGCAGGTCAGGCCGGGAGCCGCCTGGAATGTGATTCAGGAGACCATCGTTCGTATCTTGACGGAGGGGCTCTGCCATCTGGGATTGCTGCACGGCGATGTGGATGCCCTGATTGCCGATGGAGCCTATCGACCGTTCTATATGCACAATTCCGGTCACTGGCTGGGTCTTGATGTGCACGATTGCGGTGCCTACAAAAAAGAGGGCGTCTGGCGTCCGCTGGAGCCTGGCATGGTCCTGACCGTTGAGCCAGGTTTATACATCAGCGCCAATATGCCCGGTGTTGATTCACGCTGGTGGAACATTGGCGTGCGTATTGAAGACGACATACTGGTGACCGCAGATGGTCACGAAAACCTGACCGGCGCACTGCCCGTCTGCGCCGACGAGATAGAGGCCTTACTGCGTGACTGATGATCTGATTGATATTTTAATTGTGGGGGGCGGCCTGACCGGAGCCTCGCTGATGCTGGCCCTGGCGAAACACGGGTTTCGCGTGCGCCTTATCGACGCCAGGCCATTGACAGACAGGGTGCAGCCCGAATTTGATGCGCGCACTCTGGCTCTGTCGCCAGCCAGTGTCCGCATACTGGAGCGCCTGGCTCTCTGGCCCCTGCTCAAGGCCGATGCCACGCCTATTGATACGATTTATGTCTCTGAACAATACCGCCTCGGCACGGCACGACTGCAGCGCGATACTACAGAGTCGCTGGGCTATGTGCTGGAAATGCAGCATATTTCCCGTGCCCTGGTGCAGTTGCTGGATAAAGACGCGATTATGGCGCCTGCCGAATTACGTGCACTGGACGTCGATAAAGGGCAGGCCACAGTTTATCATGATGGCCATGAACAGCTCATTCAGGCGCGTTTGATCGTCGCAGCTGATGGTTCCTGGTCAACGGTTCGTCGTCTTGCCGGTCTGCGTGTGCAGACAAAAGCCTACGATCAGCAGGCCATTGTGGCTAATATTGGTCTGAATCGTCCGCATGGCAACGCGGCTTACGAGCGTTTCACCTCAAATGGCCCACTGGCCATGCTGCCCATGACCGAGCAGCGCGCTGCCTTGATTTGGGCGATGAAGCCTGAACAGGCGACTCGTCTGATGGCGCTGGATGACAAGGCCTTTCTGGCCGGGCTGCAGCTTAATTTTGGCTATCGCCTCGGCCGTTTGATCAAGGTGGGCAGGCGCAGTACCTGGCCTTTGCAGCAAATGATCATGCCGCAGCAGGTTGCCTGGCCGCTGGTCTTTGTCGGTAATGCTGCCCATACTCTGCACCCGGTAGCCGGGCAGGGCTTTAATCTCGGTTTGCGCGACGTGGCCATGCTGGCGCAGTTTTTAGTTGAACAGGGACTGAGTGCGGAAACGCTGACGAATTATCAGGCCGCCAGACATTATGATCAAAGCGCGATCATTCGTATGACAGACGGTCTGGTCACAACCTTTTCCAATTCATTGCCTGGCCTTGGCTCTCTTCGCAGTCTGGGGCTGGCGCTGGCGGATCAGTTGCCTGGTTTAAAACGCATTCTGGCCCGCCACGCGCGAGGTTTTGCCGGCGTGGTGCCGGATTTGGTCTGCGGTATGGATTTGACACCTGGGAGGCATGATGAGCAAGCCTTATGATGTATTGGTAAGCGGAGCCGGTGTGGTGGGTCTGAGCGCGGCGCTGGCCATGGCCCGGCGCGGCAATCAGGTCGCTGTTGTGGATGCGCTGGATATGACCGTCACGCCGCTGACAGAGCCGGACAGGCGTGTATACGCCATTAATCAGGCGTCGAGAGCCCTGTTTAACGAGCTGGGCGTCTGGTCTTTGATGGATGAATCACGCCTGGCACCGTATCGACACATGCACGTCTGGGATGCTGCCACAAAGGCACATATTGATTTTGACTGTCGCGAGGTTGCCCGTGCTGATCTGGGTGTGATTGTGGAAGAGGGCGTGATCCGGCAGGCTCTGTTGAAGGCCTTAGGCGAACTGGATAATGTCAGCTGTTTCCCCCGGCAGTCTGTCAGCCAGATTGATGAGCATGCCGATGGTGTCCGCGTAAGCAGTGTCGATCAAAGCTGGGAGGCTGGCCTTTTGATCATCGCGGAAGGTGCTCAGTCACCCAGCCGGCAGCTACTGAAGGTAGCTCTGACCTCCTGGCCTTATCATCAAAACGCACTGGTAGCGACCATTCGCACCGGGAAACCACATGAGCAGACCGCGTATCAGATTTTTAATGCCGATGGCCCGCTGGCTTTTCTGCCCCTGGCGGATGAGCATCTGTGTTCCATCGTGTGGTCGACCACCGCCAAACGTGCCGATTTACTGAGTCAGATGGACGAAGCGGCTTTTAATCAGGCCCTTGGTGAAGCATTTCAGCACCGTCTGGGTGAGCTCAGTCTGAGCAGTGCAAGGCATCAGTTCCCTCTTTTTATGCGCCATGCGCAGCAGTATGTGGGTAAAAACTGGCTGTTGATGGGGGATGCGGCGCATACCATTCATCCGCTGGCGGGGCTGGGTCTGAACATTGGTCTGGCTGATTTGCGTGACTGGCTGCACTGCCTCGATACTCAAGCCAGGCGCTCAAGGGCATTGTCAGTCTGGCAGCGGCAGCGCAAAGTGGCGGTCTGGCAAAGCATTGCCTTGATGGGCGGGCTGAAAACCCTGTTTGCCAACCCCTTTCCCCCCGTCGCGGCCCTGCGCGGTTTAGGATTAAGCTGGTGCAATCGCATGACACCCCTGAAACGCCTGTTCATTGAGCACGCAGCCTCGTAGGCCGGGCCCTGGCCCAACAGGGGATTACACTGGTCCATCGTTGTTGGGCCGAGGCCCAACCTACGCTTAAAACCCACATACGCCCGGATTAAATTCCAATTTGGCGTCTTTGTTGTTTTTGGAATACACATTGGCTGCCAGTACCAGACCCGTTGCCAGAAAAAACAGGGCGAGGCTCGCGAAAACCAGCGCAGCCGGTAACGGAGCCACAAAAAATAAGGGAAGGGCTACCATAGCGCATACCAGACCGGTAGCCAGACAGTATTTAGCCTGTATATATGGATTGGCCGGGCGTCCGAAAAAAACGCTGCGATTCGATTGCCCATAATGCGCTGCGCCTGTATACGCCTGCGATTGAAAATCGTTTTTTTTCGATGACATGCTTACCTTTCCTACTATGAATGTAAAAGTTGAAATATACACCATTTGAGGTAAAAATTAAACATTTCGCAGGTATATTCCCTGCTGATGTATAGAATCAGCCCATTCTCGGTACGGAACAAAAACTCCGGGCTGTCATTACCGCGGCTTCCTTCACCCTAAACCCAGCGAGAGGGGAGCCGCTTCGTGCTCAGGCTGACAGGCCTCTCCGGGATTTTCATCACGCAGGATGTCGGCGAACGTGACCCTCTTTTTTACTGAGATGGGCGCTTCTGGTAAAAGATTCTGCCACGGCTTCCCGACGCTAACGCTTCTGGCCGTCATATTAGAACGATTTTTTTCATCCAGAAAACGATGCTGATCCCGCTTGTGAAGTTTGCTGAACACAGCCAGAAAGCTATGAATGTCTTCGTCAGACAGTTGCCGGCTGCAAAAAAAAGACAGCAGCAGGTTGCTGCCGCTTTCCGGCGATTCCAGGATAAAAAGGTTTCTAATCAGTTGTAAATCGGCCGGCTGGCTTTCGATGAGATAGCGGATCACGTTTGCCAGATTCAGCTCAATGTGAGGTGTTTTATGCGCATTCCACTGGCTGAAATACGCTTCATTCGTAAACAGAAACGCTTCTGTTATCTGGAACTGCTCCCAAAAGCCAGGACTGGTTCGAAAAAGCGACACAAGTTTTTTGTAAGGGCTGCTGGCAGGGGCCGCGAACAGTGCCTGATACACACCGCTTTGGAACAGGATATCCGCAATGCCTGTGTCTGAGCTGGTGGCGGCACGGGAATCATGGTTTTCTTCGAGCAGACAGGCTGCCATGGCCTTGATTTTCGTGCGGGGCGTCATGGAGCAGAACAGGCTGGTAATCAGAGCATGTTCATCACAAATTTCACGTAAAAATAAAAACGCTTCAGGATGACTGCTCGTTTCCAGGTAGTTAAGGAAGGCCTCGTGCAGCCTGCGGTCAGCCAGTACCGTTCTTAAATTATCCTCAAGCTCAGTGGAGAAAACAGTTGGATGAAACTGCTGCTGGAACAGCTCATGAAGTACGCCTGGCGCCAGTATCGTCAGGACGTCAGGCAATATCTTTTGCAATCGATCCAACATGCTTATGCTTCGGCAGCATTCTGCCGGTATAAGAGTGTTGCGCACGTCGTCAAGCGCTGTTTCCCACGCGTTCTTAATGCCTTCAATCTGAATAATCTGTCCGCTGGACCAGCTCAGCGTCGGGTCATTAATGGCACGCATGACCCTGTGTAGAATAACTACTCGTTGCGCTGGATGCATGGTGGACATGCCAGACAGGATCAGATCAACGGCATCAGGGTTATGATGCTCAAAGTAGCCCGCTCGCTGATATGCTGCAAAGCGCCCACCGAGAGCATAAATATCCAGCGCTTCGCCCAGTGCAACAAGATATATTTCGTCCGGATTGTTTTTCATTGTCCTGATAAACGTGGCGATGACGTCGTTTGGTGCGCGATAGGCAATGGACTGAAGCAGCAGTTTTCCCAGAATGGTTTTCAGCTCATTGGGTGAGCGCTGATCGGGATCAGCAGATTCCTTATAGCCCGTCCATGGGTTTTCCCGATCGTCTGGTGGTGTCCAGTCAGACACGATATACCAAAGCCGGTTCAGCAGACTCTCGGTTCTCGGTTCGAGATCGTAAAAGATCGCGCTTAATGCACACTGATTCTCGCGCAGGGAGGGATCGGCATCAGAGGCGCTGCCATCAGACCAGGCGGAGCAGTGTATCCTCCTCATCAGTTCATCAAGTGGCATCATGGATCTCCTGGCGTCCAGCGTATCCAGGGAATGATACCCGGGCATGACTTCCAAAACACTGCGTTCCATGGCCAGTCGTAGATTCTCTATCTGGAACGGATGGTATTTATGCAGTTTGGCCGGGGTGGCAAACATATTCTCCCAGAGCCAATCCGACCAGGGCATATTCTCTTTGAACAGAAGGAGTTCATTGGCAAACAGTTGTCTTGCTTCGGTGTAGGTTGGCATAAAGAATGGTCCTGTTGATTTTCAAAATTTGTCCATGATATCAAAAAAAACATCAACCATAACAGATAGAAAAGTACCCGCAAGGGCATATTTTAATTCATGTTTGGAAAAATAACCTAAGTCCAGGTAGAATATCAGACTTAAATGTGGTTTAATTTTAAACATTCGTTAGGTCGTGTTGAGGATTTGTGTCATTGTTGAACGTCAAGCGGCAAATAATACCCGTCATGCTACTCTTCCTCGGCACCGGATTTTCTTCCTCCCTGTCGGCTGCAGACGATGCCGCGACCCGTCTGCAGGAAGCCATTGACCGTCCGGAATACATGCTCAAACACTGGATTGATCTGCCCACCTCACCGCAGGCAAAAAACAAAAGCGTACGTCATCTCAGTTTACGCGAAGCCATTCTGCTGGCGTTACGCTACAACCCCAATATTCAGAATGCCGAACTGGACCGCATTGTTCAGCGCTACCAGCTGCGTCTGGCGCATAATGAATTTGAGCTGCAATATGCCCTGGCCGGAACCGGTACGGTGCAGCAGTCCCGTTTCAGCGATGTTGGCACCTCCAGTAATAAGGCCTTTGTCGCTTCGCCCGAAGTAAATCTGAAAACAAGGCTTGGAACGCAGATTGGCCTGAATGTTGATAACAATGTCTCTGCATACAACAACTATACCCCCATGATAACCGCCTCCCTGACCCAGCCTCTGCTGCGGGGTTTTGGTAAAAAAGCCAATGAGGCCGGCCTGCTCAACGCCGAGGACAGCGAGCGCCTGAATAAGGTGATGCTGAAACAGACGGTTATAGATCAAATCACTCAGGTCATCTCCGCATATCGGGCCTTGATTCTGAGTGGAAACAACCAGGAAAATCAGCAGCGTCAGCTGGAGGATGCCAAAAAAACCTATGATATCAACGAGAAAAAAATCGCAGCCGGGCAGCTGGAACCCACCGCCAATATTCAGCAGTCCTATCAAATCGAATCCCTGAGCCTGATGGTCGAACAGGCCAACAATGAATTCAACACGGCGGCTCAAAATCTGCTGCAGGCGATAGGGCTCGATCCTGCCATGCGCCTCGCCGTTCCGAGTGACGTGACTGTCAGCAAGGCCGTGGTGCCTGATTTGAAACGAAGCATCGATATCGCTTTGTCACATAACAGTCAGTACCTGGCACAGCAGACCCTGATGCGCGCCGATCAGCGCGCCTACGATGTGGCACGCAATCAGCAGCTCTGGCAGCTCGATGCCGGTGCCAGTGTGCAGGCTGGTCTTGCCAGTAACGTGGACGGCAATTCAGGGCGTCTGGGAATTTATAACGGCCGCAACGTAACTGAATCGGCCAGCCTGACCTTCACTGTTCCCATTAACGACGTCAGTCGTCGCAGTCAGGTTATCAATGCCCGGGTCAAACTGGAACAGGACAGGCTGAGCCTGATCGCACTTCGCCGCGCTATCGTCACCCAGGTGACCAACAGCGTGAACAGCATTCAAAGTCAGGCCAGGCGCTATCAACTGGCCGAAAAACAGGTTAAGCTGGCGACGCAGTCTTATGAGCTGGAAAAGAAAAAGCTGCAGGCCGGCATCAGCAGCGCGCTGGATTTAAACAACACGCAAAACCAGCTGATTCAGGCCCAGGCGGGGTTGATCGGTGCCAAAATAGCCTGGCTGAACGAATTATCTGCTTTACAGCAGTTTCTGGGTACCACCCTGGACGAATGGCAAATCAAACTCAGGTACGGTTCATGAACATAATCCGAATGATCATCCTCGCGCTGCTTGTCACGCAGTTGAGTGCCTGCGGCGAAACCCCAAAATCGGGCAGACCGGGGGCGCATACCTACGTCAGCAGGAAGGAGGCGGTGGACAAAACCCTGTATTTTACCGGTACCATCCAGCCCTTGCATGCCAGCTCCGTCAGTGTGCCTATGGATGCGGTGGTTGAAAGCATGGATATTCACTACGGTCAGCCGCTGAAAAAAGGGGACGTGATAGCGGTGCTCCGCTCCACAGAACTGCAGCGACAATACAACGAAACCCTGACCGACTACCTTAAAGCCAAAGACAGTTTTGCCGTGGCGCGTGCCAAATTTACCGGAACGAAAAACCTCTGGGATGCCGGATTGCTGTCAAAAAATAATTACCTCAGTGAAAAGTCCAGCCTCGATACCGCCCGCGTGACCCTGATGCAGTCCACACGAAAACTGAGTGAAATGCTCGAAAAAATGGACGACAGCGATGCGCGCGATTTGTCGCAGCTCAGTCTGGCGGAGTTTGACAAAGTGCGTCAGGCCCTGTCCGGTAAACATGACCGCATCTTCCTGAAAGCCCCGGCAGACGGGGTACTGCTGTATCCTCCCAAATCCGGTGAGGACAAGGGTGAGCGCCTGTCGGTTGGCTCAAGCGTCAAGGCCGGTCAGGTTTTTGCTCTCGTTGGCGATTTGACTGGGGTAAGCATCGAAATTGATGTGCCTGAAATTGATATCGATAAAATCCGGGCTGGTCTGAAAGCCAGTGTCACCGGCGTTGCCATGAGGCATGAGGTATTGCAGGGCGAGCTGGTGGCGATTAACGCTCAGGCATCTGCCGGTAACGGCAGTGCCTTACCCTCGTTCAGCGCGGTAGTTGAAATCAGGCATTTGACCAAAAGCCAGCAGGCCTGGGTGAAAGTGGGCATGAGCGCTGCCGTGGCCCTGATGGTGGCAGATGATCAGCATTTATTTATTCCCATCGCAGCGGTTCGTCAGCAAAGCGGCGACAGCATGGTCACTGTGCGTGAGCCGGATGGTAAACTGGTTGACCGGCGTATATCCACCGGTGCCGCTCAGGCAGACAAGGTGATCGTGGAAACGGGGCTGCGCGAGGGCGACGTGGTGGTTTATGACGAATAAGCCATTGATTCAGATTGATAACCTGGTGAAATCCTATGCTCTTGAAGGAGTCAGTACCCAGGTTCTGAAGCAGGTTTCGCTGTCTATAATGGCCGGCGAGCTGGTGGCGATAGTCGGCGCATCCGGTTCAGGGAAATCGACCCTGATGAACGTGATTGGCCTGCTGGACAGCGGCGATTCAGGCCGGTACTGGCTAAAACAGCGCGATGTATCGTCGCTTGATCAGGATGATTTGGCACGCCTGCGTAATCAGTACATCGGCTTTGTTTTTCAGCAGTTTCATTTGCTGCCGCGTTTTAACGCCGTCCAAAACGTGGCTCTGCCTCTGGTTTATCGCAGACTGCCGGCAGACGAAATCGAACATCGGGTGATGCAGGCCTTGTCGCGTGTCGGCATGGCTGCCTTTGCCCGTCATCGACCGACGCAGTTATCCGGTGGTCAGCAACAGCGCGTAGCCATTGCCCGTGCGCTCGTTGGCGAGCCAGACGTTATTCTGGCCGATGAGCCAACCGGCGCGCTGGACTCCCGCACTGGTGCTGATGTTCTGGATTTGTTTCTCAGGCTTAACGACGAAGGGCGGACCATTATCATGGTGACCCACGACGAGCAGGTTGCGCGTCAATGCAAACGACGCATTACGCTGTCCGATGGTCAGATCGTTACCGGGGCGGGCCAATGAATCTGTTACGTCACGCGGAACAGGCCTGGGTTAATCTCGGTGCGGCCAAATTACGCTCTTTTCTTGCTCTCCTCGGTATTCTCGTTGGTACAGCCGCCGTGGTAGCGCTCATCAGCAGTGGTCAGCTGGCTACCGAAAAAGCGCTGGAACAATTCAAGGCGCTGGGCACCGATTTACTGTCCGTATCCGCTTTTAGTCAGGGTCAGGACGCCTCCCATCGTGCCAGCATACCACTGTCGGTCTGGCGCAGCATTCCGGCACGCGTGCCCTGCGTAGCGGAAGTAGCGCCATTTACCTCCACGTATCAGACCATGAGCTTTAACGGACGTGTCCTGACCGGCTCGGTGCTGGGCGCCGATGAGTCGCTGGCACGCATTATTCACACGAAACTGGCGCGTGGGCATTTCGTTTCCTTTGTTGACTCCTTTGAGCATTTCTGCGTGATAGGCGACAGCATTGCCACCCAGATTCGCGAAGTGAGTCAGGATGATCCCATCGGCAGGCCTTTGCGCATTGGCAAAACGCTTTATACCATCATTGGCGTGTTGAAGCCGTGGAGTGAAACCGGTTTTTTCAACGAGGACATTAATCAGACTGTTATTGTGCCCGTGGCGGGTATGGCGCTGGTAACCAAAGACAGCCAGATCAACAATGCCATTCTGCTGATGAAGCCGGACAGTCCCATTGATCAGGTCATGAGTCAGGTCAAGCAGCTGGTGCAGCAAAGCGCCCCCAAACTGACCATTTACGTACGCAGTGCGAAGCAGATTATTGAGAGCATGGAAAGCCAGGGGCGTATTTTTACCCTGCTGCTGGCGGTGATTGGCAGCATTTCTCTGCTGGTTGGCGGCATTGGTATTATGAACGTGATGCTGGTATCCGTGAGTGAGCGCAAAAAGGAGATCGGCATACGTAAGGCGGTCGGAGCCAGCAATCAGGATATTCAGGCCTTATTTCTGGTGGAGTCGGTGATGCTCTCGCTGGTTGGTGGTGTCTCGGGCGTGCTGCTCGGCCTGTTGTTTACCTGGGGCCTGGCCTGGTTCAGTCACTGGACCTTTCACGTCTACTGGATGCCGCCACTGGCTGGCTTCCTGGTGTCTATGATGACCGGGATCTTTTTTGGTTATTATCCAGCCAGGCGCGCGGCCAGGCTGGAACCTATCGTGTCTTTGCGCAGCGCCTGAAAACCAGCATTCGGAATGGGTATGTCCCCAGTACTGGGCAATTCTTTAATCCTGGTATTATTTGCCCTCCCCGCGCAGGCGGGGATCCATGGTCAAATCAGGCTCGGAACCAGCTCCAGGATAGTTTCCCGCCTGCGCGGGAATGACAGACCGGAGTTTTGTTCAGTACAGAGGGGTATGTCAGATCCCATGAGACGGACTGACTGCCGGGTTGGGCTCGCCGTCACTGTCTTCGTCTCTTGCCAGTTGCAGGTTGTCTGGCAATGCTGCGGCCGGGCTGGTGACAGGCAGCACCGGGGAGGCAGGTTCGCTGGCGTCCGGTTTCGCTTTGGATGATTCACTGACCACGCTGATGACGATTAACAGACCGGCGTATATCAGCTGAGCATACAGGCCCAGATCGCACATGGTATCCTGACTGTCTTCCGTGCATTTTTTATGTTCAAAAAGCAACATGGATAATATAACCAGTTTAAACAGCGCGCCAACGCTCAGACCGCTGTGTGCGAGCTTTTCCGCGCTATTGGCATCGGCTACCAGAGCCAGATAGGCTGAGATGAGGAATTGAGCTCCGCTGGTGGGAATAGAGATGATGGGCGTAAAGTAACTGGTCGCGGAACCCAGAACCTCAGCCCCCATGCTGACACGTGTTCCCTTACGCGCGGTTGGGCTTGAAGAAAACGCCCCTTCCTTAACCGCATTAACGATGGGGTTGACGCAGGTATCAAAAAAACCAGCCATGACATTCCTTTTTAAAATAGTACAACAGGGTGCATTATGATACAGTCTCGCGTCAGGAACAAATAATAAAAGAGCGAAATTAAGGCAAGTCGGGATCAAAGGCACAAATCCTGCATGACAGCAAAGAAAATAAAACAGGGGATCGGTAATGAAAAATCTAAGATGGTATTTATCAGCCGTGCTGGCACTGTGTTTTTCAATGCAAATCAGTGCTGCTCCACATCAGAGCTGGGGTCAGTTTGTTTCCGGCGTGCGTACCGAAGCGCTGGAACAAGGCATCTCTCCGGCACTTTTTGACGAGGCTTTTGCCGATATCCACGAACCCAGTCGTCAGGTTAAAGGGCTGGCCCGGTCTCAGCCCGAGCATCGACTGACCTTTAACAGCTATCTGCATTCCCGGGCGGATAATTATCGTATCACCATTGGTCGTAAAAAATACGCTCAGAACAAGGCTCTTCTGGAAGAAATCGGTCAGCGTTTTGGTGTAGATCCCTGTTTTATTGTGTCGTTCTGGGGCATGGAAACCAGTTACGGCAGCTACATGGGCAATTTCCCGGTGATAAAATCGCTGGCAACACTGGCCTATGAGTCCAATCGTCCCGAATTTTTCCGAAAACAACTGTTTATCGCGCTGCACATCCTGAACGATGGCCACGTGTCTCTGGATAAATTCAAAGGCGAGTGGGCTGGCGCATCCGGTCAGCCACAGTTTCTGCCCTCCAGCTGGGTCGAATACGCAATAGATTACGACGGTGACGGGCGTAAAGATATCTGGGAAAGCAAGCCAGACGTGTTTGCATCCATTGCCAACTACATGAAGAAAAACGGCTGGCAGACAGGCGAGCCATGGGCTATTCACGTTAAGTTACCAGCCGGTTTTGATCAAAAGCTGGAAGGGAAAACCATTGTGAAGCCGGTCAGTGAATGGAACGCGATGGGCGTACGCACCGAAAGCGGACAGCCCCTGCCATTCCAAAATCTGCAGGCCAGCATTGTCCAGCCCAACGGTGGCCCTGTGTTTCTTGCCTACCCGAATTACAAGATGATTTTGCGCTATAATAATTCTATCTATTATGCCGGCGCGATTGGTTATATGGCCGACAAAATCTGTAATCGCAGCAAGTAAGATGTGAGGTAGTTGTGGCAACGTATCTGGATAAGACCGCCAGCCTTTCCCCGCTGGCGCGTCGCGTAATCTGCGACAAGGCAACAGAGTATCCTGGGACCGGCTCGTATCAGACCAGGGCCGGTACCGGAACGTATCTGTGTCGACGCTGTGGTCTGGCCTTGTTTCGCGCCAGCAGCCAGTTTCAGTCCGGCTGTGGCTGGCCGAGTTTTGATGACAACATTATTCAGGCTGTACGTCAGGAACCTGATGCGGATGGTCAGCGCACGGAAATTCTCTGTGATCGTTGCGATGCTCACCTGGGGCACGTGTTTACCGGCGAGCACTTTACTCACAATAACCTTCGCCACTGTGTTAACTCCGTGTCCATCGATTTCGTCAATTATGATCAGGTCATGGACAGCGAGGAGGCAATTGTTGCGGGTGGGTGCTTCTGGGGTGTGGAGCATTTTCTCAGCCTGCTCCCGGGGGTGCTCAACGTAGAGGTGGGCTATACCGGCGGTCATGTGCAGGATCCCGGCTATCAACAGGTCTGTCAGGGTAACACCGGTCACTACGAAGCTGCCCGCGTTTTATTTGACAGGCAGGTAACGGATTATCAGAGTGTCCTCCGTCGTTTCTTCGAAATTCACGATCCCACTCAGCGCAGCGGACAGGGGCCTGATATTGGCCCACAATACCAAAGTGCCGTGTTTTGCTACACAGACGAACAGCGAACGATTGCCGGGGACTTGATTCAGCTTTTGCAGAAAAAAGGCTATCCGGTCGCAACAAAACTGCTGGATGTTCAGACTTTCTGGCCGGCAGAAGACTATCATCAGTATTATTACAGCAAGAACAACAGACAGCCCTATTGCCATCGTCCGGTTAAACGCTTCGACTAAAACCTGTTCCTGGAAGGCTGCATGGAATTAATATTTACAACAATTATCCTGATATGCTGTAGGTTGGGCCGTGGCCCAACATGGAATTGGCATCCGGGCTAATTGTTGAGCCAAGGCCTGATGGCACTTACTTAAGCTGTTTCATTCCACGTCCTGCCGGCGTTCTGCTTCATCAGCCTTGCGTTGATTTTCAAGCAGCTGCTGTTCATTCAGCTGAGCCTGCCAGAAGCGGCCGGCCTGCTCTCTGAGCTGCTGGATCTGTCGGAGCAGTTTACCCAGACGCCGGGCCAGCGCAGGCAGCCTGTCTGGACCAAACACAATCACGGCAACGATGGCGATAACCAGCAGTTCACCGCTGCTCATGGCCTGGGCCAGGAAAGTAAAGACAAAGGACGGATATCGCTGAAGGCCATGTTTAACTCCTGTCAGTACGGTTCATAAGTGAAAGAACCCCTCCGGCAATCGCAACAGATAAGGCGGCGATGACCAGATCATGCCTGTTTATTAATTTAAAATGCATTAAAGCGCTGATACTGCCGAAGGCAAGGAACAGGCCAAGACCAAGTCCTCTCAGCCATATTTTTCGCGTAGGCGTGACGGGTCTGGGCGATGTCAGGTATTCTATCTCTCGTGCCTTGATCTCCTTACTTAAGGCCAGCACGTCATACAGCAGGCGAGGCATATGCGGTAACTGCTCCGCAAAAAAAGGCAGGTTTTCACGCAGTTGACGGAAGAATGCCTTTGGCCCCATCTGCTCTTTCAGCCATTTTTCCAAAAACGGTTTTGCTGTGGCCCATAAATCCAGATCGGGATAAAGCTGTCGCCCAAGCCCTTCAACAGCCAGCAGGGTTTTTTGCAGCAAAACCAGCTGAGGCTGTACTTCCATTTGAAAACGACGTGCCACCTGAAAGAGACGCAGCACCACCTGCGCAAAAGAAATATCCTTTAAAGGTCTTTCAAAGATCGGCTCGCAAACGGTGCGAATGGCGCTTTCAAATTCATCCACTCGCGTATCGCGTGCGACCCAGCCCGATTCAACATGCAGCTCGGCTACGCGGCGATAATCGCGACTGAAGAATGCGTAAAGATTTTCAGCCAGATAGCGTTTGTCATTGTCGTTCAGGGTGCCGATGATACCGAAATCGATGCAGATGTACTGTGGATTGTCTGGATGCTCGCTGGAAACGAAGATATTTCCGGGGTGCATGTCAGCATGGAAAAAACAGTCCCGGAACACCTGGGTGAAGAAAATCTCAACACCGCGTTCAGCCAGCAATTTGATGTTGATGCCACGTTCGTTCAACGCTTTAATATCGCCAACGGGTATGCCGTGAATACGCTCCATCACCATGATGTTTGTGCGGGTGTAATCCCAGTAAACCTCCGGAACATACAGTAACTCAGAGTTTTTAAAATTACGTCGCAGCTGACCGGCGTTGGCCGCTTCGCGCTGTAAATCAAGCTCCTCATAAAGGTTATGCTCGAATTCCTTTACAATTTCCTTTGGTTTCAGGCGTTTGCTGTCAGGCCAGTATTTGTCAACCAGACTGGCGATGGTGTGCATGATACTCAAATCCTGGGCAATCAGTTTGCGCATGTTGGGGCGCAGGATCTTCACGACCACGCTTTCGCCGGTTTTGAGTCGGGCGGCGTGAACCTGGGCCATGGAGGCGGACGCCAGTGCCTCGGGATCAAATTCAGCAAAAATATCAAAGGCCGACTTGCCGAAGGCCTCATCGATCGCCGCCAGCGCGATTTCGCTGGGGAAGGGGGGGACTTTGTCCTGTAGTTTGCAAAGCTCCAGTGCAATATCCGCGGGCAGCGCATCCGGCCGTGTAGACAAAGCCTGGCCAAACTTAATAAAAACAGGCCCCAGCTCTTCCAGAGTGATGCGCAGCGCTTCACCACGCGTCAGCGGTTTGCGTCGAAACCAGTTCCATGGGTTGAGATAGACCACGAAACGCAGCAGCGAAAAAAACGGGATGCTGACGATCAGGCTGTCGAGGCCGTTGCGGGCCAGAATAATATTAATCTGGGCCAGACGAATGACTTGTTTAATGTGTTTCATGAGTGGCCGATAACAGGTTAATTTTGGCTTCCAGACGTTCTACATCCATGGCGGTCTGATCGATATCATGGAAAAAATCATCCACTTCTTCGCGTGGTGGAAACAGCCGGGTTTCTTCCTGCAGATAGTTGCTCAGGTTGTTATGCACGCTCTGGCGGATGCGCTGCTGAAAGGCCCGGCCCTGGCGGAAGAGTGAACCGATCTGATGAGCCACGACGTCACCGGTAAAATGCGCCAGATGGCCTTCCCAGTCGATATCCAGCTCATCAATCAGCTGCTTGACCTTCATGCCCAGCACAACATTGCCGCTTATGCGTACGCTGTCATTAAACAGAGAGCGGGCCTGCGAAGCCGGCAGAAAACTGAGACGAATCAGGCCAATGGGGCTGCTGTGTATACGGGTATCTGCTTCGATAGGACTGCTGTCCAGCAGCCTTATCTGACCGTCTTCAAAGCGGATAAAAAAATTGACGTTCAGAGGGCTTATGATCATTTCAACAATTTTGCCCTGCAGCGCGTTTATTTTGTCTGGTGACTGCTCATCCAGTGCCAGAGCAAAGTTCAGAGCCTGTTCCAGAGCTTTCAGGGAGTATTTTTTTAGCATGTCGTTCTCAGTATTTATGAGCGATGTGCAGGGCTACAATGCCACCGCTTAAATTATGATAATGGCAGTCTTCAAAACCCGCCTGCTCTATCATGTTTTTCAATTCGTCCTGGCTGGGATGTTTGCGAATCGATTCGGCCAGGTATTGATAACTGGCGGCGTCCTGGGCAAATAACTGGCCAATTTTGGGCAGCACATTGAAGGAATACCAGTCGTATACGGTTTTAAGACCAGGCAGCACAGGCCTTGAAAATTCTAGCACCATCAACTTTCCACCCGGTTTGCACACGCGAAACATGGAGCGCAGGGCTTCGTCTTTGTCGGTTACGTTGCGCAGGCCAAAGCCCATGGTGATGCAGTCGATACTGTTACTGGTAAAAGGCAGATGCTGAGCATTGGCCTGAACGTAATCGATGTTATCGAGCAGACCTTCATTCAGCAGCCTGTCGCGGCCTACGTTGATCATGGCGGAGTTAATATCTGCCAGGATGACAAGACCTTTAGCCCCCACTCTGCGGCTCAGCAGCCGCGTCAGATCGCCGCTGCCACCGGCCAGATCAAGCACGGTGTGTCCGGGTCTGACCAGACTGGTTTCAACCGTAAAGCGCTTCCACAGATGATGGATGCCCATCGACATCAAATCGTTCATCAGATCGTAGTTTTTCGCCACGGAGTGAAAAACCGCCCCTACTTTTTTTTCCTTTTCGTCCCAGTCTACTGATTCAAAGCCAAAATGGGTTGTTTTCTTTGGATTGCTCATGAATTTATCGATCGTTATCGAGTCTGTGGCTATCTTACCTGATAAAAGCCCGCAGGTGTAGGTTGAAGCTCATACTCGTCAGACCTGGGTCAGGCCGGTCAAGGCCTGCAGATAAGCCTGCTCATCGGGCTGCTGTTGATTCCGCTGAGCCAGCCACAGGCATTCGGCCAGGCAGTCTATCATGGCGTGTTCCGTTGCATGGACGTCGGACTGCCTGCTCAGCAGGGTCTGAAATACCTGGCTGATGCCTGTGGGGCGGTCGGTGACGATCTGCTCACGCAGAGCGAGGTGCAGGCCCATATGCAGGAAGGGATTGGTTTGACCCAGTTCCGGAAACCAGGCCTGATCCATATGCTCCGGTGACTGTTCAAGCAGGGCATGATATTCGGGATGATCCAGAATGACATTAACCAGCTGTTGTTCCAGAGCCTGCAGGACTTGTCCCTGCCGGTATTTTTGCCAGCTGCTGTAAAACATGCTGCGTGTATCGTTTACCTGGTCGCCAAAAAACATGCGTATGTCCTGTTGATTATAAAGCTGGATAAGCCGTGCCGGAGATGAACGTGATACCCTGTCACTGCCGCCCGCAATGACAGGATACCCGGGATGACAAAAACAGGCAGATTAGCTGTTGCTTTCTACGAAGGCAACCAGTTGTGACTTGGACATCAGACCCATTTTCACCGCTTCAACCTGACCGTTTTTATAAAGAATCAGGGTTGGAATACTCATAACGCCATATTTTGCCGGCATTTTGGGGTTTTCATCGATGTTGATTTTGGCAAAACCAATACTGTCGCTGTGACTGGCGGCCACCTCTTCCAGAATGGGTGTCAGAGCGCGGCATGGACCACACCACTCAGCCCAAAAATCTACCAGCACGGGTTTTCCGGAGTTAATGACATCGTCCTCAAAGCTTGAGTCAGTAACGGTTTTAATATGATCACTCATGACGAAACCTCAGTTAATTAATGGAATTCTCCCGACTATTATAGATCACCACATACCGCTTGCAAAACGCTTAATGCCGCAATGGCGGCTGTTTCGGTCCGTAATACTCTCGGACCAAGGCTGAGTGGGGCATAATCCAGCGCCAGCAGGCGATTGATCTCGTCGGTGCTCAGGCCTCCCTCCGGACCGATGACCAGGCCAATATCGGATTCTGTCCACGCGTAGTCTCGCCAGCTTTTTCCGGCTTTGGGGTAGAGGATAAAATTCTGTGTGGGCCGTTCGCTGGCCAGAAAGGCATCCAGGCTCTGAGCCGGGTGGATGCGCGGCACGATGTTTCGCCCAGACTGCTCGCAGGCTGCCACGGCAATCGCCTGCCATTGCTGGTTTTTTTTCTCCATGCGCTCGTCCTGGCGTTTGACTGCACAGCGCTCGGTTATCAGCGGTGTGATGCTGGCCACGCCGAGCTCTACGGCTTTTTGCACCACCAGCTCCATGCGCTCTCCTTTCGAAATGGCCTGCGCCAGATGAATTCGGCGGGGTGATTCCCGATCAACCACCTGCCCGGCGCTAATGGAAACCTCTACTTTTTTCTTATGCACAGCAGAAATGACGGCGCTGAATTCCTGATTATCGCCACGAAACAGGGTCAGTTCATCTCCGACCTGCATGCGTAGCACCACGCCAACGTGCTGGCCGGCGTCTTCGCTCAGCAAAAAGCTGTCGCCGGTCTCGTAGTGTCCTGCCTGATAAATGCGGATAGTTCTCATGGTGTGTGGGTTAATGGTTGCGGGTTCCGGGTGGCGGAGAGTATACTACTGACTTGACCAAACAGCCATTTCTTGCACCAAATCTGGTGTAATCACACAGGAAAAACAGTATGAAAAACGTATACCGCACTCTGTTCATTGCTGCCTCTGCAATGGTTCTCGTTGCCTGCCACACCGTTTCAGGCAGTGAATTACCCTGGTCTGCCATCGGGCATTCTGATACCTCACTGACCGACAGCGTATCTGCCGCGATGATGGCCAACCCACAACTCGCCGGCCTGCCCATTCAGGTGCAAAGCGAAAAAGGCACGGTTCGATTAAGCGGCTATGTTAAAACCATTCGTCAAAGCGATGTTGCCGGTGATGTGGCCAGCCGTGTTGACGGGGTCAAGATGGTTGAAAACAATCTGATTGTTCGTAAATAGTCGCTGTTTCACTGACATCCGGGCGCCCGAACTGTTCACGGCTGTAAGCCACCCGGGCGCTGACCGATTCCTGACCCTGAGCCGCCCGCTGTTCTATGGCTTTGTAACGTAATAATCCGCCCTCGCGATTGGCAATCTGAATATTCAGGCCCGGGCGCGCATTCAGCTCCAGCATCAAAGGCCCATGATCCTTATCGAGAACGATATCAACGCCTAGATAACCTAATCCCGTCAATTCATAGCAGCCGGCCGCGATATTCAGAATTTCATCCCACCACGGCACCTTAATCCCGACTATCGGATTTAATGTGTCTGGATGAAAATCGATAGGGTCATTATGAAACACGCCGCCCAGGGTTTTGCCGTTAGCCATGTTAACACCAACACCAATGGCTCCCTGATGCAGATTAGCCTTGCCACCCGACAGGCGGGTAGGCAGACGCACCATGGCCATGGCAGGGTAGCCCAGCAGGGTAATGATGCGAATATCGGGAATGCCTTCGTAGCTGACTTCCTTAAAAACAGGATCCACGGAAACGCGATGTTCAACAATCGCATAATCGGCATGGCCGCCAAGACTGTAGGCGCCGGATAACAGCGAAGACAGGTGATGCTGTAACTCCTGAGTGGTCACCAGCTTGCCGTTTATCTGACGGTAGCGCCCGAATACCCTGTCCGTAATAACCAGAATGCCATCGCCGCCGGCACCATGCGCCGGTTTGATCACAAAATCCTTATAGGGTTCAAGAATCGATTCAATGTGTTTGATCTGGTGTTCCGTTTCAATCAACTCAAACAGTGTGGGCACAGCAATGCCAGCTGCCATAGCCAGACGTTTGGTTTTAATTTTGTCGTCAACCAGCGGGTACCGTTTGCGCTCATTATAGCGAAGTACGTAATCGCTGTTTCGCTGATTAATGCTTAAAATGCCTTTTTTACGCAGGCGCTGATAGATTCCCAGCATTATTGTTCTCCGGCCAGAGCTTTGAAGCGAAACAGCTCAAACAGGCGATATCCCCGGTATTGACCGAACCAGAGAATCAGACCCAGTAAGACAAGCAACAGTTCAGGAAAGGCAAAAATCAGGTATTCCATGGGCTGCCAGTTCATGGCGCCAAAGGCAATAACCGCCGCAATCAGACTGCCCGCGCCCGACTTAATCGCCTCGCCGGCACCCCGTTCGTCCCAGGTGATGCACATGCGCTCGATGGTCATGGTCAGGATCACCATGGGAAACAGGGCGACCGACAGGCCAGATTCAAGGCCAAGATTCTGACTGATCACGCTGATGAAGATCATCAGCAGAATAACCACCGTCAGAATGGCGGCCAGCCTCGGTACGAGCAGCAGGCGAAGCTGATCGAGGTAAAAGCGCGCCAGCAGGCCAAAGGATACAATGATAACAAACAGGGTAATTCCCCAGACTACGTGCGTTTCACGAAACGCCAGTGCAATCAGAACCGGCATGAAGGTACCAAAGGTTTTCAGGCCGATAAAATTCCGCAGCAGCAGAATGATGAAGGCACCGATAGGGACCGTCAGGAGAATTTTATAGGTTTCCTGGGCATTCACGGGCAATTGCAACAGGGAAAAGCGCAGCATCTGCGAATCAGTCTGCTGGCCACGGGCCTTGGCCATGGTCAGTGCATTAATGGGGGTGGGAGATGCTGTCAGGCTGAAACTCACTTTTTTGCCACCGCCGGTGACATTGTAGAGAGGGTCCGAGCCGTATTGCCAGACCAGAAAATTGGCTGGAAAGCCCGCGCTGCCGGTACGGGGATTGATATAAAACCACTCTGTGCCGTTATATACCGCAAGCAGGCTCTTAAACTCGGTTTTGCTCTGCTTGTTTTGCGACAGATAAATGCCCTTGACCGGCATGGCAAAAATTTTAGCCTGGTTCAATATGGTAATCGCCGCCTGAATCAGGTTCTCATCGCTGAACTCATTACCAATCAACAGCTTGGCGCTTCCATCATGTTTGTTCAGCTCTTTGATGGTGCCCTGAGCAAAGGTTTGAATGTCCGCGGATGACTGTCGCACCTGATTGCTGATGCTGTCCACCGCCGATTTTTGATTTTCTTCCAGGACCTGTACCCGGACGGTTGGCGGTTTAGCCAGATCCAGTTCGTTATTATCGGTTTCACGGAAAATGGCGCGGTAATACAGGGACTGTTCGCCGCTGGCACGTCGCAAAGACCACACTGTTTCGCGGTTGTAACCGTTCAGATTAGTGGTAACGCCATAGTTATGAGAAACAAAATATTCGTCCAGAATGGCAAAATAAGGAGGCATGTAGGGAATGGTGAAGTTGGCTTTTACGGGGATGTTGCGTTCGGCGGTAAAACGCAGATTCGCCTCCACCATCCAGCTGTTGACCGTTTCGGTGTCGGTCAAAGGCACATCCAGCACCAGATGACGATACAGGAACAGGCTCGTGCCAATGATAATCAGCGCGCTGATTAAGCCATATACGTGACGTTTGTTAGACTTCATATTATTCCACGGTGTCAGATTTCAGGGTAAACGTACTGGCTGGATCCACCAGGCCTGAGAATGCCTTGATGGCATCGCGCCCAAGAAGCAATGGGTAGATAAAGCGTTTACGGTTGGTCAGGTTGACCGGAATGGTGCGTTCCATGTCGCCAATCCTGATACGCATGAGCACAACAGGGCGTTTGATGGGCGCAAGATGCGATTTTGTGTTCTCGCCGGCACGTACCTTGATATGGACCTTGCCAATATACTCCGACATAAAGGAAACGTTGCCCTGTTTTCCAGGAACGGTAAAACGCAGATAGGCAACCCCGTCCTTATCGACTTCTTCAATATCGACAGCATTAAGTGAGGCCGATTTGGCGCCGGTATCCAGCTTGGCGGATAAAACCAATCCTTTGTCGACCAGCGTGGCTTTTTCAACGTAACCGTAGATAATTTTATTTTCAGCTGCCATGGAAAATCCTGATAAGAATGAACAGGCCAGAAGGAGTGTTGTACACAGTTTCATCAAAGGGTCTCTTTTTATGCAAGGTAATTTTTGGTGAATTTTAACAGGTTAGTAACATTACGCAAAGCCCACTGCTTATACACCCTTCTTTGTACTGTACAAAAACTCCGGGCCGTCATTCCCGCGCAGGCGGGAATCTATCCAGGAACCGGCCCCGTGCCTGAGTAGTTACGATTAAAAAATTGTCCAGTACAGAGCGCACCCTTATTATTGCATTATTGCGCCCGTTACAGGCTAAATTTTCCTGTTAACTTTTTATAACTTTGTGATATTATTGTAGATGGACTAACTATTATGTAATTTTTTAAAACATTATGAAAGCCATATTGTCATATCGCACGTTTTAGAGTACAATCTGCGGCATCTTAGCTGTTGCATTAGTGACCAAAACTATGACCATGCCTGGCAAGACTGTACCCGACGAGAGTTTTATCGAGTTTGATGCGTTGCATGATAAAAAAACCCAGACTCCACCAGCTCTCTCATACTCCGAACGCCTTGACGCCTACGTCCGCAAACTAGCCAAAAAACTCGATAAAAAAGAATACCTCGCCAGCTCATTCGGACTGGTCGATGGCATGAACATCTCCATCAGTAATCTCCAGAGTATTTTCAGTTACATCTACGCCAACAGCAAATCCGTATCAGCCACCGATGCCCTGCATGACTGGATGATGTCGCCTCTAGGCTTTGCCCTTACAGCAGCGGAGACAGTCACGCTGGTTGCTCTTTCCATCATTGGCAACCGCAAAGACAGCAAAAACAGTCAGGATGACTTTAAACGCAATGTGGCGCTGATGTGGCCTTACATGCGTGATGTCATGAAGGCCTGGAAAAATGGTGGCAAAGGCGTGCGCAGCCTGATCCAGATATCGAATCAGCTGGGTAACGTTAATATTAATTCGCTGATCATGCCGCTCGGAATTGCAGTCGGTGTCCTTGGGGCTGCGAACCGTGTCTGGTATCGGCATATTAAGGATAAACGTAAAAAACAGCTGGAATTACATGCCGCCGTTCTCGCGGACATTGAAAAACTCGATCACATTATGACCGAGGAGGAGCGACTGGGATTCTGGGACAGGGTAAAGGACGAAAAAGGCCTGGCCCGCATGGAGGGTTACACGGCCGCCATCATTGGTGGTGCCGTTGACAGTCTGTACCTGTACCTTGGGCTGCTCGGTCTGGCAAGCCTGGCCGGACCCGTGTTTGTTCCCCTGGCTGTTTTTTGTATCGTGCAAAGTGTCTGCTGCATCATTAACCGTGTGTACGAAGAATACTGCATGCAGCGTGATTTTTTGATTAACCGCGCCGAAATTGATCTGGCAATGTTTATTAACGAACGCGGACCAGCCATTCAGAAATGGTTTGCCCGCTTACAGACCTTGTCCAAAGAGATTTCCGGGGATGTCGATCAGCATTTGAGTGACGAGCAGAGGCAACGGCTGCAGGATGAGTTTGATGAAACAGGTGCCCAGCTGGATAATGAAATCAAGCTGTTCACGGCCAAACGGAATCATCTGTTGTCCTTACAGCCCACGTCTTATCTTGAGGCCATTTTAATTGGTATAAAAAATGGCTTATCAGCCTACAGCGCTTATTCCAGCTCGGTCTTTTTTGTTGCAACCGTTCTTTTGATAGCGTCTGCTCCTTTTCCTCCGGGTCTGGTGATTGCGTCGGTGTCCTTCGGCATTGCGCTGCTGGCTATCTTTGTCGGCCTGGCTGTGATTCAGGCCTATCGTCATCACAAGGAAATGCAGGCCAAAAAAGACTCGCCGGATCTCAAACTGTGCACCATGATGGCTGCGCTGAAAGATCCGGAGCTGGTGCATGCGGTTCGCGTGGAATCGGTTGAAAGCATCATCGGTGATGGTCTGGTGGTTGATCCGTCGCCGCAGTTCTTTTTTCAGGACTGGTTTGAGGTAATACGCCTGGCCTTTTCCGGTCCCGGCAAGGGCAGCAAACTGACAGAATATGCCTTGAATGATTTCCAGCAGCTGGATCATGATACCGGGCATTACCGTGATCCCCTGTTTATGCAGGCGCTGAGTATTGTGCCCGCCATCCTTTGCACGATAGTGTTGTCGCTCAACGGGCTGGTGAAAGGCTTTGGCAAAGACAAGGGCGCCAAAAAAAGCGCGTCCTCAGAGGGTGCTGCCAGCAGAGCCATATTTTACGACGTGTCGGAAAGCCCCTCATTTGGCAACGAAACACCATGCTACAGCCCGTCTGACGACAGTGATGACGACCTGCCGGAGCCACAGCCGGGTGAGTCGTCTGATATTCAAAAGATGCCTCGTGCCAGTTCCATGTCTAATCTGGCCTGCCACCGCAACAGCTTTTTCGCCACCTCCACAGCAACAACCCCGCTACCCAGACGTTCCGCTACACCACAGGTCGCTCTCTCATCAGGATTTCAGCAGGGTCTGCTGCCTGATTGCACTCCTTCCCCTGCGTACTGCGGGTAAGGCGCGGTACGAGAGCTTGATGGGTCAGTTTTCAATACGACCCGGTACGGCCTCGCTGTTTTTTGTATACAACTGCGGATTCAGTCTTGGATCATTATACATTTTGAACTGATGGTATACCCGAAACGTGCGCTTGCCGAGTTTCACTTCTTCCAGTAACTGTTCCAGACAGTCAAGCAGCTGCTGACGCTGGGCGTGAATGGTCTGTAGTTTCTGCTGACAGGTCTGACGATGTGATTCATCAACGTCATGACGTGTCGCCTGTACGCCCATGTGATAAGATTTCAATGCCAGAATAGACAGGCGATCAATCATCATTCCGGGCGTTTCTGAATGCACGGGACAGGTATCAGGACTGGCTGGATTCAGGCGGCTGAACAGCCATTCGTCCATGGTCTCCATGCGATTGTTACGCTGTTGATTGCAGTGATCAATTTCCCGCTTTGCCCGATAGACGAACTCAAAGCCCATGTCTTCGCGGCGGGCACGGTCTTCTGCATTCCACAGTTGATAATTGAACGCGTGATTTTCTTCTACCAGCGCAAAAAAATCGTCATGACTCTGACTGATGCCATGCGCATTCCAGCGCAGGATGCAGTCATCATGCAGGGTGGCGATTGACCTGGGATGTGTTAATACATTCATAAGAATCCGGGTGAAAAATAAATAGCCTCGCAGTCTATCATAAGCGCTGCCCGCTCACAATTTACGGCGATTTGCGAGCAGGCGATCCACGGCGTTGGCAAAGGCCATTTTTTCCTTGGCGCCATAGGCCGCCGGGCCACCTGTCTGTGTACCTGTAGCACGTAGCTGCTCCATAATATCGCGCATGCCCAGACGCTGGCGAATATTATCTCTGGTATACAGCTCTCCACGCGGATTCAGAGCCAGCGCACCTTTCTCAATCACTTCGGCGGCCAGAGGAATGTCTGCGGTAATCACCAGATCATCGGCGTCAAGATGTTGTACAATGTAATTGTCTGCCACGTCAAAACCATGACCAACCCGCACGGTGCTGATCAGGGGTGAGGGTGGCACATTCAGCGCAGCGTTGGCGACGAGGATCAGATTCGTGTTGGTTCGTTTGGCGGCACGGTATAATATATCCTTTACAACCGCGGGACAGGCATCGGCGTCAACCCAGATTCGCATGGATAAAACATGGTTGGTGATTTGTAGTGGAAGAATAACGTTTTACCTAAGGCCTGTCAGCAAAAATTGACTCCGGCTTCTGTCTTACGTAAGCTGTCAGACCCTTTTGATGAAGGAGAACTCTTGAATGAAATGGTTGCCTGCTTTACTGAGTGTGTTATTGGTATCGGCCGCCCAGGCGGATGATAATTTTCCAGCATCCTGTCAGCCCATCGCCGTACAGAGCGATTCGCTGATTCTGAAAACAACCAAACCTCTGGTGGTGCTGATTCACAATATTTCAAGCAGCGATTTATGGATTACACATCCTGTCTCCGATCCCGGTGCCAGCGCCGGCTGGAGCAGCCGCCTGCAGGCGGGTAACTGGTCCGCCCTGTCTGTGGACAAAGCATCGTTTGAACTGAGCTGCATTGAGTCAAAGCCTGGCCATGAGCAACAGGTACCCTGCGTTGGCATGATAGGCGTCTGCGAATGGCCTGGCGTTAAAATTCCTGCGCAGTTAACCGGGACATTCTGGGCAGGTGAAGACATGGCTCTTCCCGCTTTGACCGCGCATATTGGTGGGCGTGGCTTTGTCATACCGGTCAGCACGCCCTGAAGCGGACATCGCGCTTGTGTAAATAATTATTCTTTTGTATTGAGTAAGTGTTAGACTAAGAGTAATTCTTGTAACAAAGTGGTGTCTGTGAGTAAAAAACCGAAAGATCCTTTCTATGAAAGGGAAAAAGAAAAATATGCCTTGCCCGTTCCCAGTCGGGAGCTGATTATGCAGGTTCTGGATGACTTTGGTCGCCCCATGTCGCGCAATCAATTGCTGGGCAAACTGAACGTAGAGCTTGAAGAAGAACAGGAAGCGCTGGGTTTTCGTCTGAAAGCCATGTTGCGTGACAATCAGATCATGCAGGACAGACGTGGCCGCTTCTGCCTTTTGGGGCGTATCAACCTGAAACGGGGTACCATTCAGGGGCACCCCGACGGCTTTGGCTTTTTCATCCCCGACGAGGGTGGCGACGACATGGTTCTGTCTGCCAGAGAAATGAAATCCGTCATGCATGGTGATCAGGTTCTGGCCTATCAGGTCGGTGTTGACCGGCGCGGTCGGCCGGAAGGCAAAATTCATGAAGTCATCGAACACGCCAACAGCACCGTAGTGGGTCGCTTTTTCAGCGAACATGGTGTTGGTTTCGTTCTTCCTGACAGCAAGCGCCTGACTCAGGACATCTCCGTGCCCCTGGAATATTCAGCCAACGCAAAAAACGGTCAGATGGTGCTGGTGGAAATTATTGCGTTTCCAGGCAAGCATAATCAGGCCGTTGGCAAGGTTATCCATATTCTCGGCGAGCACATGGCGCCCGGAATGGAAATCGAAGTGGCCATACATGCGCATGGCATCCCTGCCACATGGCCAGATGACGTGACGGCGGCAGTCGGCAGAATTTCCCAGCAGGTGACTGAGGAGCAATGCCGCGGACGCACGGATTTAAGACATCTGCCTTTTGTGACCATCGACGGCGATGACGCCAAGGATTTTGATGACGCTGTCTATTGCTATCAAAAAGACAAGGGCGGTTTCCAGCTGTTTGTCGCAATTGCCGACGTCAGCCATTACGTTCCCATAGGCTCTCCGCTTGATCAGGAAGCGGCCCGACGTGGAAATTCCGTTTATTTTCCTGGAAAAGTCGTGCCCATGCTGCCAGAAGCCCTGTCGAATGGTATCTGCTCATTAAATCCGAAAGTAGACAGATTGTGTATCGTGGCTGAAATGGCCATTGCAGCAGATGGTAAAATAACCCGTTCCCGCTTTTATCGAGCTGTTTTCCACTCCCAGGCGCGCCTCACCTATACACAGGTAGCTGACTGGCTGGGCAGAAATTCGGTTGATCCTGAGTTTGAAGCCATATGGCCGGCCCTGCAGGATTTAAATAAGCTGTACCAGGTCCTGCTGGGCGCAAGAAAATTACGTGGCGCCATGGATTTTGATACCACGGAAACACGTATCGAATTTGATGAGCATCGCAAAATTCAACAGGTTGTTCCTGTTGTCCGTAATGACGCCCATCGCCTGATTGAAGAGTGCATGCTGGCAGCCAATGTGGCCACAGCGCGCTTTCTCGAAAAGGCCGAAATTCCAACGCTGTACCGTGTTCACACAACGCCTGATGAGGACAAGATTCTGGCTTTGCGTCAATTTCTGGGCGAGTTGGGCCTGCAGCTCGATGGCGGTAAAAAACCTCATCCCAAGGATTTCCAGAAAACCCTGGCCAGTATTGGCGATAAACCAGAAAGGCACCTGATTGAAACTGTGATGCTGCGTTCCCTGAAACAGGCGCAATACCTTGAGAAAAATGAAGGTCATTTTGGTCTGGCGTACCCTGCCTATACGCATTTTACGTCTCCCATCCGTCGTTATCCGGACTTGTTGATACATCGTGCGATTGGGCATGTGATCGACAATCAGCCCATTGAGAAATTCCATTACAGTAACGACGATATGGCTCGTCTCGGCAAGCATTGTTCATCTACTGAGCGACGCGCTGATGAAGCCACGCGTGAAGTGGTCGCCTGGCTGAAATGTGAATACATGCAGGACAAGCTCGGCCAGGTGTTTGAAGGCACCATTTCAGCCGTCACAAGCTTTGGGGTTTTTGTTGAGTTAAATGATATTTATGTAGAAGGTCTGGTACACGTTACGTCTCTGAAAAATGATTATTATACCTTCGACTCGGTCAAACATCGTCTGGTGGGTGAACGTGGTGGCCATGTATACCGTCTTGGTGATCACATTACCGTCCTCGTAGCACGCGTGGATCTGGATGAACGAAAAATTGACTTTGAACCGGTTGGAAAGGAGTCAGGACATGACTGAACAGCTTGTATATGGTGTTCATGCGGTAACCGCTCTGCTTAATAATCCTCATCGTAAAACCAAGGCAGTTTATGTTAATCAGGAGAGGGATGATCAGCGCCTGCAGTCCCTCTGTGATTTGGCCGGGCAGCACAATATTCCGGTTGAGCAGTTGTCTGTGCAGAAAATGAAACAGCGTTTTCCCGATATGGCCCACCAGGGCGTGGTCGCCAGTGCCGCACCCCTGCCGGATTATAATGAAAGCGATTTGTTACCCTTGCTGGAAAAAAGCAGACAGCCCGGCCTGATTCTGATTCTCGATGGGGTAACCGATCCTCATAACCTTGGTGCGTGCCTGCGAACAGCCGATGCGGCCGGTGTTGATTTTGTTATTATTCCTAAAGATAAAAGTGCCAGCATTACCCCGGTTGTCAGCAAGGTGGCCTGCGGTGCTGCGGAATCCGTGCCCCTGGTGCGAGTGACTAACCTTGTGCGCGCCATGGAAATCATCAAGCAGGAAGGTGTGTGGATTTACGGCGCGGCTGGTGAGGCGCGCGAGTCGGTATATCAGCTGGACTTGAAATCAACCATCGCCATTGTAATGGGTGCGGAAGGCGATGGCCTGCGCCGCCTGACCCGCGAGCATTGTGATGGTCTGTTTGCCTTGCCCATGCTGGGCAGCGTAGACAGCCTGAATGTCTCGGTGGCGACCGGCGTGTCATTGTACGAGGTTGTAAGGCAGCGTCAGCTTTAAACGCAATACTTTTTTTGTACGCTATACTCTTGAAAAGAAACAATAGATTTTATTGCCAGTTTCCCAAACCAAAGGATGATCATGACTGGGTTTTTCCTGAGGGTAGCGCCGGCCTTTTTGCTCATCATTCGCGGCGTATTGTTTGCGTTAACCTGTTTGTTTTTTATCGCTCTGCTAGGGCAGTTTAACAGCCAGATGGCAAAAAACAGACAGCTAAACCTGCTGTTGCATATTGAACAGGTTGTGTCCAGGCCGATTAATCCCATCATCAGGTCGGTGGTTCCGCGTATCAACGGTTTTGACGCAACCAATCTGAGCAAGCTGTTATTGTCTTTATTTTTATCGTCCTGGTTACGGGGGCTGAATGGGCGTGTGTTGTCTTACCGTCATTACCTGCAGGAAAAGGAAAAACTGGAGCGCTGGCGTAAAGAAGAGCAGATTGACGATACCAACAGCCTGTATCTCGAACTCGAAAAAAAACTGGAACAGATTAATACCACGAAAGACAAGGCGCTCGCACAGAAACTGCATTTGGAATTTATGGAGCTGAAGAAAAAACTGGAAAGCAAGTCCCGCTTTCTGGCCTTTCTGTCCATAGACGTTGTTAACTCGACAGGTATGAAAAATCAGGAAGACAAATCCATGATTCAGCTCGATTTTCTCCGCTTTAAACGCCTCATACAGAAATTGCTGGATAAATATGGCTGCGTTAAATCAGCCTGGACACCCGATGGTGTGATGGTCTGCTTTGATACGGTTGAAAGTGCGGTGAGTGCCGCCAAAGAATCTCTGTTTGCGCTGAAACGCTTTAATAGCGAGAAAAAACAGATAAGTCATGATTTTGCCATCCGCTGCGGCATTCATGCCGGGCATATTTATTATGATGAAAAACTGCCCCTTGAAGAAATTACGGATCAGGTCATTGATATAGCCGGTCATATGCAAAAGCACGCTGAACCGGGGACAATAGCCATATCCAAATTATCGATTAAGCCGGTTGATAATCCAATAGGCTTCAAGGATCTCGGTAAAAAGGTGGATGAACTGGAAGTCTGTACCTGGGGATTAGAATAGCCTTTCTGGTCAGGGTTTGTACGTAATTCAGGATGAGATTATGTCTCTAAAAATGACGTTTTTAGGCAGTGGCTCGGCATTCACCATTGGTGATGGTAATTATCAATCGAATGTTATGCTCGAAAAAAACAATGATACGCTTCTTCTTGATGCAGGATCCGATTTGCGTTTTTCTCTTGCGGCTCAGAATCGTACTTATCATGATATTAATAATGTCTACATCAGTCACTTGCATGGCGATCACGTTGGGGGCCTGGAATGGCTGGCTCTGGCGACTTACTTTGATCCTGTATTTAAAAAGAAACTGAATTTATTCATATCTGACCAGTTGGTCGGCGATCTTTGGAACAAGAGTCTTGCAGGTGGTTTGAGAACCCTGGCTAATGAGCTTTCTATGCTCGATACCTATTTCAATGTTCATATCATTGATGGCGAGGGTGTATTTAAATGGCAGGGTATTGAATTCAAGCTTGTCCAGACTGTCCATGTCTACAGCGATTTTAAGCTGGTGCCCTGCTTTGGACTGCTGTTTAAATGTGGTTCAACCCGTGTGTTTTACACAGCAGACACCCAATACGCATCAAGCCAATTACTGGAGTTTTATCAGGAAGCAGACATTATTTTCCACGATTGCGAAACATTACCCATCAAAACCGGTGTTCATGCCCATTACACGGAACTGCTTAATGCACCTCTGGAATTTCGCAAAAAAATGTGGCTGTACCATTACAATCCGGGCGCTTTGCCCGATGCCAAAGCCGATGGCTTTCTCGGCTTTGTCACCAGAGGGCAGACGTTTGAGTTTTAGAGCAACAGGCCCGTTCTATCCGCGGGGCTGTTCAACAAACTGATGGATCGTTTTACTTAAACGCAAGACCAGTTCATCAATTTCATCATCACGGATAATCAGCGGCGGTAATAAACGAATGACCTGATCGGCCGTCACGTTAAACAGCACGCCGTTATCGAGCCCGATTTGACGCGCATCGCTGGCCGGTCTGTCCAGCTCGATACCCATCATCAGACCACGACCACGTATCGACTGTACCGCCGGGAGATCGCCTAATGCGTTCATCAGTTTTTCTTTCAGCAGAATACCACTTTGTTTTGCCCGCTCGCACAGATCATCGCGTTCGATAACATTCAAAACGGTGAGCGCGGTTGCAGAGGCCAGCTGGTTACCGCCAAAGGTAGAACCGTGACTACCCGGTTTGAATAAATCACAGGCGCGATTGTTCATCAGGCAGGCACCAATGGGAACACCATTACCCAGGCCCTTTGCTGTTGTGATGATATCCGGCGTGACACCTGCGTGCATACAGGCAAACAGGGCGCCAGTGCGTGCGTTGCCGGTCTGAATTTCGTCGGCAATAAAGAGCCAGTCGTGCTGCTCACACAGCTCAGCGACTGCCCGCAGGTAGGAATCGTCAGCGACAAAAATACCGCCTTCACCCTGGATTGGTTCCAGCATAACGGCCACAACGTCTTCACGATTGTGTGCGATGGTTTTCAGTGCTTCGATGTCATTGAAGGGAGCGCGTATGAAGCCTGGCACGAGCGGTTCAAAGCCTGCCTGAACCTTGCGGCTGCCAGATGCTGTCAAGGTGGCCATGGTTCGTCCATGAAAGGCACGCTCCATTACGATGACAGATGGCGTCACGATGCCTTTCTTATGCCCGTACAAACGTGTCAGTTTGATGGCCGCTTCATTGGCTTCAGCGCCGGAGTTGGAGAAAAACACCTGTTTCATGCCCGACATGCTGGTGAGCTTTTCCGCCAGCTCCTGCTGTTCCCTGATAATGAATCCATTGGACGTATGTAACAGTCTGGCAGCCTGACGCTGAATGGTCTGTGTCACATCAGGATGAGCATAACCAAGGCCACAGACAGCTATGCCGCTCAGGCCATCGAGATATTGTTTTCCCTGTTCATCAAACAGCCATACCCCTTCGCCATGTGTGAACGCAATGGGCATGGGGTTATATGCGGTGATTAAAGCCATTATCATTCCTTATCAATAATGGGCGCCTGTCATTGGCTGACGTGACATCTGACAGGCGCCAGAAGGGTTTTAACGCATGTTGTCAGCTACAAAATCCCAGTTTACCAGAGCCCAGAATGCATTCAGATAATCGGGGCGAACATTGCGGTAATCGATGTAGTAGGCATGTTCCCATACGTCGCAGGTCAACAGAGCCGTTAACCCGTTTGTCATCGGTGTGCCAGCGTTGCTGGTGCTGACAATGCTCAGTTTTCCTTCGTTGTCCTGTACCAGCCAGGCCCAGCCTGATCCAAAGGTTCCGATGGCGGTCTGTGTGAATTTTTCCTTGAACTCAGCAAAAGATCCGAAAGCCTTATTGATGGCATCGGCTACCTTGCCTGTGGGCTCGCCGCCACCGTTGGGGCTTAAACTATGCCAGTAAAAGGTGTGATTCCACACTTGTGCCGCATTATTAAATACGCCGCCAGACGATTTCATGATGATTTCGTCCAGACTGGCTGATTCGAACTCGGTTCCTGCAATTAATTTATTAAGATTAACAACATAAGTGTTATGATGCTTGCCGTAGTGGTACTCCAGCGTTTCTTTTGAAATATGAGGAACAAGAGCATCCATTGCATAAGGAAGCTGGGGTAGGGTAAAGGCCATGAGAATCTCCATTGGTTATTCAGAAAGGCAAGTTTAGCAGGAAGATACGCCTACCGGAATTGACGGACAAGGTTTTTATTTACCTGCTTTTCCCCCCGGCAGTTGCGAATTGGTCGGATTTTCGCCATAATTGAACATATTTTCGATTTACTTAATACAGGTGACGACGTGGAAACAATTGACAAAATAAAGAAACAGATTTCTGACAATGCCATCATTTTATATATGAAAGGCAGTCCCAAGGCTCCCCAATGTGGATTTTCCGCACGGGCTGTACAATGCATTGAAGCCTGTGGCGTCGATTTTGCCTATGTGGATATCCTGGCTAATCCCGATATTCGTCAAACGCTGCCTTCGTATTCTGACTGGCCAACTTTCCCGCAGTTGTATATCAAGGGCGAGCTTGTCGGCGGTTCAGACATTATTGCCGAGTTGTATCAGCAGGGTGAGCTCGAATCGATGCTGCACGAAGCGGTAACCCAGTAAATTTGATTAAAAAGGAGTATATAGATGAGTGTTTTAGTTGGACGCAAGGCCCCCGATTTCACTGTTCCTGCCGTTCTGGGCACAGGCGAAATCACCGATAAATATAATCTGCACACAGCACTGGAAGGAAAATACGGTCTGGTGTTTTTCTATCCTCTCGATTTCACGTTTGTCTGCCCATCCGAGCTGATTGCTCTGCATCATCGTATGGACGAACTGAAAAGTCGCAATGTTGAAGTAGTTGCCGTGTCTATCGACTCACAATTCACTCACAATGCCTACCGTAACACATCGATTAAAGATGGCGGTATTGGTCCTGTTGGCTTTACCATGGCCGCGGACATCGCTCACACCATCTGCCAGTCGTATGGCGTAGAACACCCCGTCGCTGGCGTAGCCTTCCGCGGTGCCTTTGTTATCGATAAACACGGCATGGTGCGCTCGCAGATTGTTAACGATCTGCCAATTGGCCGCAACATCGATGAATTGATTCGTATTATCGATGCGGTACAGTTCAACGAAGAGCATGGCGAAGTCTGCCCAGCCGGCTGGACAAAAGGCAAAGCAGGCATGAAAGCCTCACCCAAAGGTGTCGCTGACTACCTTTCCAGTCATTCACAGGATTTGTAAAAACAGCAAAAAAGCAGCCCTCGGGCTGCTTTTTTATTTCAGGGCATCACGCCAGGTGTTTAACATCGCACAAAACAAATCCGCCGTTTTTTCCGCATCATAAATCGCCGAATGCGCTTCGTTAGGATCAAATTTTAATCCTGCGGCCTTCACTGCCTTGGCCAGAACCGTCTGCCCATACACAAACCCAGCCAGCGTCGCCGTATCAAAACAGGTAAATGCGTGAAAGGGCGATTTGACTTTGGTTCGCTTAATGGCCTCCCTGACAAAAAGCAAATCAAACCAGGCGTTATGGCCTACCAGCACAGCCCGCTGACAGCGGCTGGCCTTGAGTGCTTCATTGATGGGCTTAAACAAATTCTGTAAAGCCGTCTGTTCATCAACAGCAAATCGCAGGGGTTGATAAGGATCTATCTGGTTAAAAGCAAGCGAAGCCGGATCGAGTTCTGCGCCCTGAAACGGGGCGATATGTTCAAAATGCGTCGATTGCCGGCTGAACTCCCCATCTTCATTCATGGTAATAATGACAGCACACATTTCGAGCAGGGCATGACGTGAGGGATCCAGCCCGGCCGTTTCCACATCAATCACCACAGGCAGAAAACCGCGGAAACGTTCTTTCATTTTATTGCCAAGTACCAGTTCAAATGGATTCATAAACACTCCAGGGCAGCGTTTCCCCGGCCGCCATCGGCACGATTTCATCCGCGCCAAAGGCCAGTACGGGTGGAACATGCTGTTCCTGTTTTATCAGCACAAGCTGCTCCTCATTGACCGGAACACGATAAAAATCAGCACCATGCCGGCTTAGAAAGGCATTGAGATGTGGCAGCTGTCCTTCCTGTTCAAAAACCTGAGCGTAAAAAGCCAGTGCATAAGGTGCGGAGTAAATCCCTGCACACCCACAGGCGTTTTCCTTGGTACTTCTGGCATGAGGCGCGCTGTCGGTGCCGGCAAAGAATTTCGGGTGGCCACTGATGGCTGCCTGTACAATAGCCTGTCGGTCGCGCTCATGCTTCAGGACTGGCAGACAGTAGTAATGCGGGCGAATACCTCCGGCCAGCAGGCGATTGCGATTATACAGCATATGATGTGGCGTAATGGTCGCCGCAACCGTTTCCGGGCTGTCCTTAACAAAATCAACCGCTGCCTGAGTGGAAATGTGCTCCAAAACGATTCGCAGGCGTGGAAAATCCTTAACCAATTTCTCAAGGTAGTCTGTAATGAATACCGCTTCACGATCGAAGATATCGCCTTCCGTTACTTCGCCATGGATTTGCAAAACCAAATCACAGTCCTGCATGACCTCAATCAGAGGGTAGATGGCACGTAATGACGACACGCCTTCGTCTGAGTTGGTGGTAGCGCCAGCCGGATAAAGCTTGGCTCCCATGATATCAGGATGATTCCTGCTGGCCTCTATGTCATCCGCCGACAGTGAACTGTTGAGATAAAAGGTCATCATGGGTCTGAAGCCCGAGCCGGGCGGCAGAGCCGCCAAAATCCGGCCGCGGTAATCAAGCAGGGAAGCCAGAGTCGTCAGAGGTGGTTTTAAATTCGGCATAACCAGTGCGCGGGCAAAATGACGGGCGCTGGCGCTCACGGTATGAGGTAAAACCTGGCCATCGCGAAGGTGGACATGCCAGTCATCGGGTCGGGAAATTGTAAGGGTTTGCAAAATAGAACGTCCTTCTGCCTGAAAAGTGATAGAAGAATATCATGATTTTCTTGCCAAACGGCATTTCTTGCATTATTTTGGATGGGTGATCTTGTTTTGTCGGGTAATTTTCAGCTATTTCAATTCTGAAATGAAAAGGGCCTTGAGTCTCATTTGTTGATTGTGGGCATTAAAAAAACATAATAGTTTTTGTGTGCTCAATATATTAAATTTAAAATGAAATTTAGTGGAAATAGTGTTGACTTTGACAAACCAGCGTTTGATAATTTGACCATGTACGTTCTCGGTTAGAGCGATGATTGCGTACTGTGGTCAAACCCATCTTGGTGGGCTGGCGACAAAAAAACCGGAAATTAATAATAAAAAAGTGGAGATGAAGCATGTTAAATTTGAAAAAAACAGCAGTGGCTGTTCTTGCTTTAGGTAGCAGTGCAGTATTTGCTGGAACAATGGGTCCAGTCTGCACACCTGGAAGCGTTACTGTTCCTTGCGAAAGAACTGCCTGGGACTTTGGTATTCAGGCTCTGTACCTGCAACCTACACAAGATATTTTTGCTGGTGCAAGAATTACTACCAACAACAACCAGACTCACGTTCGTTACAACGACATCGACGCTGACTGGGGATGGGGCTTCAAGCTGGAAGGTTCTTACCACTTCAACACTGGAAATGACCTGAACATCAACTGGTACCACTACAACAAAACAACAGATCATAACCTGAACCTGAATGTAAACGGTACTAACCTGTTGAACGTTCGTGCCAGCCTCGAACCTAAATGGGATGCTGTTAACTTCGAATTCGGCCAACACGTTGATTTCGGCGAGCAAAAAAATATCCGTTTCCATGGCGGTGCCCAATACGTTCGTATCGAGCATGAGTTCCGTTCACGTTTCCGTGGTAACAACGTAAACCTGTTGAACATCAACACTGACTTCAACGGTTTCGGACCACGTTTGGGTATGGACATGTCCTATGACCTGGGCAACGGTTTCGCAATCTACGGTAACGGTGCTACTGCTCTGTTGATTGGTACAAGCGACTTCCACACAAACCTGGCTAACACTGTATTCGCAAGTGGCTCCAAAACAATTATGTCTCCTGAACTGGAAGGCAAATTGGGCGCAACTTACACATACTCAATGGCCCAAGGTGATTTGAGCCTGGACGTTGGTTACATGTGGGTTAACTACTTCGACGTAGCCAGAACTCCTGTTATCGATGCTCTGACTAACACCAATTTCTCTCTGAGCGGTCCTTACATTGGTGCTAAATGGGTTGGTAACGTATAATCTGTTAGGTTAACACGCTTTGATAAAGCCCATCTGTATTTGATGGGCTTTTTTTTTACATTCAAATGGAGTAATAATGTTAAAGAAAACGACTTTCGCCGTATTAGGCCTTGTATTCTGTGGCGCCGCATCTGCAGGTATGTATTCTACCCCCCCAGCTCCAACCTGCACACCAGGTGATGTCACAGTTCCCTGTGAAGCAACCAAATGGGATGTTGGTATTCAGGCCTTATACCTGCAGCCTCTGTACAGCAGCGGTTTGACTTACGTAACACTGGGCGATAACAATTACCATAATGTCGACGCCGATTGGGGATGGGGCTACCGTCTTCAAGGTTCCTACCATTACAATACGGGTAGCGACATAACTATTAACTGGTCACATTATGATGTAGACGGTCTGTTGGGACGCTTTAACGGTTCTTATATTCAGTTAACACCTGCGCCCGTTGCCATTCCTGCACAATATAACCTTTATCTCGACAACCAATACGATCAGGTAAACCTGGTTTTTGGACAACACGTTGACATGGGTCTGGTTAAAAATGCCCGTTTCTACACAGGTCTCCAGTATGCTCGAATTCAGGTAGAAGCGAATCGCATATTCGAAGTACCGGCCATTTTTTCAGCAGCAACACGTGGCGGAGCCAGACGCGTAGGCAGTGCGGACTTTAACGGCATGGGACCTGTCATCGGAATTGATTATTCTTATGACCTGTCACACGGATTGAGCCTGACTGCAAACACAGCAGCATCTCTGCTGTACGGTTCTGCACGCGTCAGCGTTGCTACCAGCTATAACAATGGACTGGTTGTTGCGTCTGAATACGGCAGCACTAAGAAAATGACCACCGGTCTGGAAGCAAAACTCGGTGCTAACTATGCCTACGAAATGGCACAGGGCGTGCTGAATCTGGAAGGTGGTTATCAGACAGTGAACTATTTCAATGTTCTGAATACCGGTCTGTTAAGCGGCACCACAAACTTTGGATTATACGGTCCTTATTTTGGTGTTAAATGGCTGGGTAACGCTTAATCACCGTTCAAACACAATCTGGACTCCATTGAGAGTCCAGATTTTATCTACCAGAGTTTTTTTTCATCTTAATGTAATTAAAAAATCTTTTATCCCCACTCTCGCAGAATCTGCGATTCCCTGTATAATCAGTGCGCGACAAGACCTAAGAAGCAAAAAAATAGTCAGGAGTACCGCGCGTGAAACACACAGCTTTAATTTTGGCGTTAGCCGCCGTTTCAATCCCTTCCTTCGCTGCCGATAACGAAGAGCTACAGCAGCAGATTATCCGATTACAAAAACAATCACTGGAAATGCAAAAACAGCTTGAGCAGCTGCAAAAACAATTAATCAGTCAGCGTAAGGTCGAAAAACTTCCTGTAAAAGCCCCCCGGGTCGCAAAAAATACAACAGCGCCAAAGCCCACAAAGCGTAGGGAACGGCAGCAGGTCCAACTGGTTAAACCACCTGCACAGACTTATCACGACAGCACACTTTATATCCACAGACCCAATAACCAGGCCGATCCACACAGCTTTTTTCCATCGGCTCTTATAGCAGATGGCCGCGTGGTCACCTATATCGCCGGAACACCGGTAGTGACCTCGCCGTATACAGGCGATCGTCCCGCGTTCGATGGCTCGGATTACATCGTCAATATTTCCAGTATTAACCGTGATATTCGGTTAATGGAGCAACGTAGACGCCTGTATCATGCCTACGAACAAATCGGATATCCCATTCCTAATATTCCTATTGTTGCTATCAGCGGTAAATCAGAGCCGGTTATCAGCACGTCACGATCCTACGCTGGAAATTCAAGCTCTGATCTGACGCTTGGATCCAGTGAACTGGATGTTGCGGCTGCCCTGAACCGCTACGTAGAAGCATTTATGTCCATTGCCTACGATGAGTCACCGCCAGTGCTTAACGCCCAGCGCGTATCTAATTCTTCGTTTGATCTGAATCTGGGTTTTGTTAACATCGGCAACCTCGATGTGACACCCATCTATTTTACCGCAGGCCAGGTCTATGCACCCTTTGGCCGTTATTCCAGTGCGATGATTAGCTCACCGATTACCCTGACCCTGGCGCGAACAAAAACCCGTCCCGCGATACTGGGTTATAAATCACAGGGTCCCTCCGGTCCATACGCCGCCGCTTATGGTTTTACATCCGACACAACACTTGGCGGCTCAGGTGTGGGCGGGGTGAATCTTGGCTACATATTCTCCGGTCATGATGTGTCTGGAGATATTGGTGTGGGTTACATTGGCTCCATGAACGATGCTCAGGGGATGCAGATAACCGGTTCGGCCCCCTATACTACTTTTGGTGGTTTTGCTTCAATAACAAACGGCAGCGAGGCTGTCGCGAAGACACCAGGCCTTGATATACATGGTAACATCAGTTTTGATCGCTACAGCCTGACCGCGGAATGGGTCGGTGCCAGCAGAGCCTTCCGCACACAGGATCTGAGCTTTAATGGCCGAGGCGCCAAACCACAGGCAGCACAACTGGAAGCAGGTGTTACGTTTATTACCTTTGACAAACCGGCCTCACTGGGCTTCGGATATCAGTGGTCAAAAGAAACGCTGGCCCTGAATTTGCCGAAAAAACGAATCAGTGGTGTGTTTAATATTTCAATCTGGAAAGACACTGTCGAAAGTCTGGAATACCGACACGACATTGATTTTTCAGCCAATACCTTTGCCAATGGCGCCGCACCTGTTAATGTAGTCAATGCCAATACCATCGGAACTGGTAAATCAGCAGACACACTGATTGCTCAAATTGGTGTATACTTCTAACCTTTTGCACGAGGCTAATGATGTCAATTAAATCGGATAGATGGATAGAGAAAATGTCGCGTGACCATGGCATGATTACGCCTTTTGAATCGGGGCAGGTCCGTGAGTCATCCAAGGGACGGATCATTTCCTATGGAGTATCCAGCTATGGGTACGACGTCCGTTGCGCCGACGAGTTTAAAATTTTCACAAACATTAATTCTGCTGTGGTTGACCCGAAATCCTTCGATCCCAACAGTTTTGTCGATGTGAAGTCAGATGTATGCATCATTCCACCGAACTCCTTCGCTCTGGCGAGAACCGTGGAGTATTTTCGTATCCCGCGCAATGTATTGACGATTTGTCTTGGCAAATCAACCTATGCCCGCTGTGGCATCATCGTCAACGTCACCCCTCTGGAGCCAGAATGGGAAGGGCACGTCACGCTTGAATTTTCAAATACTACAACCCTGCCAGCAAAAATTTACGCACACGAAGGTGTGGCGCAGATGTTGTTTTTGGAATCGGATGAAGTATGTGCTGTTTCCTACCGTGACCGTGGCGGGAAGTATCAAGGACAAACCGGCGTTACGCTGCCACGCACTTAAGCAGATATACCATGCCGGCGCTGCCGGCATGCTGTCAATCGTCGTTGTCTTTGGCCAGAACTACGCTGTCGCGGGAGGCGTCAACGCGCTCTTTCAACTCTTTCCCCGGCTTGAAGTGAGGACTGTATTTGGCCTCCGTAATGACTTTCTCGCCTGTTTTAGGATTATGTGCGTTACGTGGGGGGCGATAATGCAGAGAAAAGCTGCCAAAGCCACGAATTTCAATGCGTTGCCCGTTTACCAGAGCTTCACTCATTAATCCCAAAATAACATTGATGCTGTCGTTGACTTGCTTTTCAGGCAGATGCGTCATTTTTGCAGCAAGGCTTTCTATGAGTTGCGATTTAATCATACCCACCTCGGTTAGCCATGTTCCCCTGGCACTATCAGTCAGATAGGGTGCCTGATAGCAATTAAGTACCTCTTATTAATCAGTATAGACACAGTTGAAAATTATTCAATGTTATCAAGTAGCTGAAAATGCGATTTCATTTCCAGATACACGTTGCTGAATAAATGCGCTCACCACGCCCCAGCTCATCTGCACTGGTGTGACCTTGTGTGTGATGAAAGGCCCCGGGCTCAAAGCCTTGCTGGTCGTGATGATCAGCGTTCCTGGCTTCACCTGCTGCAGGTGCTGACTGATACACTGCCAGTGCCCGGCGAAAAACGCAGTGGCATTAATAAAAATGAGACTGGCATCTGATAAAGAAGTATTAAGCAAATCGCTGTGTTCGAATACGATATGGGATTTTAGATGGGCATAAGCGGGTAAAGCGGTTAAACGCTGTCCTTGCTTCTCAGCACACTGATGCAGCAAAGGGAGCAGTTCTACGCCACAGCTTTTCTTCACGTCAAACACCATCGCGCATGCAATCACCGCTTTCCCTGAGCCACTGCCGAGATCATAAAATACCGTATCCGAGCCCACTTGACAGAGGCTGAGCAGGGCGATGAATGATTCAAAGTCTATCTCGCCATAAACGTACTCCGGCGCATCGCCATGCTGACGATCGCTGCGTGAGAGAGAGAAGCCATCCACGTCAGCATACAACCTGTCAAACGCTCTCTTATGGCGCTCCAGATCAAGGGAGCGTCGCCAGCGCTTGATTTGTCGAGCCGGTTTATACCAATACCATTGCAGGCCCAGCAACAATACAAGACCTGACATGAAGGCAATAAAGATACTGCTAACCATTTTTTTGCATAATGCGATTTCGTTCCTGCTGCGACAGATTGGGCCAGGCTTTTAACAGCGCTTTACCAGCCAGCCGCTCATTAATGGCATTTTTATGAATTTCCCAGGGCGATTCGTTGCTGATATATAAACCAATTGCCAAAGCCGTAAAAAATGTTGTTACCAACGCCAGGGCGCTGGCCCGCCATTGAAAATGCCGCAATAGACCAACGCTGGATTTCAAACTGTCATTCGCTATTCTTTCGACCTGCTCACAGGTTTCCTCCGCGATACGACGGAACTGCTCCGCATCATATCCAGATAATTTTTTATCAAGCTGCGCTGCAACCTGCGCCGAATCAAATTGTAAATCCTGCAGCTTCTGACTGGCGAGCTGTGAAAATTCCTGCTGCTGTGCGGCCATGCTGGCAATCAATTGGTTTCCTGTACTTTTTAACGCGGCCAAATGAGCTTCACTCTGCTTCAGGGCATCCTCGGAAAATACACACAGACGGGCAATACCAGCCTCAGTCAACACAGTCTGCAAATCCTGCAACTCAACACGCAACTGCTCCAGCTGCCTGTTGACAGCCTGCTCCTGCGCCTGCTGCTGTTGCTCAATATCCTGCCTCCAGGCGAGCATTTTCGCTTCCGCCAGTTCAAAATACGCTATGAATTCACCTGCATGACGTAACAACGCCCTAAGCCGGCTTATTTCGTCGTCATGAAAATGCTCCATATGCTCTCTCCCGGTCACGAATACGATACGGCTTACAATCATACCCGACCATTTTTGCAGCAAAACTAATGCCAACTATACAGAAACGCAGGGTCTACAGGCCATAAGGCCAGTTTTTTATTGAATTATAAATAGATTGCCCTTGTTTTGTGTTATAATTACATTGTTACTTCAAATTGGGGGCGACCTGGCTTCGACGTGGGTTGCGAAACCTGAGGTGCATGCCGAGATTGAGACCTCTCGTAAATCAGACTCAATAAACATAAATGCAAACAATGCAAACTTTGACGAAGGAGATGTTGCTATCGCTGCGTAAGCAGAGGTAGTTACAAATCTGTAGTCGCCGTGTGCCGCCTAATCCCGGCACCCCGTTCGACCGAGCCCGCTTATCGGTATCGAATCAACGGTCATAAGAGATAAGCTAGCCGCTTTGTGCGTCTCGAGCAAATCGGCGAAATTCAGAGAACCGCTGTGTCCCATCCTGCCTGTCGGAGTGGCCACAGTTAAATCAAATGACAAGGCTACGCATGTAGATCTAAAGGCAGAGGATTTGCGGACGCGGGTTCGATTCCCGCCGCCTCCACCATATTGACTTCCTAAGACATCCAAAAACATCCTACAGGCCTTGAAATAAAGGCTTTTTTTATATAACCTTCGTCCAACAAGATTCATTAAAAGCCCCCAAGAGCCTACCAAAAAGTGGGGCCTATTCAGGGGCTTTATGCGATCGTAAAAAGACGAGGCCCCCATGACCCTTACTGTTGTAGAAATCAAGAACGCTAAACCTAAAGACAAACCTTACAAAATGGCAGATGAGAAAGGGCTATACCTTTTGGTTAATCCTAAAGGCTCAAAGCTCTGGAAATTTAAATATCGCTTTTCAGGTGTTGAAAAGAAGCTTTCTTTTGGTGCGTTTCCTGATGTGAGTTTGGCTGCTGCGAGAGAGGCTCGGGATGAAGCACGCCGACAACTAACCAATACAATTGATCCTGGAATCTTAAAGAGCTCGATTAAGCGCTCAAAGAAAATAGCAGAAGAAAATAGCTTTGAAGCAGTTGCTCGGGAATGGCATGCTAAATTTACGCCTAAATGGAGCCAAAATCATGGTGAGCGTATTTTAATACGTCTTGAGCAAAATATTTTTCCTTGGATTGGTAAACGTCCCATTAATGAGGTCAACGCCCTTGAAATTCTTTCTGCATTACGCCGAATTGAAAATAGAGGTGCAGTTGAAACAGCACATCGAGTCTCGCAAATTTGTGGGCAAGTGTTTCGTTATGCCATTGTAACGGGTAAAGCTGAACGCAATCCCGCTGCTGATTTACGTGGTGCATTGGCGCCCGTGAAACAAAAGCACCATGCCAGTATTACTGATACAGTTGAAATTGGAAGGCTGTTATGTTCAATCAATGATTATCACGGCCACTTCGTCACAAAATGCGCCCTGCAATTAGCACCATTATTTTTTGTAAGACCAGGGGAGTTGCGACATGCCGAATGGACCGAGTTTGATCTGGATAAAGCGGAATGGCGAATTCCTGCAGAAAAAATGAAGATGAAAGCACAGCATATTGTGCCACTTTGTACGCAAGCAATCGAGATCCTCAATGAGTTATGTGCTTATACTGGCTCTGGAAAATACTTGTTTCCCAGTTTACGTTCCGCAACTCGTCCCATGAGTGAAAATACCATATTGGCGGCATTACGGCGCTTAGGGTATAGCTCTGATGAAATGACAGGTCATGGTTTTAGAAGTATGGCATCTACTCTGCTCAATGAAAACGGTTGGAATCGTGATGCCATTGAGCGGCAATTAGCGCATGCTGAACGCAATAACATTCGCGCAGCATACAACTATGCTGAATACCTTCCTGAGCGGCGTACTATGATGCAGTGGTGGGCAGATTATCTCGAGAAACTACAAGATCAAAACAACGTTATCCCGTTATTTAAAAGTGTTTAGGCCATCAGCAAGCTACGTGTTTTTATAACCGCTGTGAATGCGCTTGATAGAGATGTTTTTGAAAATGAATGAACGTATTCCTAATATCATCTATGCTGCCCAGTTTATCTTTTGCATCCTCAATTGCACGATATTTTAATCGTAATAAATCGGGTAGCTTTTCTTGAGCAAGCTCATCCACACCGGATTCAATATATTTAGATAAAACGAACTCAAGAAATTCTTTTTGTGTATTATTAAGCAGGGTAAATATGTTTTTCTGTGCTTTGGCAACACGCTCTTCACGTGTAATAGGTGTAATGTTATATGCCACATATTCAAGCACATCAAACAGGTCGCTCTGCTCTGCATTAATTAATTTTTGCAGCTCTGTTAAAACGTCATGACTATATCCGGCTTTTTCAAGCTTCTCTAATAAGGCTTTTCTTGTGGAAGGATCAGACCAGATTTTACGAAGCTCTTCCTCGCTTTTGAAAAAAGCAGGCAGTGATCCGAATAGATTTTGCATAAATTCTTCAGCAGAAATAGGTTTACCATCCGCACTCCAGAATGATGTCGCTACCATATGCTGTATTTGTCTTTCCTTGCCGTCTCGCAGCTTGATCTTGAGCATTATCCTTCTATTTTCTTCTGGTGTTTCTTCATCTCTGATATAGGGCCCTTCTGGTTCATGAGTCGTGGTTACTCTGCTCTCACCTACTGTGGTTTCATCAAGTGGTTCGCCATCCCATGAATGATCGTTAAAATGATGATATGCACCAACAAAATCATAAATCGTAAAATATTCTTTTCCATCAAATATACGGGTACCACGACCAATAATTTGCTTAAACTCTATCATCGAGTTCACTGGTCGCATTAAAACAATATTTCGAATATTTCGCGCATCTACGCCCGTTGATAGTTTTTGAGAAGTGGTTAGTATCGTCGGGATGAATTTCTCATTATCACGAAAATCACGTAAATATTGATCACCCAATGCTCCATCATTGGCTGTCACTCTCACACAGTAAAATGGATTTTTATTCTTACTTTGCTGGTTGATGAGGTCGCGCACAGCGGCAGCATGGTCTTGTGTTGCACAAAAGACGATGGTCTTTTCATTCTGATTAATCATTGAAAGGAAAAGCTCGACTCGATTGGCCTCTTTAGCCTTTATTTCGATAATCCGATTAAAGTCTGCCTCTTGATATATTTTTCCTTCCTCGATTTCACCCTCAACAACCGTATCATCAGAGGTATAAACGTATTCATCTAATGTGGTCTGTACCCGTTTTACTTTAAATGGGGTTAAAAAGCCGTCATTGATACCTTCTTTCAACGAATAGACATAAACTGGCTCACCAAAGTAGGCATACGTATCCGTGTTACCTTTTCTCTTCGGTGTAGCAGTTAAGCCAAGCTGAACTGCGGGTGAAAAGTACTCTAAGATACCACGCCAGTTACTCTCATCATTCGCACCCCCACGATGACACTCATCAATGATAATGAAATCAAAATAATCCGGGGGATAATCTCCAAAATAAGGCTTATTGTCCTTACCGCTCATAAATGTTTGAAAAATAGTGAAGAAGAGACTGCCATTGGTTGGTACGCTGCCTCTTTTTCTAATCTCTTTGGGGTCGATTCGCACTAATGCATCTTCGGGAAAAGCTGAAAAATCGTTGAATGCTTGGTTTGCCAGTATATTTCTGTCTGCTAAAAAAAGTATCCTTGGCCTTCGAGAACCATCACGCTTCAAATTCCACCGAGAGTAAAATAATTTCCATGCAATTTGAAATGCAATAAATGTCTTCCCGGTGCCCGTCGCCAGTGTCAAAAGAATACGGTCACGATCATTTGCAACCTCTGATAATACTTTATTAACGGCAATTTCTTGATAAAAATAGGGTGGTTTTGTGCCGCTTATATCACTAAATGGCACCGCATCAAATTTATCGCGCCAATTATTTTCTTCTGGAAATGTTTTCTTCCAAAGTTCATCAGGGGTAGGGTATTTGTCAATTAGCTTTTCTTCACCTGTCTCCATGCAGATTTGATAAATTTCTTTTCCATTTGATGCAAATGTCGTTTTAAGTTCCATCTTAACGGCATATTCTTTCGCTTGAGCGACACCTTCACCCACGCCTAGGTCGGCACGTTTGGCCTCAATAATAGCGAGCTTTTGATTCCTATAAGACAAGACATAATCAGCGCGTTTTGGTGTCTCACGACGACCACCGACTTGAATCCGGCCTTTTGTAATAGCATGATTGCGAAACACTTTTGTGCCATCAACAACACCCCAGCCACTTTCGCGCAGTTTAGGGTCAATTAATTCCGCACGTGTTTCATCTTCTGTCATTATGCAACAACCTCGATTTTAGTTAATTCACCGCTGAAAGCTTTTTGAAGAATTGATTTTTTCAATTCTTCCAGATTATTAATTATAGCTTCATATAAAGCTTCGAGTTTTTTGGTTTCGGTCGAAAGTGCATCAAGTTTCTGGACGATATCTTGCTGTGTGTTAATTGATGGCTTATTGAATTTAAAGTCCAAAATTTGTTGTCCGCTTATATGTGGTACTCCAATACCAGTTTGGACATCAATTAAATAATTCATAAATCCCTTAGATTTTAGCATATAAAAAAGTAGTGAATTATCTAGTTTCGGTTTGGTTCTTAAACAAGCAGTTCGTTGAACTAATAATGCAGGAAGATCATTTTTTAATAATCTCGCCACTTTCAATCCTGCTTTGACCCAAGGACGATCCATAGCCAACACGATATCATTTTCTTGTAATTGATATTTTTTATAAACCTCATACTCTGTTTTTTTCCAGCGTTTCGCGTTTTCCCAACGTAAATCACCTTGCATGATATTATCACCCCTCAAAAGCAAAATATCATCTTCCGCCTCTGTGTACGCTTTGCTTTTAAAAGCAAAACCGACTAATAAATCAATTTCATTTTTTAATACAGTTTCTTCCCAGCCCTCGCCTTTATTTTCAAACAAGTCTTGCAAATAACTCTCAAAAAGTTCTTTGGCATTTTTGAGGTTTTGTTCGGCATTGGCTTTTACCTTGGCTATGGCGGCAAAGGCTTCATCTAAGATGGTTACGATGCGTTGTTGCTCCGACAGTGGTGGAAGAGGGATTTCAAAGTTGTTGATCTGTTCAGTACTTAAATTTGGTTGTGCAGCCCCCGCAGCAATTCTTAAACTCTCTTCAACTTTTGTAGATAAAAAATAATAGAGATACGGTTTAAGTAATGCTTTTTTAGGAATAAATTTGCCTACACGTTGATTTAGATAAAAAACTGTATCACTTGTATTTATACCCAGTTTACCTGTCGTTGCTCCTGACATTGCAATTACTAAGTCATTTTTAAATACTTTAAACCTCTCAAAATTTTCTTTGTAATCGTTTGGATCAAAATATACCAATTGATTTACTTCTAATGACTGGTTTTGAATATTTGTAATTCTAAGAACTGGTAAACCAATTTCTTTGTATGTTTTACTCTTAAAAGCGAAACCATTTTGAAAATCACATATTTCACCTAATTTCTTTTTCTCCCAACTCCTCATATCAACTCCAAAATAGAGTTTAAAATATGGGTGCTTTCTTTATCTAAGGACTTTATTTCTTCCACAATTTCCTGTGGCTGGCGTAGAGCGGCTTCTTCTTTTTTATTGGGGTTTTTGGCGCTGAGATCAAACGTTTTTTGGTCAATATCCGCCACATTGATTGACCAAGAATTTTCGCTGTTAGCTTTTGTCTTTTGCAGTTCCACAAACTCAGCTAAATCTTTTTCGCTCAGTGCATTAGTCTTGCCAAGGTTTCTATCCAAACTCAGTTGGTAAAACCATACTTTTTTGGTAGCACTGCCTTTTTCAAAAAACAGCACTACAGTTTTAACACCTGCACCTGTGAACGTACCTCCTGGTAAATCGAGCACTGTATGAAGGTTGCAGCTTTCTAAGAGCAGTTTGCGCAGACTGGCTGATGCATTATCTGTATTTGAGAGAAATGTGTTTTTAATGACAACAGCAGCTTTACCCCCCGCCTTCAACGATTTAATGAAATGTTGCAAAAATAGGAAAGCCGACTCACCCGTTTTAATGGGAAAATTTTGCTGTACCTCAGAACGCTCTTTCCCGCCAAATGGAGGATTAGCAAGAATAATGTCATAACGATCTTTCTCTTGAATGTCGTCAATATTTTCAGCCAAGGTATTGGTGTGAATAATATTAGGTGCCTCAACCCCATGAAGAATCATATTCATCGTACCTATGATATAAGCAAGCGCTTTTTTCTCTTTACCGTAGAATGTTTTTTTCTGTAGCGTTTCAATATCTTTTGTACTTAACTCTTTACTTTGCAGGTAATCAAATGCCTCTACCAAGAATCCAGCAGAACCTGCAGCACCGTCATAAATCCTGTCTCCGATTTTTGGGGCAACAACTTTTACAATTGTTTTAATAAGCGGTCTAGGAGTGTAATACTCACCACCATTTCTACCCGCATTACCCATATTCTTGATTTTGTCTTCGTAAAGGTGGGACATCTCATGCTTTTCCGCATGTGATCGAAAACGAAGCTGGTCAATTAAATTGATAACTTCTCGGAGGTTATATCCACTTTGAATTTTATTTTTGAGCTCATGGAAAATTTCACCAATCTTATATTGAATCGTATCGGGACTCTCAGCACTTGTTTTAAATTTCTTTAAATAAGGAACTAACTTAAGATCAACAAAATCCTTGAGATCGTCGCCACTCAGCGCCTTATGATGGTCTAGCTTGCCGTCCTTGCCCTTAGGCGCCGCCCATACTTCCCAATGATATTCTGGCGCAATAATTTGTTGATACGTCTTGCCCGCTAATTCTGCTTCTGCCTGCTTATCCTTCTCGAAATCATCCAAGTATTTGAGAAAGAGCACCCATGAGGTTTGCTCTACATAATCCAGCTCACTACTGCAGCCCGCATCTTTATGCAAAATATCGTCAATATTTTTGAAGGTTTGCTCAAACATTATTACACCTTTTCATTTTCTTCATTAGAAAGTTGGGTTTCTATTCCCCGAATACTTATCTCATTGATCTCACAATAATCACGAATCAATACTTCAACCATATTAGCTATTGAACGATGCTGATGCTCAGCCGCCGCACGCAACGCTTCTTTGAGTGCAGGTTCGATTCGAAAAGTTAATGTGGCAGTTTTATTTGTAGCCATTATTTTCCCAATTTATCAATACAAGTGATATAGGATGTACTGCAATGTACAGCAAAACCCTATACAATCCAAGCCTGTTAAATTATCTGCCTATTGTTGTTCGGTAAATAAATTGAAATAGAAGGATATAGCTAATGAAAAAATTTACCTATCCAGAGGAACCTGGCTGGTTGTTTAAAGGCGCTCACCCATCACATGGTTTTGGTGGTAGCTCAGCAAGAAATTGGAGTTATTATAGTACGCTTACAATATATGAAGTTGCAGCACTAACCTTTGGAATGAATCCGTATACGTGTGAATCATTTTGGGAAGATAAGAGCAACTACGGAACTTTACATATTGGAATATGGGAGGATCGACTTACTGAAATCATACGTGCAGTTCATGCTGGAGAAATTAGAACGGCAGGTACTTGTACCGAAATTAACAAAGACACTTTAGTGCATACGGTTGATGTTGAAAATTATTTCAAACCACGACGTATGGAACCAAAAGAAGACAATCAGATCCTTGGGGAAACTGAACGAAAAACCATGCTAAAAATTATTTTGGGGATGGCCATCCACGCATATTCATATGATCCATCCTCTAAGCGTAATGCTGCAACAGGTAGTAATAAAAATAGTATAAGCTCTGCTTTGCAATCTTTGGGACTGGATATTTCAGAGGATACTATTCGAAAATACTTGGACGAAGCAAAAGAACACTTTTCTACATCGTCTTCCTAAAAAGTTAACCGATTCGGTTAACTCACAGCCGAGTCCGGCCAATCATTATGGCAAGCAACCTATCGTGTAACTGTGTTTAACAACGCCCTTGGAGGGTTCAACATGGTTACAAACATTCTAAGATTACCTGCAGTAAAGTCAAGGACTGGATTATCTCGAAGTACTATCTATTTACGCATGTCAAAAGGAGATTTTCCTTCCTCTATATCGCTTGGTGATAGAGCTGTCGGATGGATTGAAGCTGAAATAACTGATTGGCTGGAAAAACATATTAAAGAAAGCCGTAAGTCAGTGCAGGAGGTGCGCTCATGAGCACAGCCCTGACAGATTTAGCAAACGAGCATTTAGAAACCGTCATAAGCGATAAAACCGATATTGTAGACAATAACAATTTTTTGCTCTCTATATTTGGCGAAGTAATAGCTGGTCGACATCCACTTTTGGTCAGTTTTAAAGGAAATCCGGCCGACGGCCCAAAAAGTAAATGGACTGCTAAACCATGGATTAATGGCACTTCTATACCCACTATTCGTGAGGAGAATAATTATTTTAGCCTTGGTATGTTTAAACCAAACGATGCTGGCCAATATCGTCGAACAAAAGCAAATTTCTGTGGATTATACGCTTTAATGCTTGATGATATTGGTACAAAAGTAAATATAGAAAGGCTAACTCTGCCACCCAGCTGGTTTTTGGAAACCTCTTCTGGTAATTATCAAGCAGGTTATATTTTAGATGAACCATTAAACGATGTTAAAGCAATAGATCAACTCATGAATGCCATAATAAATGCTGGCTTGTGTGATCCTGGGGCAAATGGAGAAACAACACGGCTCGCTCGACTACCCATTGCAGTGAATGGCAAGCATCAGCCTCCATTTCATTGTCAAATGGAGACATGGTCTCCAAAGCATCGTTATTCAGTTCAAGAATTGATTGAAGGTCTTCAACTTGAAATAGTTCACACAGAGCGATCAAAACAACAGAGGATGGACACACCAGAAAATTATGATGTAGATACTGAAACTGTTTGTATTCCTTGTCCAGAAGAGAATGCTGTGATTACTATTTTGCGGCAACGCAACTTATATAAAGCTTATCTTGGCATGGGTAAACATGACATCACTTGTCCATGGGTCGAAGAGCACACTGACGCAATTGACAGTGGCACTGCTTATTTTGAGCCGGATGATAATTGGCCTGTCGGTGGTTTAAAATGCTTTCATGGTCATTGTGCTGGTAGGCATATTCGTGACTTATTATGCATACTTGGGATTACTGTAAGTGCCGCACGCATGAAATCTGTTATTCGTGTTCTTGCTGGAGAAATTCATCGTGTGGCAGATGTAGCTGAACTTGAATTGGCGCGATCAAAAAAATATTATCAACGAGGGAATCTAATTGTAGCAATATTTAATGATCCAGGAACGCATGAAACTCGGATACAGGCAATATCTAAACCTGCTTTAGTTCGCGCACTGGCAAGTGCTGCTGTTTGGGAGCGCTTTGATGGTCGAGCACAAGAGTGGGTGCGCATTGATCCACCCGAGCGTCACGCCGCTGTATTATTTGATGCAGCGAATTATGTGCATTTACCTGTGCTCAATGGTTTAGCGCGGCAACCATATCTTCGTTCAGATGGCAGTCTTATGAATACAGCGGGATATGATTTAGCTACTGGTATGTTTGGGATGTTTGATGCGAATAAATTTTCGATTCCTGATAAGCCATCACGTATGCAAGCAGAAGAGGCTCTTGCATTACTGCTAAATCTATTAAGTGAGTTTCGTTTTTCCAAAGGATCTGATCAAGCGGCAGCGTTAGCAGCAATTTTAGCTGCAACAATTCGACCAAGCCTTGCTCTCGCACCTATGTTTCATGTACGAGCTCATATAGCTGGCTCGGGCAAATCTTATTTGTGTGAATTGATTACAGCTTTTGCGACACCTCAGCGAGGAACGCCGACCACGTTCCCAGCTGATGATGAAGAATGCCGTAAACTGTTGTTGGCAGAATTACTACGTGCACCAGCGGTTATTGAGTTTGACAATCTCACCAGTGACCTCTTGGCACACAAAAGCTTGTGTACAGCATTAACATCAGAGTTTATGAGTGGACGCATACTTGGCGTATCAAAAACAGCTACGGTAAATACTCGTACACTCTTTTTATCAAGTGGCAACAATGTTGGCCCTATCCAAGATATGGCACGACGCTGCATAACGATTAGTCTTGATCCTGCTGTAGAAACACCGGCGACACGCACCTTTAATCGACCTAATTTGGTTCGTGATTTGCTACAAGATAGAGAGCGCTATGTTTCAGCAGCATTGACAATTATACGTGCATGGATCATTGCTGGCAAACCGATGACAGAGTGTAAATCGTTGGTTAGTTATAGTGAATGGTCTGACTTCTGTCGGCAACCGTTGTTATGGCTTGGTTGCGCAGATTCAACATCTTCAGTATTTGAAGCATTATCAGAAGATCCAGACAGAGAAACATTAGCACGTTTATTAGAAGCTTGGTATGCAGCATTTGAGAGAACACCAACCATGTTGCGCGAGGCCATGAATAGGCTCAATCAGCTTCGTGATGATGAGTTAAGAGAAGTGTTGCATGATATTGCTAGTGAGCGAGGTGAAATTAATCGCCGCAAGCTAGGATGGTGGTTCAAACGACATGCCGGACGAATTGTAAATGGTTTGCGTTTAGTTCGTTGTAGAGGCAACAGTTCGGCTGAAAAATGGCGCGTGGAATCGGTTTCTCCGGTTTTAGCGGTTTCAAACTGTCCTAATGAAAAAAGTGACAATTCAGCATATGAATATCGTCGTGCTTCATCTGGGGAATGATTCACATGCTTTTTCCCAAATGATTTCGGTAAAATAAGGAGAATATAATGGGGGGAACCGGTAGCGGACGACATTGGTATTATGGAGCAAAATCGACAACAAATAGTTATCGAACCATTGATGTGCGGCAATGGCAACGTGAGAAATTACTTACGCCAGGTAACTCATTTGGTCAGCAATGGAAATGTGAGGGCGATGTGGTTGCATCTGTTCATGCGGATGTAGCCCAATCTTTAGATCATCTTATGTTAAGGTATTGGCATAGAAAAAATGGAAATGAGTGGCGAAGCTTTAACTATTATATAAGCCTTGTATGGACTGATTGTCATTTGGGCGGTCAACGTCCGTGGTTTATTTGCCCTACACGTGGATGTGGTTGTCGGGTCGCTATTCTATATAAAGGCAACATTTTTGCTTGTCGCAATTGTTTCTCGCTAGCTTACCCTAGCCAGCGAGAAACTGTATGCTATCGAGCTTCAAGAAAGGCCGATAAAATACGATCACGCCTAGGTTGGCAAGAAGGCTTTTTAAACGAAGATGGTCGAAAACCCAAAGGAATGCATTGGATGACTTTTGATCACTTATGTGAACAACACGATAATTTAGTTCTTTTGTCTTTGACAGAGGCAGTATTTCAATCTGGTTGAAAGGTAGTAAAAAACAAAAAATAAAAGGCTTACCATATGATAACAAAAGACAAAATTCGGCAAAAACTGCTTGAAACAGTTAAAAATGAGATAGAGCGTAATAAGAGGTCTCGTATTTCGTCGAATCTGCAATCGGGTGTGATATTACAAGAGGTTGCCAAGCAGTTTGAAATTACTCACAACCCAACTTATGAGCAAATGATATTGTCTGAATTTCAATGTTTGATGAATACAGGCTATCTTGCGTGGGGATATGATTTAGCGAACCCCAATCCACCATTTTTTCATATAACTGATCAGGGCATTAAATCACTAGAAAATTTAAATCGAGATCCTTGTAACCCCAGCGAATACTTACGTTATATCGACAGCCAATGTCAACTTGATGATACTGAACGTTCGTATTTAAATGAAGCAATAAGTACCTTTAATGCTGGCCATCATAAATCTGCCGCGGTAATGATAGGTGCAACAGCGGAATGTTTAATTTTAAAATTACGTAATGCAATGAATCAGAAACACAGTAAACCACCGAAAGGACTGTCTGATTGGAAAGCTAAAACAATTTTCAATACACTTAAAACAGTTTTGGATAAACATGTGAGTATTATGTCTTCTGATTTGCGTGATGAGTACAATGCGTATTGGCCAGCATTTAACGAGCAAATAAGACGTACTCGAAATGATGCTGGGCATCCAGAAAATATATCATCATTTAAATTTGAAGATGTTCATGCCTCATTATTGATGTTTCCAAATGTGGCGAAATTAACAACGCATTTATTAGCTTTTATTTCTAATAATCAATTTTCATAAATCATAGGTATTGGGGGTGTTGTATTTGGCGGTATTAACGCTAATGATTATGGTTTAATCATATCTAGCCAAGCCTCAACAATCATGACCATAGCCAATGTATCTAACTCACAATATTTTAGAAGGGCTTTTTTAAGCTCTTTTCGTTCAAAATCACTCATATGAGTAAATTGTAATTTGGCATAAGCAATGGTTGCGGCTCCTCCTTCTTTTAGATATTCATCTTCAAACAGTAGTTCAATTTCTTCATCGGAGGCTTCTTTATTGATGGGCTCTAAAAGCAAGTACGGATCTTTGATAACACCGTTTTCATAGATGATCCATTGTTGATTGATGAAATTTTTACTCACAATCCCGTCTTTGCAACCATAAATCGGCCGACCATATTTTTGCTGCAAATACTTAGAACGGTTCAAAATAGCAGGTAATACCTTCTTGATTGAATTTGAACCGTTGGTCAGTGGATCATAATAAAATCGTTTTACCAATTCCCATAAGTCCACCATGCATCGTTTTCCCTCCCATTTTTCACGGCTCTTAGAAGGTGACTTTGTAATCGATTTAATAAACCTAACCAAGACATCCAAATCTTCTGGCGGTTTTGGTAGAGCTAGTAATTGCCGCAATATCATATTTAAATAGGTATTCTCATGATCGCTATATCGAAAAATCGTACCATTGTCTTTTTCAAGCTCCAACTTTAAAGCGCGAACAAAATCAATCGATGGATCGATGCCAGGCTCAGTATTTAAATACTCTCCCACATGCGCCACACACCCTTTTTCGTCCATCATGTGATGGGAAAATTGAAAAGCGATACCTTGGTACGGGTGTGCTCCCTTTTTAAAAGGGATAGGTAGCATCGCTGTTTCAAAATCGATAAAATGCAATGGATACACCCAGGACTGCATTTCCTCACGCAAACCTTGATCATCTATCCAAACGGAGTTATCGCCGTTTTGAACCTTTTCAATTTGCAACCATTGGCGCTGACTCATTGATGCCCCTGGTTTTCCATCTTCCTTGGTCGGAAAATCAATTTCATCGAAGTCACGCAGTTTTATTAACCCTTTTTGTAAGTATTCGTCCTTGCGACCAAATTTCCATAAATCCAAAACGGTGGGAGCAAGAAAATCATTGTCTTTGTAGCCAAGTGCTTCATGCCAACATTCCTTGAATCCTGATAATAAGCCACTTGCTTCATCATGGGGTAATGTTTTGAATTGGCATTTAGCACATGCTTTTTTAGGGATGGGTGTCGATTTTAATCCATTAAAATACTGCTGACTAAACTCCTGAAATCTATCGATGAAAGAGCGTCCCGCAGGATCGATCTCGGACCAGATTTTATCTGTCAAATGATCAACATTGATTTCTTTAAGCAGATGCACTGACAAATCCTCAGCGGTTAGCGGTTCTAAAATTTTCACGCTTGTTTTACCTGATTGATCTTTGGCCAGTAAAAACTTACAATTCAATCCATCTGTTGGGCAGATGCTGTCCTTGTCAACAAGCATCAAATAGCTTGATATGCGGTAATTCGGATAAACCTTCTGAAGCACCCATTTTTGAAAGGCAACGTCGGCCACATAAGGTTTCCAATCGGCATTGATTGTTCCATCTCTCTTTTCTATTTTTTTGATTTCTTCACTACTGATGGATTTTGATTTGATTTCAACTAATCTCAAATGGTTCTGATGTTTGATTAGAACGTCTGTGCGGATTAAATATCCTTGATGCAAGACTTCCGCTTCAAAAAGGGTAATTGACTCCGCCTCAAGCAATCGTTTTGTTGCATCCAGGACTGATTCTTTGTGTTCTGGCACTACAAATATGCCGTCTGGGAAATAACATCGAGCCAAGGCTTCTACCTGATACCCACCTTCTGCCAGTGCCTTCAGAAACGAATCTTCCATCTTCTGATTGGCATATTGTGGCTTATCGATATAATAGAGCTTAGTGGGACATTCTAAGGCCAGTTTGAATTTAGATTTTGTTAGTTTTAAAGTCGCCATCATTTATCTCTTTCGAAGTAAAACTCAAGTTCCCCTTCTTCAGAGTATAGCTGCTGGAATTGGAGTAGCTTTGCACGTAAAAACAACGACGAGTAACCCAGGAGTGCATCTGAATCACTTTCAAACAAAATAATAACAATTTGCACTAAAAATTGTCGAGGAGTTAATATAGATGAGACCAAAAATCATCAACATCGAACCATTATCGGCAGCACCATTATATGTGGAATCATTTTTCAATGAGACATTAATTGCAAAGGCAACATCTTTTATGGTGAAGCGAAAAAATAAATTTTTCTTGTTGACCAATAGACATAATGTCACTGGCAGGGATCAAAATACTGGAAAGCCACTGGATGAGAAAACTGCAGCCATTCCCAATAAGATTCATGTTTATTTTAATATGAAGGGATGTGTAGGTAGAAATATTCGTTCAGAATTCCCATTGCTGATTGATGAGAAGCCAGCTTGGTACGAACATCCATTTTTGAAGGAGTCTATTGATGTCGTAGCATTTCCGGTGCCTGTTGATGATAGTAGTCGTTTGGAAGTTTCGCCATATTATGACCTAGATGTGGAAATTAAGCATGAAGCTGGAATCTCACTAAAACCTGGGGTGCGATTAAATATTATTGGATTTCCTTTTGCAAAAAAAACGATGAATAATTTCGGTATATGGATTACTGGGTTTTTAGCTAGTGATTTCGATATTGATGTTGATGGCGACCCTAAGTTCTATATCGATGCTAGAACAAGAACAGGGCAATCTGGCTCTCCTGTAGTGTTCTATCGTCACGGTGAAAGTGTTACATTGAACAACAATACAACGCACATTTCTTGGTCAGGATATCAATTATTAGGCATATATTCCGGCCGAATTGCCCCTGAATCAGACATCGGGATTGTTTGGAAAACAGGGGTTATTTGTGAGCTTTTAGATGCCATTAAGGTATGAATAATTATGGCTAAATGGCTATCATTTTCTGAATTTCCGGATTTTTATATTCAGCGTGGCCGGCTTCAACTATCAGATTTGGAAATGGGTGGTATGTCGCCTTCCCATGGGTATGGCCGCACAACACCAAGAAATCGATATTAGGATGCTTGGTGCAAATATTCATCAACACATCACCAGATGCTTTTGAAGCAAAATAAGGCAGCCAATCATCATCGCTTATTTTCCCTTCATGCAAGCACGCTTCTTTGAATGGTGGAATATGAGTTAAAACAATAATTCTTTGGGGGCGCTGTATTGCAGCTTGTATCAGCTGTTCTTGTAACTGACTAGCGTCGTAGTCGGCAAGTTGCTGCATTTTGGCTAGCAATTGGGATCGCCCTACAAGCTTTTCTTGAAATAAATCAGAGATCATTCTGCTGTCATTAAGCGTAATTCGACTATTATGATAGTCACCCAAGCGTCCATCGGCCCGGCCATCTTGACCAACTAATAATGTATCATTATCTAGTTGCATAAACTTAGAAGCAGGAAGCCAAAATAAATACTCATTAGACTCAGTCAAGGCTCTCATTTCGTTGCGTACGGTGTCTATTTGACCTCGGTAAAAATCGTGATTGCCAAGAATGTAATAAATCGGCATTTTAATAAAAATTGCCAACTCTTTTAATATATTTTTGATACTGGGCGCTTCTGCAATATCACCGCTTATCAATACACCATCGCATTTGGTGTTAATAATTTCTTGGTAGAATCTTGTGCGTTCATCTGCATCAAGGAAATTTAAATGAATATCGGTTAACCATGCCAGACTCATGTTACTTACTCTGTATAGAAGTTAATTTTTGCTCGAGTAATTCAATTCGATCATTGGCAATACTTCCGTATTGAGCAAAATGGCCAGGAATAGCGCCTTTAAATGATGGAGAAATCATGATTTCTCGCAGCGAATCAATCAAGTATTCTTGAAGGGTTGAATCAGAGGTTTTGATTTCATCTACTATTTCAATGCGCCCATCCAGCACTGATACAATATCCTCAAAATCATGGCTGGCGTAAAAATCCATTTTGCCTCTTGTTTTAAAGGCTTCAAATTTGGTGGCTAGAAAATAAGGTGCTGTAACAACACGAATTTCAAGATTCTCAGTCAATGAATAAAGGTTTGAGAACTCAATTGCTTGTTTATACCAGCGATTTCCAAATCCTAAAATTGTTTCATCAGTAGGCATTACATCAAGAATGACATCATCATAAAACCAACGACAAATGACATCTTCCGTTATGGATTTCTTGAAGCCTTGTTTGTTAAGTTTTTTCTCTAACTGGTAGTATTGATTCCTGGAAATAACATCCACGATACAATCAACATCAAGTGTATAGCGCACATCTGGCACTAGAGGATCGGACAAGAATAAACCTGTGGTACATCCTCCCAGGAAAACAACATCGTTTCGAATATCACCTAATTTTGTTGCGACAAATTCTAACATTCTTAGATTCGCCAATTTCACATTATTATCCAGCATGATTTAATTTTTCCTTCAAAAGTGCTGCTGCAAGGTTTCGCTCACGTGGGCGCCCCGAGCGCATGACATCAATTAAGACAAGTAATTCATGAAAAGCAGAGTCGGGGTTTGCTCGTAACGTTCTTGATAAATTAGGGTGAATAGGTAATAAAGCAACACCACGCTCCTCTCCCATTGCATCAGGCCAAACGGGAATAGGGTCATTACCCAATGCGATTTTATCGCGAAAAATGGGAGCGGCAATTGCTGCGGGAGTCCCTCTAGTGTATTCACCCAACTTTACAGGAAAGAGGAATTTGATTGAGTGTATTAGAAACTCTTCTGCTGCATGAACATTAGGGAAAAGTTTGCCTTGTTTGTCTTTCCTTAATAACCCCGCTTCTTCCAGTCGCTTTATGCCCGCATTAACTTCAGCTAAACTAATCCCCAATGCGGCGGATAATTGGCGCTGGGATAGGTCTATACCGATATTTGCTAGTAGTTTTATTAATACAACGCAATCCTGTGACTTTAACATGGTATTATTCTCTAAATAACATAAATTAAGTATATCACAGCCGTTCGCTGTTCGCGAACAGAAGAACGCATGGGTTGATCGAATGATCTTTTGGTTGATGATATTGCTTCAATCTCATAATTGAATTATTAGATGGTAAGTATATGCGATTTGCTAGAGCAATAAACTAGCCCTGCCTATACTTATATGTAGCATATCAAATGGATGAAATTTTATGGTTCGCTACGATAAAGTTAAGCTGGCATTTGATTTCTTTTGTATAAAAGAAAAATCCTGTCAATCATTTACTCTTAGAGAATTGGCTGATTTTACTGGTTGGAAAATAGAAACTTGTAAAACTTATGTATCGAAACGCTGGCACCATCTTCTCAATCCATCAAGAGGGGGAGAGTATAGTTCAATAGGGATGTCTTCTTTAACTAGTGATGAGTTCCTGTCTCTTCATAGCCAAAAATTGGCTATACACCAAAATAATTCAGAACAAACAGAGTTAGTTAATAAAGCGAAAGACTTTGCAATGTTGGCCGTGGGAGTTTACAACAATCCGCTGTTTAAGCTGAAGACATATGGCTATATTGTAAATATAACTATAGCTTTTACTGCACTATTTCTATCAATTTTTTTAAAAAAAGGTATCGATGTTTTTGAAAAAGACAAAAATGGTGGTTACATTGAGATTGATGGGGGAAAAAAATACATTAGCCTCAAAGCATGCTGTGATTTATATTGGGGAGAGTATACAACACCTGAGCGAGAAAATTTAAATCTCTTAATTGGGCTAAGAAATAGAATTGAACACAAAGATTTACCGCATTTAGATTTATTGGTGGCAGGTTACTGTTTATCTTCTTTATCTAACTTTGAAGATATTTTGAGCCAAGAATTTGGCCAGGAGCATGCTTTGATGGCAAACCTTGCAATAGCGCTTCAGTTAACAAAATCATCCCTAGCTCAACAAGATGCGGCTTTAAAAGCATTTCAAAAAGAAAACTACACGGTCGTCAGAGAATATATTAAACAATTTTCAGAAAAACTTGATATGAATATTGCAGACAGCCAGCATTTTCGCTTGAATGTATTTCTTATCCCCAAGATCGGGCAAAATAAAAGTAACTCTGATTTGGCTTTGGAGTTTGTGGATGCCACAAAGATGAATGAAGAAGAGCTAAAGGACTACAATACTGGGATAGCACTGATTAAAGGTGTTAAATCACCATACAAATGTCGCCCGGGAAGGGTGGTTGAGTTGGTTTGTGAAACACATCCCGATTTTAACATGTCCCGTCATACCCAGTTAAGGAAAAAATACAAGGCAAGACCTCAAAAGATTAATAAAAGTTTCCAAGGCAAGTATGCGGCATATGTAGAAGGTTTTGATGGGTACCTTTATACTATGGCGTGGGTTGATTTCTTGATATCAACTTTAAATAAAGAAAGAGAATCAGGATAATCTATTAATCGTTCGCTATTCGCGAATAGAAGAACAGTAATTGGTGTAATTTGGTTCAATTCCAAGAGTAACACTCCACAAACAGGGGCCTATTTGGGGGCTTTTTCAAAAACCAAATTCAAATAATTATTCAATATCAATCAATTAGATAGCCAATGGTATGGACGCCGCCCCACCAATTAAGTTGTTGATTTATAAGGTTGAAACGACAGTCATTGCAAAACACGGCACCATATCGGCACCATTTCAGAATCTTTCGGGGTCTTTCGGGTCTTTCCAACTTACGGGGGCACTCGCGGTTAACAACAGAGCACCCTAACACGAGTCCTGTAATTTTCAAAATTCCGAAATCCATAAGCTCTACGCTGAATCAGTTTCATCTTTCTATGAAAGCCTTCAGTAATACCGTTAGACTTTCTAAACCGCCACATGCGAAAAAATTCGGCAGCACGATCAAAGTGAACGGCAGCGAGGCCTTCAAACAAGCGATCGTGCAAATAGCCGCATCCTTCAAAATGCCCATTCAGTCTGCGAAACCTGTCCGAACTCTCTGTGGTTCAGCTCACCCGAAGAAGTGAAATGCTATTGCAGAATCATGCACATGATAAGTTAGTGCACAAAAGAACCGAATCTGATAACAAATTGCGATGGGCGGTTTCTCGGGCAAGAATGAAAATATGATACACAACCAGGTCGTGAAAAAATTCGCTGGTTACACTTGAGTTAATATATCCTTAATAATTTGACGATAAAATGTACACAAATAAAAGAAAGCAACTATGTTTTTAACTGCGGAGAAGGTAAATGCCCATTACAACTGAACAAAGAAACCAGTTCGTAACTGATATACGCAACAATAATTATGCGTTTATTCCCGGGATAGTTGGTAATGAGGACGCCATTAATGATTACAATCATGCCCGTAACCAATTGCTAGACTATCTTACGTCAGATGGTCGTTCAAACACAGATAAGATACTGGCTATACATCGATTCCACCATCAACAGCGACAAGCCTTGATAAATATTTATTTGAATGCTACTCGAAACACTGAAACTGCTCAAGAGGCTACAGAAAGACAGCGATTTGTTGATATAAAGGCCAGCACAAGAACTATATTGAAAGCAGGCAGATTATTTCATACCTGGTCCTCAACCATCTTGCCTCTCTCAACTTTAAATGATCAACCCAGTGTTATTTCACGTGATCTTTCAGCCGAACAGCCTTCCCTTGCAATGACCTACGAAGCAGCTTTTGGGGCGGTTCCTGCAAACGAGGAAGAATTGATATCAGCAGGGCGTGGTATCCCTCTTCATCCTCGATTGCAGGGAGAAATGCTTGACCCAAAGCACAGGGCGTGGGGAACAGGATACGCTTCAACCAGGTATGCTTTACAACCAGTTAACGACGGATGGGCAAATGCATCGCCCAGAACAGAGGATCTGACTGTGCACATAGAGTTCAACGACCTATTACGAGCACGAGACCAAAGTTTTGATCCAAGCGTCGATAGAGAGAATCTTGATCCAAATAGCCCCCAATTTTTTAACAGCTTTAATCATTATTTGACCCAAACTGAATTACTAAACTATCTTTTAACCGCCAGAAATGGTCGGCTGCATAAGGGAACAGAGGAAAACCCGATACAAAATACAGGACAGGAACCTCACATCTTCACCATGGACATGCAAGGAAATTTGTATACAAATCGTGATGGGGAATATCGTAATGGCCGCAGGATTGGTCATCCATCGTTTACCCGCGGCGAAGCTTTGGCTGGGGCAGGTGAACTCAAAATTGTAGCAGGGAAGGTAACTCAAATCAGTAACCAGAGTGGACATTATGTGCCTGGCCCGTTGAGTTTGCACCGGGTACTTGTGGAATTGGAGACTCGTGGTGTCCTTGCGCCAAATTGCCGGGTTATAATATTGCCTCCCCCCATGCAAGAAGGGTATTTTTCAGGTACTGTAGAAGAATTTAAAGCACAATACCCGATGCCGGATGACATACAAAATCCACCCGATTTGAGCGAGAAAGCCAATCCTGCCCGTTTGCTTGAAAGCCTGAGAGAAATCAATAACTATTTAAAACAACGCGGGCGCGAAACCAGCGGATTTCTTTCATTCTTTAACCAGTTCAATGGCAGGGATTTTCATCAGAGAAGCACTCACTTTAAAACCCTGATGGATACAATGGTTGCGGGAAACGTAGGTGATGTAGTAGCTTTTATCAACAATTCACTTCCCCAGTTTCAGCATGGAAGAAGAACAAGTTATGCAAACTTGCTGATTGCAGTCAGAGATGCCTTGACGGAGGGCTCTTTACTTGCAAACCCATTGGTACGCGAAAACCTGAACGACTACTCTAAAGTTTATGACTCTTTAAACCAACATATTCAAGCTCAGCGTCAATACCGCGAGAAAAGCTTCTTTGAAAGCAAAAGAAATGAACGTGGTGCGGTCGCTGAGAGTTATCTTCAGTATAAATTTTGGAGAAAAGACGTTTCTGAAGAAAGGCGATCTGAATTCGACAAGGCTGATACGGCAGCAGAAATGGCTGAATTGAATGCCAAAAATTGGTAATTCAAGATAACTTGACGGTGTTATTCAATAGAGCGCCGTCAAGTTAACGATTTTGGTATAAAAATAAGGCAGACACCCAAACTTCGGACGAAAAGAAACTTTCTCGCACAGGGAGGCGTGAAAAAGGAGGAAGTATAAAATATTCAGCCAATGGTTCAATAAAATTATATATTCAGCAATTACATTAGGCCTAATTCGTATGTCTGCTTTGCTCTTCAAGAAACCTTATATTTACTGAGTAATCTAGCGATCAAAGATTAAGCAGCAAGTGCCAAAAGCTCCTTTCCCCATTCTAAAATATGGGAATTGAACCGGTTCCAATTTTCAGACGCCGCCTCCACCATCCAAATTTTTCCACTTGAAATTTACCCAAAAATACAGTTGAGCAAATTCTGCCTATTGTTTTTTATGATATTGGGCCGGAATATTTTGATGATTCATTGATAATGTTTACCGGTGAAGCTCCTGGATTATATACCATTTGCGAAGGAGCAATCATCCTGACCAAAGATCATCGAACCTGGCTGGCTTACATAGACATATATAACAAAAATGAAACGCAACTAATCGTATTCTGTCCCAGAAATGCTGACTGTGATACACAGCCTGAGCCGCTAAAAAAATGGATAAACAGACTGTTGTCACACATGGAAAATAAGAAAATTATTTATTTGCCAATGCTTCCTCATACAGTTTGATAGCCCTGATACAAGATTGGCTGAACTTGAACAAACCGCAACTGTATGTGATTTATTAAAATCTCGTCGGGGGTATTTTGCCATGCTCTGTATAAAATAGAGAAAATGTCGTCAACATGTGTTGCTACCATAACAATTGGGACTTTAATATCTCGGGGGCGATTTTTGCATAATTGGCAAAAAAGTAACTGTTTGCGGAATGCAATAATTGGAATTAATAAGGATTGCTGATGACAACATATATTTACAATTCAAAAAAAACTGGTGATTTATCAGTTAAATCAGATGGATATATTACATCAATATACACAACTCGACTCACATTCAAATCATTGAATCAAGATTCGCGAGCAACCCTGGTATCCAATTATGCAAAGTTACTTGGTGATTCAGAAGTCGTAAAATGGCTTAATAATGGGAAAACCTGGTCTCTTGAGACGGTTCAAACTGTGATTGATCTGAAAACTTCTGCCTGGAATAACGGCGATCCGTTCAGTCTATTTTCAATTTATGAAAATGATACGGGCCAGTTTATTGGTTCGGTTTCAATCAAAAATGAGTTGGCAACCTATCATACAACTGGGGCCGGTCATGCGAATGTTATAGAAATTGGATTTTTCATGGATAAGGTTTTTTGGGGTAAAGGTTATGGTACTGAAATCGCGATTGCTGCAAAAAAATATATTAAACATGCCGTTGGAGTTATTGCCGCTGAGCATGGAAGTCCTTTACCAACAGAAATTGTAGCTACGGCCCACCCTGACAATAAAGCCTCATGTGCTATTTTGCAAAAAACATTGAAACATTTAGAGTCTGAGCCGATTATAAAATTTGATGGCAACCCACGCCTGTTCTTTTTTAAATCATTGAAACCAGCGATAATTTCTCCCATGGAAACAGTCAGTCTGGAATCTTTTAAATGATTCACTAAAATTACAAAATCATAATGTTGTGTTCAAGCGCTCAAACCCGTCCCAGATTCCCGTCCGATCTTGTCCATCGGAATCAGCGATCCACATTGTCGGAGAGGGCACTCTTATACACAAAATAAGACATCTTTAGTGTTAATAATAAAACCTGGTTAAGTCTGGAAACTGTTGTAAAGTCGGTAATAGGGCGCAGGTCGGAGTACGTGTGCAAACAGGACTTCTCGCTGGATAAAAAAATTCTTAACCGGCCTGTCGCTCTGTAGCAATAAGCCCAGTACTTCTACTCGACCTCTATTCGGCATGATTTTGGGCTATGTTGCATTTACAGCCCAAAATACTAATTGATGAGATGCCTCAACCCAGTCGGGCCAGCAAAACGGCCACCTGCAATTGCAAATCGTGCAATTCACTGTCTGTTAAGGTGGTTTTGATTGGCTGTTGCTGTTTAAAAAAAGCGGCCTTTTTTTTATCTTGCAGGGGAGGCACTTTGTGTGATCTGTCAGGACTGGTTTTGCTTGTACGTGTTGCAGGACTGTAGTCCCCTCCCTTTAGTTTTGTCATTACCTTACTCCTTGATTATTATTGTTAATGCAAAAACCGGGTAAATCTACTTTTATTTCATCACCACTGCAAGGATTGAATTTTTAATATTGACAACATGTATATCAACCATAGCCATTTGATAGTAAAAAAAGCGGGCGGAATGCGCTTGCAATGCATTTACAAAAATTTTGCGCAGCGTGCCTGGTTTGAAATATGTGTTCAACGTGCAGTCTTTTGGCGCTATGTGCGTACACAACCAGTGATATGCCCGGTTTTTAGAACCAAAATTACACGCAAACAGCAGTTTCATTCTGAATCTATAGCAGTTTAAGGACTGAACATAAAAGGATACGCGAGCGTTTGATTATCGGTAATAAAAATGCAATTATAATTGTTTTTTAGTCAGGACTTATCTCTACTATAGCCTGATAAAATCAGGGGACTCATGAATGCAACTGGTTAAACTAATCCTTTTTGGTTTTTTTTTACTCTTTTTAATCTGAATGTCCACGCACGCAATGAAGATAGCCATTTAATCAGCTATGTATCGATAGGAGAATTTTCCCGTAAAACAGCAGAGCTAACCCTAAAAAAAATTCCTCCCTTGGATGCTCTCTCAGCCCATTATGATCTTCAACTATACAAAATTGCCTACCAAACCATAGCTCCCGATGGAAGCACCACCGTAGCATCTGGATTGGTGGCCATGCCAATAGCCACAGGAAGACCGGTAAGCATTGTAAGCTACCACCATGGGACACGGTTCGACCGAAACGATGTACCCTCCAGAAATAATCAAAGAAACCATATGTATATTGCTGCTTTTGGCAACAGTGCCGGTTTCATGACCGTTATGCCTGACTATCTCGGATTAGGCGATAGTGCTTTGCTGTTTCACCCGTATATCCAGGCAGACACTTTGGCAGGCAGTAGCGTGGATATGATATTAGCGGCTAAAGAATTAGCGAGACTTCTTAATTATCCTATCAGTGACAAATTATATTTAGCTGGTTATTCTGAGGGTGGGTTCACGACCATGGTCGTGTTTGAAAAGCTTGTCAAGGAGTATCCCGATTTACTAATTACCGCTGTAGCCCCAGGATCAGCGCCGTTTGGCTGGAAAGAAACCATGAATTTTATAATGTTGGAGCCAGGACCTAGAGCTACTGCCTATTTGGCCTATTTCTTCTTTTCACTTCAAACCTACAGGCAATACTGGACAAGTTTTGACGAAATTTTTGTCCCCCCATACAACACTCTTATCCCCACTTTGTTAGATGGTTTTCACACGGCCCCAGAAATTCTGCTGGCACTGCCCCATAACCCCAGGTTTATTTTTCAACCGCATTTTTTTGACAGTATTCTTAATGAGAAGGACCAAAATATCGATGATCTGAAAGCAAACTTTAACCACTTTGAATTCAATCCTACAGCGCCGCTGCTGATAGTAGGTACTAAAGGGGATAAAGACGTTCCTTATACTGGGGCTGAGATAGCTTATGAGACATTCAAAAAGCTTAGCGACTTAGTATGGATAAAATCCGTCAGCGATACCTTAGATCATGTTCAGGCACATCCTTTTATTCTTAAGGAGCAACTTGAATTTTTTAGCCAATATGAAAATAACTAACGGTGAGAGATCAATCATGGAGGATTCTGCCCCCAGATATTCAAGATGATAAGTCTATTAGACCGACATTAATCAACTCAGGTGGGCGAAAAAGCCGTATTCGGCCTGCCCACCCGTTCAGACTGTTAATTGCAGGATAAGGTGTTGCCCCAGTTACCTGATTGCCAGTTGCAGTTTGTTCCAGTAGAACCCGCTCCTCTCGCATAAGTGCAAGTGGCAGAGCAGGTGAAATCATTGGACTGGATTGGTTCAGATATTTTTATGACTCCCCAGCCATCTTTATTGAATGGGCATCCATGGGTGCTGAGCGAGCCGTATTGTGAAATTTGCGCATACATTTCACTTTTGTCGATGGAACAAGAGGCGGCAGATACACCCTGAGCGACTAACAGACCCAACGCACCAATAAGAACACTGAAAGATTTCATTTGTTAATCCCTTGTAAAATTGAAAATCATTATCGTAACAATTTGCCATCCGCCGTGAAACGGATGCTCGATTATGCAGCCTTAGTCAGGCGCTTGCAATCAGGTAAAACTGATCGAGTCCGCTTCATCCAGGCACCCTGGTAAATCAGGTTTAATCAAATGGCAGCAGACAGGAATGACTATGGACCGCAACGCGTATATTATTGTCGTCTTATTCACAAGGAGTTCTCATGACCGAAATAAGCGAATCAGATATCAAAGCGGGGCAGGCTGTATACACAGGGTTTATATTAAAAATATATGATCTGTGGGTGCTGGGTATTTCAAATCGCTGGATTTGGCGCTGTCCCAGTCGTTACCTGCAGGAGCAGTTTGATAGCTTTGCCTCGGTTAATCATCTGGATATTGGCGTGGGAACCGGGCATTACCTGAAACATCATACCTGGCCGCAGCGTACGCGTCTGGCATTGATGGATCTGAATCCTGGCTGCCTGGAAGCTGCTAAAAATGCCGTCAGACCTCTGCCTGCGGAAACCTATGAGGCAGATATTTTCAAACAGCAGCCGGCTTCGCTCAATGAGCAGTTTGATTCCATCTCAATTAACTACCTGCTTCACTGCCTGCCCGGAAACATGATTGAAAAATCGATCGCCATTAAGCATGCGGTGGCTATGCTCAAACCCGGCGGCCTGTTGTTTGGCGCCACTATTTTAGCTGATGAAAACCTGCAGAGCGGAATGAGCCGGCGTTTAATGGCTTTTTATAATGAGAAACGTATTTTTTCCAACCAACACGACGATCGGCAATCTTTGCAAATGGCTCTGGAGAAGAATCTGGAGCGGGTAGAGATCACCGTGAGAGGCTGCGTCGCGCTTTTCATAGGCTACAAGACTGGAAGCAAGGACTGATCCTGATATTCGGGCGCTGTTGTCGTCACAGCGCCCATTGTATGGGTTCCCGCCCATTGGTGATTAAAAATTCATTCGCTTTTGAAAAATGGCGACACCCGTAAAACCCCTGGTGTACTGAAAAAGGAGAGGGATGAGCGGCGGTTAACACGAGGTGCTTTTTCGAGCGAATCAATTCACGCTTGTTTTTGGCGTGGGCGCCCCATAATAAAAATACCAGTGCCTGCTCGTGATCATTCAGGCTCTCAATAACCTTGTCTGTAAACACGGTCCAGCCTGTTTTGGCATGAGACTGGGGTTTGCCCTGCTCAACACTCAGGGACGTATTCAAAAGCAGAACACCCTGATTTGCCCATTTGAGCAGACAGCCATGTTCAGGAATCGGGATATTCAGATCCGTGTTTAACTCCTGATAAATATTTTTCAGTGAGGGGGGAACTCTGATTCCAGGTTGTACGGAAAAGGAAAGGCCATGTGCCTGTCCGGGGCCGTGATAGGGATCCTGCCCTAAAATCACCACCTTAACCTGATCATAAGGCGTTTCCTTGAATGCACGAAACAAATCGCCTTGCGCCGGATAAATGATTTTTCCCGCATTTTTTTCTTCTGCGAGAAACTGCATTATTGATTGAAAATAAGGTTTGGCTTTTTCGTCGCCCAGAATATCAGCCCAGGTTGTTTCGGCATCCGACATAGCGTTCTCACAGTTCATAAGCGACGAAATCGTAGCATACTCGTATTGAAAAACACAGGATGCTGTGAGTGGCTGTTGCATCCATTGTTTCTGGATAATCATTGAAATGACAGGGTTTCGTATAGCATACTGCGTGCCTGATTATTAACACACAGGATTCTGATGACGAGCAGAAAAAAAATTTCCTGCCCAATATGTGGCAAACCGGATACCTGGCATGTTGAAAATCCGTACAGACCCTTTTGCACGGATCGGTGTAAATTGATAGATTTAGGCGAATGGGCCAGCGAATCGCGAAAAATTCCCGGGCCACCCGCTGCCCCTGAGTTCCCTGAGGCTGATGACGATGACCATTATTAATTCACCGTTATTCATGACGGTTTATGGCGGATTTTTGATTTCCGGCTTTTAGACGCATGGCGTGATTTTACCAGCGCTGCTTTCTTCTTTTGATGAATTTTGGGGGCACTGCTTCGCTGCGGGGAAGCGAAATGATCGTAAATAGCACGGCTGGTCATTGCGATGGCTCTGTTTCTTGAGTAGTCGCTGGCTGCCTGAGATTTCACGTACACCGCAATGGCGATGTGCCCTTCGTTATGAGGCAGGGTGATGATGCCAACGTCGCTGGCAAAGCGATACAGGCTCTTCGAGCCAGGATATCTCAGATAATTCTGCTCGCCAATTGCCCAGGTTCCTGTTTTGTGAGCTACTTTCACATTGGGGGGCAGCAGCCCTCTGATTCGGCTTCTGCCCGTGCGGCATTTTTCCATGATGCTGAGCAACAGACTGGTGCTGGAAGGTGACAGAGCCTCCTTGTTGTATAATTTTACCAGCAGGTGAGCCATGTCGTTTGAGGTCGTAGTATCGCGTTTATCGTTTTCGAAATACTTCCAGGCCAGCATTTTGCTTTTCAGCGACACGCTGTTAAATATTTTTTTCCAGGAATACACGGAGCGTGGTTCGTTGATAAGCGAAGGATCAACATGATTGGTATCCATCATCATTTCGAGAATGGAGCGATTAATGACTGTATTGTTTATTCCCAGTGCCTGCATACGCTTGGTCACGTTTTCCGGGCCTCTGGCCTGTTGCAGAATGGTATCGCTGGCGCTGTTGTCGCTGTTGATCAGCATGTAATTGAGCAGCTGCTGCAGCGACATGCTGGTTTGTTTTTTTCTTTCGCATGCGTAGTGCAGGTTACCCGAGCCAGGTACCGAATTTTTCAAATCCAGTTTGATCATGCGGCTCAGCGACTCTTTGTTTTGATCAACGAGATTTAAAAAAGCCATGGCAATAGGCAGTTTGATGGTGCTGGCCATAAAAAATCGTTTGTTGCTGTTATGGGATATGGTTTTGTTTTTTTCGATGTAAATTGCGGTAACGCCCATCACTACATCGGATTTTTTCTCGATAGCGGCAAGTTTTTTAGCCAGATCAGCATCGCTGCCGGCAGCGGAACACGAGATGGAAAACACCAGACTGAGCAGCAAATACGGTAAATTACGCTTAATCATGACCATTTTGACTTACTCATAGCGTTATGTAATCCGGTTATTGTTCTTTAGATTAATTCAACACGAATCGCATTTTAAAGCAATGGCAAATCAGTGAAATTTATCTTTCCGATCAAAGTTTATTGACATTTGGGTGGTCGTATTTTACATAATTATTCTACCAGACAAAATGATACAGGGGCAGGCATGAAAAAGTGGGCAAAGATTTTTCTTTCACTGGTGGTGCTTATTCTTGCATCGTACTATGTCTGTGGACGAATTCTTGAAAGCACGATCAGTAAAAATATTGACGCCATCCCGGATAATTCTCTGCTCAGGGTGTCGCTGAATCACTATCAGCGCGGCTGGTTTTCATCTCAGGCTCAGCTGGCCCTGAGCATGCATGTTCCGCAACAGACAACAACGGATAAAACAACTGGTGCGATCACGACCACACCGGCTGCGGATGTAGATGTGAATTTTCCACTCAGCATGAATCATGGTCCGATTATTTTTACAGACGCGGGTATCCGCTTCGGAACCGGGCATGTGAGTACCACTCCTGAAACGCATTACCAGGCGTTGGTCAGTTATCTGAACAAGACCATTCTTCGCTATACGCTCCCGTCCTTTTCCGTCGATGTCAAAGCCAATTCAGATACAGTACATTTTGAACTGGGTGGTGTCCGTGTCGAGCTGCGCTTCTCGCCTGAGGTCGATAAACTGGATGGCTATTTAACACTGAACAGTCTGAAGGGCTCCGATAAACAAAACGTGTTTCAATTGAGTGAATTGCTCGATGATTTCAACGTATATCGAGAGCAGCCCGGTCTATGGCTGGGACGTAATCATCTTGCCATTCCGCTTATCAAAATGAATGACGCCAACAGGCAATACAGTCTGGAAGATTTTGATTTGCTCGTGAGTACCGATCTGTCGGACGGTGCCCTGAACGCCCATTACGACATGTCTCTTAAGCAACTGCAGGTTGCCGATAAACACTATGGGCCGGCTTCCTTTAAGCTGGGTCTTACTAATCTGGAGCCGTCCGCCATGGCCGGCATTAATCAGGCCAGCTGGGCTATGATGCAGAATAATCAACACCCCGAACTGTTTATGCTGGGACTGGTTGCCGAATTGCCGAAGCTTCTGTCCCGTGGGGTGGAATTGAACCTGTCAGAGCTGGATGTGACGTTTCCAGAGGGGCGTCTCACGGGTAATCTGAAGTTTCTCCTGCCGAAAACGGTATTACCCGATCCAGCACAAATGGCCCAGCAGGTTCGCGGCGAGGGGCAGTTCCGGGTGTCTGCCGCTGTTGTAAAAACGCTGCTGCTGGAATCATTGACGCGCAGCATGGAGCCGCAGCAGGCCCAGGCTCAGGCTGAGCAGATTCTGCAGCAAAGCCTCAGTAAAGGCCTTTTTAAGGTCGAGGGTGATGACTACGTGATGGTGATAAAACTTGAAAATCAGCAACTCAGTATTAACGGTAAGGTGATGAGTAAAAGCGACTGGCAGTAACTTTTGTCTGCGCGGGCTCAGGAACTGTCTATACTTCGAATAGGGCTTTTTGATTAATGGTCCATAGGGTATGGCATGCAGGGAAGGGGGCAGTCAACAGCCCCTGACTGATTTGGGAAAATCCTGCCAATATTACGTTAATTCGAGAGGTTCATATGGACGCGCAACGAGGGTTACATCTATTCAAGGCCGCTTTGCTGGGTCTGTGCCTGGTCTTCGCTGAAACAGGATTTGCTCTGCGCGGGGGTGGATTCAATGCGGGAGGTGGTTTTCACCCCAACGCAGGCGCCAATAACTGGGGTTATCATCCTGGCTATGGATATGATAACAGCCATTACTATGATCATCGCGACTACTACAATGGCTATGACGATGGTGATAACGTGTGGATCGCGCCGGGTGCTGCGGGCTTTTATGCCGATCCCGTCTGCCAGAATGTACAGACCTGCGATGGTGATGGTAATTGTGTCATTAACCAGGTGTGTAATTAGACGTGATTGATCATTGAGAGGGAACGAGTCCCGATGGATTGCTCCGGGACTCGTTTGGCTGTCTGCTCTTCAGCCTTCCAGCGTTGCATCCATGGTAATGGTTGCATTCATCAGCTTTGAAACCGGGCAGCCTGCTTTTGCCTTCTGCGCTGATTGTTCAAAACGCTCTTTGCTGGCGCCGGGTACCGCTGCGGTAACGCTCAAATGAATAGCCGGAATTGAGAAGCCATCCGCTGTTTTTTCGAGGGTAACGCTGGCACTTGTGTTTATCCTGCTGGCTTTCATGCCATCCTGCTCAAGCTGAGCTGCCAATGCCATGGAAAAACAACCCGCGTGCGCGGCAGCAATCAACTCTTCTGGGTTTGTCCCGGGTTCTGTGTCAAAACGTGTCTTAAAAGAATATTTTGTTTTATTCAGTATGCCACTGTCGGTGGAAACCGTGCCTTGTCCGTCCAGTATCCCACCCATCCATTCAGCTGCTCCATTGCGTTTCATCATGCCTCCCGTATGCCCGATAGTGGGCCGTTATTTTTCACCGCTGACTAAGTAAACCGACAGATTAAACTGATATTCCCCGCGGTAAAGCCGTTTACATTCCGCGTCAAACTGCTCAACCATGGCATCATTCAGCTGTTTAACTTCCGAATCGGGAAGCTGCGTTTGAAAAAATGCGATGCCGTTGACAAATTTTCTGTACACATCAAGTGAAGGCAGTATCAGCGAATGACGCTGTTTTTCAACCTTGAGTTGTTTACAGGGTATTGATTTCAGTTTATCAGCCAGGTTGTCCAGTCGAGTATAGTCCATCGGCGGAGTAAAGTGGTCGAGACTGCGAATTTTTCTGGCATCTCTGAGCGCATAATACCCCATGATAAAGGGATCATCGCCCACCGGAAACAGGGTGAAAAATCTGCCGCCCGGCTTTAAGGCGTTCACAATATTGGCAAATGCTTCGACAATATTATTGACCCACTGCAGGCACCAGAATGACACAGCGTAATCAAATTCAGATTGAAAATTCATAGACAGAACATCGTCTTTTTTTATCGAAAAACCAGGGTACTCCTGAATAATTTCATGCGCCAGTTTCAACATGTTTTCCGATGGATCAATACCCAAAACCGAGCCGTCAGGAACCAGGTTCAGAATGTTGCGTGTATAGGCTCCATTACCGCAGCCAATGTCGAGAACTCGGTCTGTCGGGCGACAATGGACGGCATTCAGATGTTGATTGGCGATGCTCGCCTGAATAAAGGAACCGATAGCATAATCGTTTGCTGGCCATTCCTGATTTGGCATGATAACTCCATTTGGTTGGTTTGTATTACCGAGGCTACGCTTATTGCGTTGCAGATAACACTATACAATCATTCTTTCTCAGTCAAATCCAGTGGTAACATACGGCACATTAGGCTGTTACCCTGCGTATTGCGCATTAAGTTGACTCTCCTTCCCTCTGCCCTTAAGATCCCCATTCACCCCCTAATTTAAAATTAATCACACAGGTGGACGATGCCTTCATTTGATATTGTTTCAGAAACTAACGAAGTTGAGTTGCGGCACGCCGTTGAAAACGCGGCTCGCGAAATGGGAACCCGCTTTGATTTTCGCGGTGTTGACGCCAGTATTGAGTTAAAGGAGCTGACCGTTACGCTGAAATCCGAGTCCGAGTTTCAGGTTCGACAGCTGGAAGATCTGTTCCGTAATCATTGCTCCAAACGCGACGTCAGCACAGCCGGCGTAGACATGGAAAGCAAACCTGTACACAGCGGAAGGACCTGGACGCTGAATATGACCTTCAAGCAGGGGATTGAGCAATCGATTGCCAAAGAGATGATCAAATTGATAAAGGACAGTAAAATCAAGGTTCAGGCATCTATTCAGGGCGATAAAGTCCGCGTCACAGGAAAAAAACGTGATGAACTTCAGGAAACCATTGCTCTGTTAAAGAAATCGGATATTAAGCTTCCCCTGCAATTCGAGAACTTCCGCGATTAGGCGCGGTGCTGGTCAGGCGCTTCTGGCCAGCATAAACCACAGACCCAGTGCAGCCAGAGCGTTCATGGCAGCTAAAATCAAAAACACCATAATGATGCTGACGTTAAAGTGCAGTAACAGCATCACCAGCGCCATCCCCAGTACCATAAACAAGGCATTTAGAATATTGTTGGCCGCCAGTGTTCTGGCTCGTGAGCCATCGTCGCAGCTTACTTGAATAAAGGTGTACAGTGGTACGGAAAACAAACCGCCACAAAAAGAGAAAAGGAAGAAATCAAGCATTATGCGCAGGCTTGAAAACTGGAACAAAAACGTCGTCAGCGACTGCAGCGCATTTTCATCAATGGTCAGCGTGGGAGATGCGAAATACAGATCAGTTGCAAATACCGACAGCAACAGCATGCAGACCGGAACGTAACGCAGCGTAATGTTGCCTGCCAGCAGGTAATTGATGGCCATGGAGCCCAGCGCAATACCCGTAGAAAACAGTGCCAGAAAGATCGAAAACACCGAAGGGCTGGCTCCGAGAACATAATGGATATAATCCGGCAGCTTGGTCAACATGATGGCGCCAATCAGCCAGAACCAGGAAATGGCCAGCATGGCAGGGAAAACCTTATGCCTTGCCATGGCGTCTTTTATGATGATTTTAGCCGAACGCCACAGATGCCAGTCAATTTTTAAATCCTGCAGCTTTGATTTGGCTGACGGTATGAACAGGCTGGCCACCAGTCCACAGACGGCTACGAAATTGGTGATAAAAACGGCCATCCCCACATGATTTTTCGCACTGCCAATAGCCAGCGCTCCCAGGGTCGTCCCAAGCAGAATGGCGATGAAGGTGCTGGCTTCAATCAGGGCCGTTGCGGTCAATAATTCCTCGCGAGGCAAATGATCCGGTAAAATAGCGTATTTAATAGGGCCAAAAAAAGTCGAGTGAATACCCATGCCGGTTAAAACGGTCATCATTAACGGAATACTGCCTACGTACAGTGCATAGGCCCCAATGCACATCAGAATCAATTCCAGTACCTTGACCGAGCGTGCCAGAATGGCTTTGTCGTATTTATCCGCTAATTGGCCTGCGGTGGTTGAGAAGAGGAAAAAAGGCAGTGTAAAAAGAGCGCCGGCCAGAGCCTGATAATATTCAGACCAGGCCTGCGACGTGCTGAGGTGGTAGCTTATCAGGGTGACCATCGATAATTTAAAGGCATTGTCATTAAACGCACCAAAAAACTGCGTTAGAAACAGTGGAAAAAAAGTTCTTTTTTTAAGTAAAAAAGCAACTTGTGAGCTCATTAGCAACCCCGATTATTTCATGGATACTGGCAAAAAAGGTTAGGCAGGAGTATATACTTCCGGTACGTGAAGATATAGTTTTGCCGATACTCTTTCTGCATTTTCTTAATTAAGAAGAACAGCTTAACGGCCTCCCGCTCCTGAATATCGCCTCTGCAGGAAAAATCAGCCTGACCTTTATGATTAAAATTTAAACAATAATGGAGCAAATGGTCTATTATAAGACATATAGGTAACGACTGTTCCTGGCTGAACCTAAATACACGTGATGACAGGGAGATTGGTTTGAAGTGTGGTGAGCTGCTCTTATGGCTCAAGAGCGACCTAAAGCGCTTCATATAATCACCAACACTATAAATAATGCCGGCTCAGTTATCCACGACGTCGTTACCTGTACTGACTTCCTGGATCCTGAAATGCGGCAGGTTGGGTCTTCACCCAACTTACTGCAATTCATGTGCATTGTTAAATCATTCGGCGCTCTAACGCAGACACAAATAAAATTCCCGGTATTTATCGAGGCCAATTTGTAAATATAAAACTCTCGTCGTATACTTTTAAGACATGGACTTGGCAAGGAAATGCTCATGAAAACGCTAATATTAGCTTCCACCCTATCACTGTCAGCCCTTATGATGTCAGGCTGCACCGTCACCGAGTCAACATATGCACCCGGATACGATACTGACTACGTCTATACCACAGGTTATTATGGTTACAGGCCAGTCTGGGGTAACAGCCTTTATTCCGGTTACCGTTGGAGAAACAACAACTGGGGGGCTTACAGCTGGAGAAATAATAACTGGGGTTATCATCGTAATTATGGTGGCGCCTGGCGTGCAAGACGATAAGCTGTCCGACACAAACCAACAATAGGGTTCTCCATGAAAGGCTGGATATTTTATAAACGTAACAGACAGCAGTTAACGCCCGCTGACCACGGTGTCACGCGACTTATGGCGGCTGCTGAGGCGATGAATGTCGAGCTGGAAGTCTATCGACCGGATGAGTTCAACATATTGACACCGACCGATTCCCTGTCCGGTATTTATAAGGATGGGCGTCCGGTGGAGCTGCCGGATTTTTTGATTCCTCGTCTCGGTGCCGACACAAGCTCGTACGCACTCGCACTAATCCGTCAATTGGAGTTGAATGGGGTTTACAGTGCCAACAGTGCTCACGCGATTGCCCTGGCTAAGGATAAAATGCGCGTTGCGCAGCTTTTGGTCAATAATCAACTGCCCACACCCAAAACCATGCTGTTGCATTTTCCGGTTCCGGTTGAACTGGTTGAACAGGAAATCGGGTTTCCACTTGTTATCAAAAATATCTCCGGTCTTCGTGGTATGGGGGTGCATTTATGTGAAACCGTGGACAGTTTTCGTGATTTGCTGGGATTACTGGGTAATAACGGTCAGCAATATATTGTACAGCGTTTTATCAGTAGCAGTTATGGGCGTGATTTGCGCGTTTTTGTCATGGACAGGCAGGTTATTGGCTGTATGCAGCGCACGGCAAAAAGAAGCTTCAAGGCGAATTACTCTCTGGGCGGTGACGTGAGCCCGTTCCCTCTGACGGATGAAGTTACGCATTTGTCTCTGGCCTGTGCCGAATTGGTGGGGCTGGATATCGCGGGAATTGATCTATTGTTTGGTGCTAAGGGATATTTTATCTGTGAGGCCAATTCGTCTCCGGGTTTCAAAGGGATGGAACTGGTTACAGGTGATGATGTTGCAGCCAGGATAATACGACATTGTATGAGGCTTTGTACCTGATGGAGCAAGGCACCCGGCCCGCACGTCGTCAGGTCGGGTACCAGCAAAGTGGTGTTATTCTTTGGCGCGCGAAACGTATTCGCCTTTACGGGTGTCAACCTTGATTAACTCACCGGTCTGAACGAATAATGGAACGCGGACAACCGCACCCGTTTCCAGTGTTGCCGGCTTACCGCCGCCGCCGGATGTATCGCCTTTCAGACCAGGATCGGTTTCAACAATAGTCATGATAACAAAGGTCGGCGGTAAAACCTGAATGGGCTCATTATTCCAGAGGGTGACCACGCAGACATCCTGCTCTTTCAGCCATTGAGCCGAATCCGCCAGCGTTTCCGCACTCACTGCGTATTGCTCGAATGTATCAGGAACCATGAAATGCCATTGTTCGCCGTCGCTGTACAGATACTGCATTTCCACGTCGGCAACGTCTGCTGAGGGCAGCGTTTCACCGGTTTTGTAGGTACGCTCAACAACCCGTCCTGTTTTCAGGTTACGAATCTTGACGCGGGTGAAGGCCTGGCCTTTACCGGGTTTGACAAATTCGCAATCGACGATGCTGCAGGGAGCATTATCAATCATAACTTTTAAACCGTTTTTTAATTCATTCGTGCTGTAAATGGCCATCAGTGCTCCACTGTTGTGATTTTGTTGCAATTTCGATAAAGTTCACGCAGTTTACCAATTTTGAACACGTAATGCGAGATGCCCCTGTGAGTTGGCAAAAAATTCTGGCGCAAGGCTTTGCTTCTGCCAGTGAATTACTTGAATATTTGCACTTGCCGGCCCATTTGGGTCATGCGGCAGCCGAGCAGCAGTTTAAAACCCGGGTTCCGCGCGGCTTTGCCGCACGCATGCGGCCGGGGGATGCGCGGGATCCCTTACTATTGCAGGTGCTGGCCATCGAGCAGGAAATGCTGGCTGTTGAGGGTTATGTTTCTGATCCCCTGGAAGAGAAGCGTCATAATCCGGTGCCAGGCCTGATACATAAATACCACGGTCGGGTCCTGTTGACTCTGACGGGTGTCTGCGCCATTAACTGTCGCTTTTGTTTCAGACGGCACTTTCCCTATCAGGACAATAATCCGGGCCGCGCCGGCTGGCAGCAGGCGCTGGACTACATTCGTCAGGATTCGAGCATCCATGAAGTGATTTTGAGTGGCGGTGATCCGTTGCTGGCCAGCGATGTCCTGTTGCAGGATTTAATCGGTCAACTGAATGACATGACGCAAATCAAAACCCTGCGCTTTCATACCCGGATCCCTGTTGTACTGCCTGAACGTATTGATGCGGCATTCCTGTCTGTTTTATCTGCCAGCCGTTTGCGTAAGGTGATGGTTTTACACTGCAATCATGCAAGAGAGCTCGATGAGTCGGTGCAGGCAGCCTGTCAGGCCATGCGGAATGCTGGTTGTACCCTGTTGAATCAATCAGTACTGCTCAGGGGCGTGAATGACGATGCCGACAGCCTGGCCGCTTTGAGTGAGCGGCTGTTTGACTGCGGAGTTCTGCCTTATTATCTGCATGTACTGGATAAAGTAGCCGGTACCGCGCATTTTGACCTCAGCGCCACGGAAGCCAGCGAACTTTACCAGCGACTTCAGGCCATCGTGCCGGGCTACCTGCTGCCAAAGCTTGCACGCGAGGAAGCCGGAAAACCCAGTAAAAGCCTGCTGTACCAGAGCGCCGAATGATTTAACAATACACATAAAGCCGTAGATTGGGCCAGCGGTTTTTGAGACTTATTTTAATCCCCGTTTTTTGAATACAGATGCAGCAGCTCCTCCTGGGCATTATGGTGTCCGTGCGCAGTTTGCCTGTAACTGCCATCTGCCTGCATTTCCCAGGAGTTACTGTTATCCTTCAGGTAGTTTCTGAAGATTTCCTGTTTGATGCGTTTCTGATTGTTTTCACCGAGAATAGGAAATAAAACTTCAATACGATTGTATAGATTCCGCTCCATCAGATCCGCACTGGAGCAGTAATAGTGTTCTTTGTCATCGGCTTTAAAATGGTAAATCCGATGATGCTCCAAAAAACGTCCGACGATAGATAATACCCGGATATTGTCCGATATTCCCGGAATCCCCGGTTTCAGGCAGCACACGCTGCGCACCAGCAGTGTAATTTTTACCCCGGCCTGAGATGCCAGATACAACGCCTTGATAGTGGTCTTGTCCGTAAGCCCGTTCACCTTGATGTTAATTTCTGCCTCTTTGCCTTCCTGAGCGGCCAGCTGGCATTCTTCAATATGATTGAGCAGGCTTTTATGCAGAGTAAAGGGTGAGTGACTGATGTATTTTAATTTTACAGCCTTGCCAAGGCCTGTAAGCTGCTGGAAGATGGACTGTGTATCAGAGGTTATCGAGGGATCGCCGGTAAGCAGGCCAAAATCCGTATACCGTTTAACGGTCTGTTCGTGATAATTACCGGTGCCGAGATGAACGTAACGCTTCAGTTTGCCATGCGTTCGCCGGACAACCAGAGTCATTTTAGCGTGCGTTTTGTATCCCACCACGCCGTACAAAACGAGTACCCCGCCATCGTGCAGGCGATTGGCCAGTTTCAAATTGGATTCTTCATCAAAACGGGCGCGTAACTCTACTACGGCGGTCACTTCCTTTCCTGAGCGGGCCGCTTCTACCAGGGCCTTAACCATGGCTGATTCCGAATGGCTGCGATACAGCGTCTGCTTGATGGCCAGTACATTAGGGTCTGCAGCGGCCTGGCGGACAAAATCGACGACCACATCGAAGCTCTGGTAGGGGTGATGCAGCAGAATATCCTGCTCATCCAGGACGGAAAAAAGACTGCGCCGCAGGTGAATCTGCTCTGGATATTGCACGTTCAGCGGCGGATAATTCAGATCGGGTCTGTCAATGCCATTAATGGCACTGTAGTAGCGCTGCAGATTGACCGGGCCATCACAATAGTAGGCATCTTCATGATGCAGATGATGTTTGACCAGGAGGAAGTCAACGATGTCATGCGGGCAGTGTTTATCAATTTCCAGACGCACCACGTGACCATAATGGCGCGAAAACAATTCCCGTTGAACAGCCACAGCCAGGTCATCAATTTCCTCTTCGCGAAGAAACAGATCGCTGTTTCGAGTCAGGCGGAAAGGGTAGCACCCCTTAATTTCCATGCCGGGAAACAGGCGGTGAACATGTGCCTGGATGATGGAGGATAGATAAACAAAATAATTGTCGCCGTTGGTGCATAATTCTGATGGCAGATGAATAATTCTGGGCAGCGATCGAGGAGCATGGACCACCGCGTAATCAATGCTGCGGTCAAAGGCGTCCCGACCCTGCAGTGACACAATGAAATTCAGGCTCTTATTAAACAGGCGTGGAAAAGGATGAGCCAGATCAAGTGCGATTGGACTGACGATGGGATAAATCTCATTCTTAAAATAATGCTTGGCCCACAGATGAATATCGTCAGTCCATTCATCAGTAGAGAGGAAAAAGATATTATTCTCTTTCATGGCCGGCAGCAGCTGTTTGTTGAAAATATGGTAGATATCGTCGCTCAAACGATGAATTTTTTTGCCGAGCTGATTGAGTATTTCGTCTGCCGTCAGGCCGTCGATATTAGGCAGGCGCGACTGCAGAGCCGCCTTCTCTTTCAGGCCGGCCACGCGAATTTCGAAAAACTCGTCCAGATTGCCGCAGCAAATGCATAAAAAACGCATGCGTTCGAGCAAGGGTATGCGCTCATCCCGTGCCATCTGCAATACGCGCTCCTGGAATGCCAGCGCTGTAAATTCTCGATTGATGAAATAATCTGGGTTATCCAATGCATCCTGCAAGTGAGTCTCCCTTTAACGAACCACAAAAAATCCTATTCCGATAAACGCGAGAAATCCCCAGAATGGAGATAACTGCAAGTAAACCAGCGCCAGTAAAAACAGAATGCTTATGAGGACTATTGGCAGCGAATAATACATGCCAATCACTCCTTGTCCGACCGATATACTGGCTGCTGCCAGCAGGGCCAGCGCACCATATTGAACGGATATCATGATTTTTCGCGTGATCGGGTCGTTGTCATTAGTTAACAGGCGATACCCCAGCACCGCCAGCACAAGGCCGGGCAAATTGATGCTGAGCACCGCCAGCAGCAGGCCCGGCAGGCCGGCCGCCTTATAACCGATTAAGGCAGCCAGTTTCACGGCTGTTAAGCCGGGAAACAGGAACGTGGCTCCCACCATTCGGACAAATTCATCCGGTGCTATCCATTGCCGATAGGTAACCGCTTCCGCCTCGATCAGTTTCAGCATGGAGTTGCCACCGCCCAGCGAGACGAATCCAATTTTGCCAAAACTGTAAACGAGAGCTAAAAGCGTGTTCATCATGGCACGGCAATCTGTTTAAGGAAACTGACATAATCGCAGGAAATCTGCTGATTAAGCAAGTGCTTACTGATTAAATTAACCAGGCGCAGCGAACGGCCTTCGACACAGGCGCTGAAGAAAATACGGCTGTCGATCGTCAATCGAGCCAACTCCAGTTTTATTCCCGGTTGCGTGTCGAATTTATAGATGAGCGCGCATTTATCCACGTTGACGATTCGGCCTTCGCTCTGTACAGACTCCATCATCTGCGCCCCAGTCAAGGGATTCAGGCCAGGGAGCATCTGCTCAGCAGGGTAGTTAAACAGGTTGATTTTTTTTCCATAGCCAAGGCAGGCGTCTTCTTGCCTCATCACGGGTTTGATGAGAATTTCGCCACGTCTCTGCTTGATGTTGTAATCTTTATCAGCCAGGAGATAGTAGGCATCAGGTCGATGTTTCACGGTGAACCTGGTCAGATTAAGGCATTCTGTATCCAGACCACGCAATACGATCTCGCCGTGATCCGCCCAGAAATAACGTATCTCCCAGCGCAGTGAATCCGCTTCGTCTTCCCCAAAGGATGAAATATCCAGAGGATTGCTGTCATCAATGCTGAAATTCCAGACCAAACGATGATTCATAAAATATCCAGGCAGAAAATCTTAACGCTAGACTATTTATGCCTCAGAGGCAAGCCGCCCTGTCTCTGAACCCTGATTTCAAAACCGTATCAAGAAGGCCAATTTCCTGATAGGATGAGACAGTTGTTTATGACTGTCCGAACAAAAGGAAGAGAATACGATGGCTATCTTATTGTTTTTGGCGTATGTAATTTTTACTCTCGTCGCTTTATATCGCAGCATGGTTTCACCAGTCTGGGAAGTGGTGAGCGTAGTTTATCTGGTGGTTGCAACCTGGGTTGTGGGTATGCCCTGGTTTGTCGCTCTGCCTCTCTGGCTGATTATTGCCGCCATTATTGCCGTGATGCATGCCTCGCCGGTGCGTGACTTTATCGTCGATAAACTCTACGTGCGCGCGGTCAAATCAATCCCCAAGCTGTCAACCACAGAAGAAGAAGCTCTGAATGCCGGAGACACCTGGGTTGAGCAGGATATTTTTACTGGGACACCAGACTGGAACCGTCTCGACAACATTTCGTCTGAACTCAGTGCGGAAGAACAGTCTTTCCTTGATAACGAAACGCAAACTCTGTGTGCCATGATCGACGACTGGAGCGTCGGTCAGGAGCGTGATCTGCCAGAGCCAGTCTGGAATTACATGAAGGAGAATGGCTTCTTCGGACTGGTGATTGGCAAAGAGTTTGGTGGCAAGGGCTTTTCTGCCCGCGCACATTCTGATGTCGTGATGAAAATTGCCACGCGTTCCGGCGTGGCTGCGGTAACCGTAATGGTTCCCAATTCTCTCGGCCCAGGTGAGCTGCTGCACTATTATGGCACAGACGAACAAAAAGCCCGTCATCTTCCCAGACTGGCGAAGGGGCTTGATGTACCCTGCTTTGCTCTGACCGAGCCAGGGGCTGGCAGCGACGCGACTTCCATCCAATCCGAAGCCGTTGTTACCATGAAAAAAGTCGATGGTAAGGACGTCCTGGGTCTGACCATTAATAAACTGAATAAGCGATGGATCACACTGGCTCCTATCGCAACGCTGATTGGTCTTGCTGTGAACCTCAAGGATCCGGATGGCCTGCTCAAAGGCGAGGGTGAGGAAGGTATTACCTGCCTGCTGATTTCACGTGATACAAAAAATCTCGAGATCGGAAACCGTCATTTACCTGGCGATCAACCGTTTATGAACGGAACCATTCGTGGCGAAAAGATATTCGTACCCATCGACACCATCATCGGCGGTCAGAAAAACGCCGGTCGTGGCTGGCAAATGCTGGTGGAATGTCTGTCGATTGGCCGCTCCATCTCTCTGCCGGCTCTGGCAGCAGCTTCTTCGTCTGTGTGCTACATCACAACCGGTGCCTTTGCCCGCCTGCGTCGTCAGTTTAACGTTGAGATTGCTCAGTTCGAAGGGATTGAAGAAAAACTGGCTGAGATTGCCGGCTTGAACTATCTGATCAATGCTACCCGTCTGTTGACGGTAGCGGCCGTCAATCAGCACAAAAAGCCATCCGTCGCGTCGGCCATTACCAAATACTTCAATACGGAGCTGTCGCGCATTGTGGTGAATGATGCCATGGACGTACATGCCGGTCGCGCGGTTGTAGTCGGGCCACGCAATTACATGACCAGTTGCTATCTGAGTCTTCCTATTTCCATTACAGTGGAAGGCGCAAACATTATGTCGCGCAACCTGCTGATATTTGGTCAGGGATCCATGGCCTGTCATCCCTATATCCGCGACGAGTTTTATGCCATATCCAAAGAGGACAAACAGGCCTTCTCAGTTCTGCTCTGGAAACATATCGGCTATTTCATGAACAATTTTGCCAAAGCGGTCTGCTCGGCCTGGACAGGCGGTCTGTTTGTTAAGGCGCCAGATAATTCCCTGAATAAAGAATACAAGCGTCTGGCTCGTTTAAGCCACGCATTTGCCTGGCTTGCCGATCTGTCCCTGATTTATCTGGGGGGTGAGTTGAAGCGTAAGGAGCGGCTGTCTGCACGCCTGGCCGATGCCATGTCTTATCTCTACATGGCCATGGCCGCCTTACGTCTATACAAACAGAATGATGCCAATGAAGATCAGATGCTGCATGCGAAATGGGCTGTGACGTATTGTTTTTACAACGCTCAGAAAGCCATGATTTCATTCTGCAACAATTTTCCATCCCGGATTATTGGTCGTCTGGTTCGCCTGCTGGTTTTCCCTTTTGGTCAAACCATGCGCTACCCTACAGACAGGCTGGATCATAAAATTGCCCGTTTGATGACAGCCAATAACCAATACCGTGACAGCATCAAAAAGTGGCTGTATCTGAGTGGCGACAGCAAACAGCCATTGGATAAAATGGAAGAGGCCCTGCAGCTCTTGATTCAGCACGCCGATCTGTATCCCAAAATCAGCGATCTGAAACGATATTCGTTCGGCGCCCTGAAAGACAAACTGGCCGAAAAAGTCAGCAAAGGCAGTATCACACAGGAGGAAATGGATGCGCTGGTGGCAGTTGAGCGCGCCCGTTGGGACGCTGTTCAGGTGGATGAGTTCACGTTTGACTCGATGAAGCATAAAACCTTCCAGTCAGTAACCGATGAGCTCCCTAATCCTCTCGACTGATTTTACGCTTAATTAACGTAATACCTGAGCAAAGGCGTCTTTAAACAGACGCCTTTTTGCTATAATGTAAGCTAAAGTTGATCGAGGAATCCTATGAGTAAATATCCAACAACCAAGCGTGGCAGTTCGATTGAAACTCAATTACCGAACAAAGACGCTTTTCTGAAAATGTTTGACATCATTTCACGTTCTGAAACGGCCGACTACGCTGTTAAATGTTGTCGTGCCATTGCAGGCCTGCCTGCTGATGTATTGAAGGTTGTGGAGAACTTTGCCAAAAAAATGCATTTTCAGGACGATGGCCGAACCAATCCATTCTTTGGAAAACCAAATGAAATTCGTAACACAGACGAGCATTTCCAAAAAATGGCGGCGCTGGACGCGGCTGGTGTAATACTCGAGCAGGTGCCACAAAATCTACATATAGGTTTCGCTGCCAACAGTGAATCAAAGCTCCTGAGGGCTGTGTCAGTTAACAAAAAGCTGGTTGATGAACAGGTAAGCAGCGCCCAGGATACCCTGTTCAGTGCCTGGCTATATACGCATCATGCCGTCTGTGAAGACGGGACTATCTATAAAACCGTTGATGTAACAGAAAACAATCTTCACAGTCGCAGAATCGCAACCGACGCCAACAATGAACCTGTTACATTTCCGGTCGAGCAGTTTACTCGCTTAATGACCGACCCAGGTAAAGACGGTTACGCGGCTTTTCTGAAAAATCACGGTATTGATGCAACGATTCAGAAACGTCCCTATCCCGAAAGCCGGGTTACTCCGGAGCAGACTGCGCAACCCGTCGCTCAGACAGTCGCGCCGGCGCGCCCCGTTGTTGAAACGCAAAACGAGCAGACACCATCCCCGGACTAAGACTGATTGGCCTGGCGCAATCGCTCGATTGTGCCAATGTCTATCCACTGGCCATGAAACACTGTACCACTGGCCAGATCCCCTTCGGCGAGACTGCGCAGCAAGGGAGTAACGGAATATCTACCCATACGACTGGATGAAAAAACATCGGGGTGGTAACAGGCGATACCTGAAAACGTATAGATCTGATCATGGTTGATAAGACGGCCATTCTTCAAGCCAAAATCTCCCTTGCGGTTATGCGCAGGGCTCTTCACAAGGATTAGATGAAGCCGATCCTTCCCGGACAACGCGATGTTCTGAAAAGGAAAATCGGTATAAATATCGGCATTTACGGTTAAAAATGGATCCTTTCCCAGTAAGGGCAGGGCGCTTACGATGCCTCCACCCGTTTCCAGACCACCAGGTGGTTCCGGGGAATAAAGAATATCAATATTCCACTTGTGCCCATCACCGAGATGGCGCCGGATTTGATCGCCCAGATAAGCATGATTGATGACCAGACGCGTGAACCCTGCGCGGGCCAGATTGATTACGTGATGTTCGATAAGCGGCCTGCCTTTAACCCGACACATCGCTTTGGGAATCTCATTCGTCAACGGCTTCAGGCGTTCACCCCGGCCTGCGGCCAGAATCATGGCGGTGTTCATCACAGCTTCACCCTGTCCTGCATAAACTGATACAGCGCCTGCAATTCCTTGCAGGTTTCCAGGCACGACATCACATAGTGCAGCGTCAGCGGCAGATCATTTAAATACCCGGCCTTGCCATCGCGCAGGTACAGGCGCGAAAAAACACCCAGCACCTTTAAATGACGCTGCAGGCCACATAGATCAAAGGCTCTGATAAAGTCAGGGAGAGAATATTGTCTGGCAACGGTGGAGTGGGAGTAAAAATACGAAACCCACTGCGTGATTTGCTCGGTTGGCCATTGCACGTAACAATCCTTGAGCAAGGAAACCAGATCGTAGGTAAAGGGACCCATCATGGCGTCCTGGAAATCAATAATTCCCAGCTCGAAGGGAGGATTCTGATTCAGCACCATCAGATTTCGTGAATGATAGTCGCGATGAATCATAACCCGTGGCTGTTTCAAAACAGCATCGCTTAACCAGTCACAACTGTCCTGAATCATGCGTTTTTCGCTGGCAGACAGTTTGAGACCAAGATAAGCCTCCAGAAACCAGTGATCGAACACAGCCAGCTCACTCAAACAATGGCGCCTGTCAAATTCAGGCAAGGGGGTCTCGCTGGAAACCGGAATCTGCTGCAACGTGATAAGTGCATCCATGGCGGCCTGATACAGAGCGTTGGCGTTGCTCGCAGACAGCGCTTTCAAAAACACCTGATCGCCGAAATCATCCAGCATGATAAAGCCCTGGGCGGTATCCATGGCATACAGCTGCGGCGCCTTGACACCATGCTGGCTCAGCAGCCTGGCTACGCTGATAAAGGATTCTGTTGATTCTTTGTCAGGTGGGGCGTCCATGATGATGCGGCTGACATTGTCATAATGCAGGCGATGATAATGACGAAAGCTGGCATCACCGGCGAGCGCTGTTAATGAAAACGGAACAGAATGAAGGGCTTGATTAAGCCAATTGTGCAGTGCGTTTTGTCGATTAGGCATGTTATACTCCCCGAAAACAAAAATGGCAGCGACCAGCCACGAAGCTTGTTCGATCATAAGGTATTTTGACAGCGGTGAACATCAGGTTTAATGCCATATCCAGAAAAATCACGACACGGGGAAGCCATCGGTTTTCCTGCACGGTTTTTTTCACCCTGATAACAGGCGTCAGCGCGTTCTATTTTCTCAACGCGAACGCCTCTACAACCATGATGGCAGAGCCTGTCCAGGCCTGTGTTGTGGCACGTGAAGACGAATTAACGCCCTTGCAACGCTCCAGTATTGCCCGCTGCCTCGGCTGGCAGGAAACCGACTCATCCTACCTCTGTCGAGGATTTTACAAACCGCTGGATGTTAAGCCGCTGTCCAATCCCAGCGAAGTCCAGCTCTTCGCGGACAGGGTTTCCTTTTATAATCAGGGCCGCTCCGAGCTGCAGGGTAATGTGGAGGTGCGCCAGACATCGCGCGTGTTGAACGCACAGACAGCTTACGTTTACCGCGACAGCAAATCCAACTCGGTCAACGCCATCGAGCTGCTGGGCGAGGTAAGATACCTCGAGCCTGGGCGACTGATGATTGCCAGAAAAGCGGTTTTTCACCCAGTAGACAAGTCTGGCCGTGCCGAAGATGTGCTGTATCGTTTCAGCTCCTACCGTCCCGGTTCGGTTTTACCGGCCTGGGGGCAGGCTGGCCTGATTGAGCGTTTTGCCAACAAGGATTATCTGCTGCGCAGGGCAACGTACAGCACCTGCGCGCCGCAGGACAACGCCTGGCATCTCGAGGCAGACAGTATCGCCCTCAATAACGCCAAGGCAACCGGTGTGGCGCGTAATGCGAAACTCTACGTCGGAAAAGTCCCGCTGATATACGTGCCCTATATGAGCTTCCCAACGTCCAAGGAACGAAAATCCGGATTTTTATTCCCCGTACTGGGTACGTCAAACGTAGGCGGCTTCGACATGGCCTTGCCCTACTACTGGAACATCAGCCCAAACTACGACGCCACACTGACACCTCATCTTTACACCAAACGTGGCTTGATGATGGGCGGGCAGTTCCGTTACCTGACGGAAAAATCCTATGGTCAGCTGAATGCGCGTTATCTGTCTCATGACAGAGCCTATGCCGGTTTTCTGCAGGAGAATCAGTTCCAATACCCACAGTTACGTGGTGCGTCCACGGATCGCTGGTCCCTGCTGTTTCGGGATATCACACAGGTCAGTCCCAATCTGCAATTGAAAATGAATCTTCAGGATGTTTCGGATGATTATTTTCTCCAGGATTTTGACAGTAATCTCTCTTTAATGACCAAGCGTCAGTTGCTGCGGGAAGGAGAGCTGAACTATACGACAGATAACTGGCTGTTTCGTGGTCTGGTGCAAAGCTATCAAACCCTGCAACCCATTAATCAGACACCCGTCAGTGATATTTATCAGCGGCTGCCCCAGTTACTGGCGCGCGGTTTCTATGACAGCCTGCCTTTTAACGCACAGTTGACCCTGCTCGGCCAGTTCGACAACTTCAGGTGGTCGAACAATCTGCAGTCCGTACCTGATGGGCCGCGATACTACTTTAATCCGGTGCTCGCGCTGCCACAGATCAGGCCCTGGGGGTATTTCACCCCATCCGTCGAACTGGTGCAGAATTACTATGATGTGCAGCATTATAATGCCTATGATCGTGCCTACGTCAGCGATGCACGTCTACAGCGCAGCATCCCACGATACAGCCTCGACAGTGGTTTGTATTTCGAACGGCAAAGCCGCTGGCTAAACAGTAATTTTACGCAAACCCTCGAACCGCGCCTGTATTACCTGAACGTGCCTTTCCGCAACCAGACCAATATCCCGGTTTATGATTCCGCGTTTATGATTTTTAATACCGATCAGCTTTTCCGCACAAATCGTTTTTCCGGTTATGATCGCACAGGTGACGCCAATCAGCTGGCCTATGCGCTGACAACACGATGGATGGCCGCCGAAAGCGGGGTCGAGCGTGCCAGCTTCACTATCGGGCAGATTCAGTATTTTGCCAATCGCCGCGTCACACTGTGTCAAAGCGTAACGGGAAGCTGCGTTGATAACCCACTGGATCTCGGTTATCTGTCCCCAGTGGCCAGCTCGTCGCCCATTGCCACACGGGCCGTGTATTATTTCAATCCATCCTGGATAGCAACAGGTGATTATGTATGGGACACACATACCAACGCCACCAATAATGGCCATCTTGATTTTCATTATCAACCAGCGTTTAATCAGCTTTTAGGCGTTGGTTACACGTATCTGGCAAACGGGGACATCACGCAGGTCGGCAATACATCGCCTCGAATCGACCCTTTGCATCAGGTCTCATTTTCCTACGCCTGGCCATTTACAGAGCGATGGAGCAGCATGGGCGCCTATGGCTACAACATCAGCAAGGGTTATGAAATGATGTCCATTGTCGGTCTGCAGTATGATAACTGTTGCTGGGCTGTGCGTCTGATGGGCGGGCGTAGTTTTCAAAGCCTGAATTTTAATGGTAATCCCCAATACAATAATAATGTGTATTTACAGGTGCAGTTGAAGGGACTGGGCTCCGTGGGGACCAGCGATCCGGGAGGCAACATAAGAACATACATACCCGGATACGTGGATACCTTTCACCGTTAGAGCGTGTAATGTGGTTTAAAATAATCATCATTGCTTGTATTTTGATTATAAATGGCCTAAATTGCCGTAAATTTTTTGATTTTAATTTTTGAGGAACCAGGTATGCTGAAGCGTATCGTATGTATTGCTGTGTTGTGGCCTTTGTTTGCAATGGCGGAACCACTGGATCGTGTCATTGCTGTTGTTAACGACAGTGTGATAACGGCCACCGAGGTGAATGCCCAGGTCGAAATTCTGCGTCAGCAATATGCATTCAGAAAAATGCCACTGCCGTCGGACACGGCTCTGCGCAAACAGGTACTGCAGCATTTAATTGATGTTGATCTGGAACTGCAGCTGGCCAAACAAAACAACATGGTCGTTGATAATGCTGAGCTGGACAGCGCCATCAGCAAAATTGCGGCGGATAACAAACTGTCGTTAAGCGACTTACGCAGTGAAATTGAGCGTCAGGGCATGAGCTGGAAAACCTATCGCGAAAACGTTCGTAAGGAAATGCTCATTGGCCGCGTTCAGCAAAAGGCGGTTGGTCAGGATATTAACGTGACACCACAGCAGGTTGAAGAATACCTGAAAACCTCCGCGCATCAGGATAAGACACAATTAACCTACCAAATCAAAAATATTGTGATTCCTCTGCCCGAAGAACCCACACCCGAACAACTGAAAAGCGCACGCCAGAAAGCTGCTGACATTCTGGCCAAAATCAAAAAAGGTGACAATTTTGATCGTCTGGCTATTGAAGAATCAAGCGGGGAGTTTGCACTGGAAGGCGGCGACCTGGGCGAACGGCATCTGGCTGAATTGCCCGATGTGTTCGCTAATGAAGTCGTTAAAATGAAGCCGGGTCAGGTGAGTGGTCCGATTCGTACCGGTAACGGATATCAATTAATCAAACTGGTGGCTATTGGCGGAAATAATGAACAACATGCCGTGGTTAAAACGCACGTGCGCCATATTTTATTGAAACAAGACGCCAGCATGACGTCGGAAGAAGCCAGCAGACAGGTGAACAACCTGTACCAGCAGTTAAAATCCGGAAAGGATTTCGCCGTGATGGCCAAACAATATTCACTGGATGTTGGAAGTGCTACAAAAGGAGGCGATTTAGGCTGGGTCAGCCCCGGTGAGCTGGTTCCCGAGTTTGAAAAAACCATGGATGCCTTGCCACCGCACAAAATAAGCAAACCCGTCAAATCAACGTTTGGCTGGCATATTATTGAAGTGCTGGAAAGAAAAAAAGTGGATGATTCTGAATCGTTCAAGCGTCAGCAGGTTCGACTGTTCCTGCAACAGAAAAAATTCAGTGAAGCAGTACAGAACTGGCAGCAACATCTGCGCGCCGCTGCCTACGTTCACATCATGGATAAAAAACTAGCATGAAGCCCTTGCTGGTTACCAGTGGAGAACCCGCCGGAATCGGCCCCGATATCTGCCTGTCACTGGCCGGCACAGACTACCCGCTCGTGCTGGTTGGAGACATATTCCTGCTCGAACAGCGAGCGGCGCTTCTGGGAATTCCTGTTGAGCTCATTGAATACAGACTGGGCCGCAATATCAAACCAGTCCCAGGGCGGCTTCACTGCCTTCATCTTCCCTGTATTGAACCCGTTGTCTGCGGGCAGCTGAATCCGGCGAACGCTGCTTACGTAATGAGCATGCTGGGCCAGGCTGTAGATTTATGCCTGAGCGGTGAGTTTGGCGGCATGGTAACAGCACCTGTTCATAAAGCTGTTATTAATCAGGCTGGAATTTCTTTTACAGGCCATACAGAATTTCTCGCTGAGCGCTGCGGAACACCCGCTGTCGTAATGATGCTGGCCTGCGATGTAATGAAGGTTGCACTGGTAACTACCCATCTGCCCCTGCATGCTGTACCACGGGCGATCACCCAGGATTTAATTATTCAGGTAATTCGTCAACTACACACTTCTTTGCAAAGCGACTTCGGCCTGGCAAATCCCTGCATCCTGGTCACGGGTCTGAATCCGCATGCGGGAGAAGGCGGATATCTGGGACGTGAAGAAATAGACTGCATTCAACCGGCACTGATCCGCCTAAACGAACAAGGGATCAATGCACTGGGGCCATTTCCGGCAGATACCCTGTTTTCACAATACAATATAGAACGAGCGGATGCATTTGTAGCCATGTACCATGACCAGGGATTAACCGTCTTAAAATACGCGGGGTTTGGCCAGGCTGTTAATGTTACCCTGGGCCTACCCATCATTCGCACCTCGGTCGATCATGGTACGGCACTGGAGCTGGCCGGTACTGGAAAAGCTGAAACAGGCAGCCTGAAGGCAGCCGTAGCCATGGCCGCTTCCATGGCAAAAAAACATTATCCTGACTAAACGGAAAATTCATCATGAGCACCATCAGCCTGATTGCTGCGGTCGACCGACAGTATGCCCTTGGCAAAAACAACCAGTTACTATGTCATCTGCCAGCAGATTTGAAATTCTTTAAACAGACGACACTGGGCAAGCCTGTGATTATGGGGCGCAATACCTTTGAGTCCATCGGCAGACCGCTTCCCAACCGACAAAATATTGTTGTAAGCAGGAGCATGCCTACAATCGCAGGTATAGAACACGCAACAGGCATTGAAGACGCATTACAAAAAGCAGGCGAGGCTCCAGAAATCATGATTATCGGCGGTGCATCTATATATGAACAAACACTGCCCCTTGCCGATAGAATATACCTGACCATAATAGATAACGAATTCGAAGCAGATGTGTTTTTCCCATTAGTAGACTGGAGCAACTGGGACTGTACACAAAAAGAGTTCAGACCATCAGACGAAGTAAACACATACAATATAACATTCTGTACCTTTCAACGAACTCGTTGAAATCACAGCCATTCGTATTAAACCGTGCATAAAATTTCCGTATTGATGATATAAATTACAAAGATTCGGCGATTTTAAAAAAAACA
>NZ_JBNVZR010000019.1:0-56025 GCF_052527415.1 Legionella navarrensis | reverse complement strand
TTATAAATCATTTGGCACTCTGGCTGATTATGCCGCTGCCATGTTCAGATTCTTCATTTCTTATCTGAAAGACAGTCGTTCTGCGTTTACCTTTTACGTGGCCTGTAACCTGATAAAACTCCTGTACGACATTAAGTTGATTGTGCTTCAATACGGTCATCAAGAGGGTTCTAAAAATTTTATTTATATGTTGAAAGGGAGTTTATATGAAAAAAGCCTGTGTATTACCGGCGATAGGCACCATGCTTTGCGCTGTGTCTGTTGTAGCGTTTGCGCATTCTCTGGAGCCCGGTCGGCTTCAATCTGTTGTTAGTCATAAGGTGTTGCGGGCGCAACTATCTGATGTATCCAGTGGCATGATTGACTTAAGCGAATTGCTGCACAATAAGCATACCTTCGCACTGCGTGATCCTAAGTCCGGCCGCATTAGCTATACCGGGTCTGGTGATTTTATGGTGATGGATGGCTATTTTTACCAAAACGGCAAACGCTTACAAGGATACACGATGGCAACTGATTTAGTCGCGAATGCCTGCCAGTTATCTGATATTCATCTGACCTTAACTCTGCCGCCGCGCATGACAGCACATATTGATACTATCATTAATTTACAGTCAAATGCAGTTATACCAGAAGAGCCATTTACTCCTTATGATAGTCGGTCATTTAATTACGCCATTGTTACCAGTCTGTATGATAGTCTGGGTGAGCGTCATCTGGCAGAGTTATTTTTTGTCATGAAAGAGACGAATACCTGGAGAACATATGTAGCAGTTGATAGTAGCGTTGTCAGCGAAGGGGAAGTTGTATTCGACTCTACAGGTGCATTGAAGCAAACCAAAGGGTTGACAAATATACCCTTTTACCCGATGACAGGTGCCGTCTCGCCACAAATATTTTCATTCTCTTTAGCTGGCTCAACGCAGTTTGCGATGCCGGACATGGTGATGCAGATGAATCAGGATGGAGCGGGCCCCGGGTATATAGCTGGCTACACTGTGGATGATATTGGATATCTTGATGCATGGTTCACGAATGGTGAGTTTGTTTCAGCTGGTAAAATTGCCGTATTGCAATGATCCATAACAGGGCGACAAGTCCTGGTATTTCGCGTACGGTCTCCGTCATTGCGAACGCAGTGAAGCAATCCACGTTCGGAGCGCTGAACCATGGATTGCTTCGTTTCACTCGTAATGACGGTGCTCCATGCCATATGTTTTAAAATGGCTCACTCCCGCTCCTGCCTCTTACCTACTACCAGGCGTATCAATCTCCTCTCCCCGTATTTTCTACGGTAATGTCAATATCACATCTGCAATAAAATAGGCCAAAAAGTAGATTTGATAAGACGAATGAGGAAGTTAATGACAACAGCCTCTGTGATACTCCCGGCAATTCCTGTGCTTCCATCATCAACAACTTAGCATGCTTTATACCCGGCACGGTGCCGGATTGCAAAAACATTCCGGGGTCTGGAATACGTAAATTACTACTAACAATTGGAGCATTACTATGGCTGTGTATTTTATACCGCAAACAGAAAAAAAATATAGTTCAGCAGGGCATTTAATAATTGGTCTTTTACTACCAGGAGCTTTCTTCAGCACCATGACTGAGACTAAGATTCATTCGAATTTAATAGAACAATTAGAAAAAATTGAAGGTCTTGATATCTTTCAATACGGAAAGGAGAGCTGTGATATCAGACTGAAATCAGATTGCTTCGAAAACCAACTCCTGGTTAATAACATCATGTCTGCTGTGGATAAGCTCACGAGCAGCCTGGATAATAATGAAACCAGCAAGGAAATATCGTCTGAAATTATAACGACCATTGAAAACCTAACGGGATTTGAATACGTATTGACTCATGTAATTGCTGATCATTCTGTTTCCCAGCCTCCATCAATAACTGTTTTATCTGAAATCGAACGCTTATCTCTGACCATCAAAAAAATCTTTGATGCATTCGTCAGGGAAAAAAGGCTGTCTCCTTCCGTTCTCGAACATTTTCAATTTCAGCTTAATGAGTTTGAGAGAGAATTTAATCCTTTTCATTTAAAAAGAAGGTTATCACAAGAACCGACTGTTACGGCTGATCAATATAATACTGCTGATGCTCACATCATACGTACACAGATAACGGTAAAAAACATGAAAACCGCTATTGCCAGTGAAAAAGCCCGATTGGCAGCCAGTCCTGCAGCTGCGCCTGCAACAATGCCAATGGCCGACCAATCGGTTGCTGCTTCATCAGTAGCCAGTTCTTCCTCAGACGCCACTTCTCCTGAACCTGAAACCGTTGATAGCATTCCTCACTCATCGGCCGCCTGTTCTTCCTCTAGTTACGACTCTCCCGAAAAAGAAACAGCCTCGGAATTAACAGATACCATTTCTCACTCATCAGCAGCCAGCTCATCCTCAATTTCACGCTCTCCCGACGATGAAACACCCTGGGGAATCACCAATACCATCCCTCGATCAGCAGGCCACATAAAAGCGGGTGATAAGGACGACAAGGCATTTTTAAGAAAAGGGTTTGAGATTTTGTCCAAAGGGGATGATGCGGCTGCATTGAGTAGTTTCTTAAATGAAGATGAAAATGAATACATGACTACAAGTAAAGATCAGCATGGCCAGACTCTGCTTCACTATGCTGTGTATATGGGGCATTGCAAATCCACGGAACTATTGATTCGAATGGGCGTTTCGATGCCTGCGCAAACGGCCAGCGGATTACAGGCGACACATATTGCCATCCTGCGAGGTCATATAGACTTGCTCAACGTGCTGGTCAATAAAGGCTGTTTTGCACAAGAGCAGCTTGTCAAAATTAAGATCGGCGATCAGGCCTTGTCGGTTAATTCGTTACACCTGGCCGTTTTATGCGGGCACGAAAAGATAACGGGTGAGCTGCTTAAGAGAGCCTCAAGGGAGCTCCCGCATCGTGTAAACAGTCAATTCAATCTCCTGCATCTGGCTGTTTATGCTGATAATCGAGACATGCTGGCATTTCTGCTGAACCATCCAAAATTAGACAATAACGAAGATTTATATAACGAACATGATCGAAATGGCTACGCGCCCCTGCATCTCGCCATACAACGAGGGCTTCGCGATTGCGTCGAGCTGTTGCTGCGATGTGACAAGGTGGATAAAAATCGTTTAACTTCAGACAAGCGCCACCCTTTCCAACTGGACTCAAGGGAAGATCCTGAGCTTTCTGCAATTATTGATGGCGCACTTACGTCGATTTCTTTAGGCTCAGAAGATGAGGTTATACGAACAGGAATTCTTCCGCCTAATTTACAGGAATTGAAGCTATTTAACTGTCATCTCCATCTCAGAACCGGTGCAGAGCTTCTGGCCCTGATTAAGGCACTTCCATCATGCCTGCGTAATTTGATTTTAGAAAATACTCATCTCGGTTATAAAAAAAATGGTGCTGAGCTTGTGGCCATGATTCAGGCCTTACCACAGGGATTGCGATCGTTGAGCCTTGTGATGAATTTTCTCGGCAGAAAATCCGGCGCAGAGCTGCTGGCGATAATGCAGGCATTGCCGCAGGGGTTGCACTCGCTTGACTTGAGAGAAAATGACTTCGACGAACAAACCGATGACGAGCTTATCGCCATACTTAATGCCTTCCGGGGAAGGGCGCTCATTGAGTTGAAACTGGATGACGAGCTCCTCGCTCGACCCATGGTGAAAGGTGTTTACGATGAGGTATTTGGAGCAGACGCACGTAACACTCCCCAGCACGAAACAGCCTGTCTGGAAACTGCGTCCTCTGACAGCGGCGTCATCCGGTTGGCGGCTTCCTCCGGTACCTTCTTCAGACCAGAGAGTCCCGAACCCAAGGCTGCCTCATCAGAACAGCCCCATCGTTGCGGCTTTTGGTGAGGTCATGCAGGGTCAGAACAGGTCATGCTCTGTACAGGACAAATAATATAACGATTAAAAAATTGTCCAGTACAGAATCGTAACTATTCAGGTTGCGGATAAATTTGTTCTTTCATTCAACATAATGAACCTACGTCATCCTGAACGTAGTGAAGGATCTCCTGATTTTGGCTCAATGCCAGACAATTTGAGATCCTTCGCTACGCTCTGGATGACGTACCTGAGTAGTACCATTTCCATTTAATTTTGACATGTGTCGTCCCCGCGCAGGCGGGGATGACACTCACATGTCAAAATTAAATGAGAATGGTAGTAGTTATGCGGAATCTATTTTGATGTAAAAAAGGTAAGTCATGCGCAAAAAATCAGAGTTAGTCAGGGTGAGCGGAGCGTCCTCGGTTGAACACAATCAGGCGCCTTTACCTGCGATCGATAAAAGCGATTTGCACTATCGGTATGCGGTGGATACCTACGTCCACAAAGGTCGGCAAACCGGCACCATGGTGCTCAATCCAGAAAAGCGCAAGGCATTTTTCGACGCATGTCCACAGACGCGAGCCCTGCTGTTACGGGAAAAACACAACCCGCTTCTGGAGGAAGGGGCCCATCACCCCGACGGCCGTGATCGCGAAGGAGAGCATTATCTTACCTACGAAGCCCTGACCCTGTTAATTCAAAGAAAGCTGCGCTGGCAAAGATCCTCAACCAGCGGGCTTGCCTACAATTACCGAAACCTATATGTCATTAAAAATAATCCAGACCTGCTGCAGGATATGCTCTCGATGCTATCGCTGCGCAATAAGGATGATGCCAAGTGTATTTATATTGACGGCATCCATGCTGTTGCATTTTATTTGCGCAATGAAGAAGGTGTGATTAAATGCTTCGTTGTGGATTCTCAAAGGGCCGGGGATGAATCGAGCTCAAAGATTGTCAGCGGCGTTCGCAGCGTTTTTCCCGAAGCCATGATTTACCTCAACAACACGCTGCTGCAGAAAGATTATTACAGCTGCGCTACCTTTGCTTTCAAATGCCTGCTGTATTTTGTCAAACATGGAGGAGAGGTATTCCCCTGGCTGGAACAGCATACCGGCCATGCCTCTGCACCAGGTAAACAAACGCACATACTGCCGTCGGGTGTGCTGATGCCAGCCTTATTAAAAATGACCCAGAGCCGGCTGGAACTGTCTGACGACATTTTGGACTCCTGTGTCAGTCACAAAAAGCAAATAACCCTGCGCGACTATTTTGCAAGGTACTCGGAGAATTTTCATGGTCAACACAACAATTTTTCGGCACTGGAAAAAAAATACAAATATCTGGGGCTGATCAATGAGTTGATTTTGGATACATCTCCCAGGGAAGCGGTCAATCCCAGTCCAGATTACCCACTGCCTGCACGGCTGCTCAGGCAGCATGCCCGTTATGCGCGTCTGCCAGGACAACGAACGCTGTCTACCCCGGCCAGCAACGTCATCGCCCGATACCTTGACGTGATGGATTTTTTTGACAGGCAACCCGGCTCGTCGGAGGGTGCGGGCCATGGGACGTGTTTGTCTGACGCGCGAAGGATCAACAATAAATTCCCGCAGTTTCTGCCGGGTTATCAAAAGAGATTCTATCGTGCTCAGCTATCGAACCGGGCAAGACTCAGAAAGCTGCTCTATATTGCAGGCGCTATGGAAGCGAATACGGTGGAGCATATCGACTTGTATGTTAAACATGAAAAAAAGTTGCTCACGTTGTTTGAAACGTATGAGAGGGCGCTTGCTTATTTACAAAAATACGCGCAGCAGCAGTCAAGGCAACCTGTCCACGATGCCTGTTTATTCCGATTGCCCCCTCTCGGATCCGGCGAGTGGAGTCGTACCTATTGGGCCTCATTTGTAATGAATTATGGTTCGGAAGCCTTCCGATACCTTGCTCTGGCACCACGTATTGAGTCCTTGCGCAGGACGCTGACAAGCCAGTCGGGAGCCGCTGCCAGCAGTACCGATTCTGGCTCAAATGAGCTGGAGCAGTGTCGTTACCTGATTCGGCATTATCGCTACCCACGTGCGGATGAAAATCCAGAACTGGCGAAACTGTGTCACCGACACCTGATAGACGAAGAAACATTCAACCACAGCCTTGAAATCGTCAGGCATATCAAATCCTTTGATTTTCTGCCGGACATAACCATCCACGGTGAAGAAATCGATCGCCGTTTGAGTCCGTTTGTTTTCAAAAAACTGCCCGCCGGCGATTATCAGGGGCTGTTTTTAGGCCTGGATACCGCCTGTTGCCAGTCGATGGGCATGGCGGGTGAGGCTTGCGCTTTACATGGCATGCGTTCTCTGATGAGCGGTTTTTACGTCATTTATGATAAAACAGGCCAGATTGTGGCACAATTCTGGGCCTGGATTGGTACACAGGGGGAGCTGGTGTTTGACTCCTTTGAGCGCAGGCGTACCAAAATGAATTTTCTCTGTGAACCCTTCGTTAACCGGGCTGCTGAACGCTTATTGCAGCAGGGGTTTGAGCGGGTTTTAATCGGCCGAGGCAATACGCCGCGCATACGCTGGGCTGACAGTCCAAACCCTGCAAAACAAGGCGACCCAGCCGGGTATACTGATGCCGCCTGTCAAAAACTGGTTAAGGAAGCTTCGTCACCGCGTACTCTGCTGGAAAAATATCAGGCCTTTGCCAGGCAGACCGATGTCTCCCTGCTGCAGTATCAGCATCTATTCGCTGCCGAAACCGGCGGCAAACCATTTGAGACTAATCTTGCCGACCTGATTCTGGCAGGACAAATGGATTACACCCGTTTTTTACAGATAACCAGTTTTTGCTACCGGACAAATCAGGCCTTTTTACACCGGCAGAGTCCGCAGAAGGAAATCTTTCTTGCTGTTTTGCTGAACCAGTTCGGTGAGCGGATGGAGCCTTTTTTTATGATGAAAGATGCGGACGGCAATACCGCTCTGGATTGGATCGTTGGTAATGGACACCCGGTTTTGCTTAGTCTGTGCCTTGAGATCCTGTCGCGAAATAAAGCCAGTGCCATTTTAGGAACAGGTGGTGGAAAGCTAACCCGCATGGCACATATTGCTACCCGACAAAATGACGGCAGTATGCTCACATGGATACATGCCCGATATTATCCCAACCTGTCCTGGGGAGCCTTTATTGCCTTACCGGATGAAAAGGGGCTGTCGGTGCTGGCCTGCGCGGCTAAAAGTCAACACCCGGAGTTAGTGCGGTCTATCCTGACTCGTATTACCGAACCGGAGCTTCTGCATCGCCTCGTTAAACAGCCTTATGAAGAGAAGCCGATGAGCAGGTCGGACGTTCCCGGCGCAGGCATTTTGCATTTTCTGGCAAAGCATAATGATACGGACAGTCTGGAGTATATCTGTTCGAAAATAGAGGGCAGCGCGCTTCAGGAATTGCTGAATCAAAACGCAGGCATCTCGCAGTATGGTTTTCTTTGGCTTGCCAGGCCGGTATTGGTGGCCATCACGTCACACGCCTGGTCCTTCGCGGGCTTTCTCCTGCAGCGCTACTACTCAAGAGATGCGATCAGCTCGTTTATGTTTCAATCCCCCATCGCTTACAGTTGTAATTTGCTGAATTACGTTATTCAGGAAGGCAATTGCGAGTTACTGGCGTTTTTGCGTAGCTTTTATCCGGATGAAGTGCAATGGCTGCAAATCCTGCTAAAGACGGGCGGCCAATACGATGCCAATGCCATCAGTTTTGCGATGACAAAAAGTAAGTCATTATCCGCGGCCATGTATCTGATTGATACGATGCTTTCCTTTGAAAATCTGCATCAATTACTGTCTTATAAGTCTTCAAGGTACAGCCAGCACCTGCTGGCTTTGTCTGCCCATTTCCCTCCGGAAGAATCCATGCTGTTACTGAAGAAGGTGATGGCACGGTATGAACCACATCAGGACAAATGGAGCGCGCTTACCCATCCATCCATCGTCCATACGGTTATCAGTTATAACGATCTGGATTTCTTTGCTGAATATCTGGCCTTTATCCAACGTGATCAGGCCTTATTTAATGCGTTGTTTTTGAAGCTGGATTATGATGGTTTTCTGGCTAAGGTGCTTTACATACCACAATATCCCAAAGCCCCGTTTTCCACAGAGACAGAGCAGTTGTTTCTCAATTGTTTTTTGACATACTGTACGGAACCTCAGATAAAACAGCTGCTGCGTAAATGTAACTACTCCAGGGTCTCGCCAGCCACCTTCAACCGCCTGATGGCACTCGCCGCTGATATAGACGAAGGAAGGTATTGGAACGAATGGATAAGCCTTGAGAATCGTAAACTCCGGGATGGCATTTTCATGAATGCCAGCGATTCGTTTGTTCTCACGGATCGTCTGATGGCATGCTATAAAACCTCGCACGACCAGGCATCTGTTCAGGCGATGCTGCAATCCGATCTTAAGGGAATCCTCGAGCTGGTTCTTTCTAAAGACAATTTAAGACTGCTGCAACATGCATATCCGCTGTTTTGCTCGGACCGGCAAAAGATAAAAAAACTGCTGCGAGAGCTTTTGAAGCACACGACTCAGTGGAGTCGCGTCTCCAATACAACCCTTTGGCTGATTGAGCAGGAAGCTGTATCGTTCGATATATTACAGGAGTTTATTGGTGTAGAGGCGCGCAGGTCCTTGTTTAAAGGATGGTATAATGCCGACTATTGCGAAATTTTCGTTGCGGTGGCGCTCTGGAATGCGTGTGTCAAAAAAGGAGCCAGCCCAGAGAGTCTGCGCAATATTATTCGCGAGATATTCCAAAGTGTTTTTTTCAGGCTGTTGCCAATCATGAGAAGCAGGATAGCGCCCGATATTGAAAAAGTGCGGGAGCTCAACAGCATTAAGCTTCTGATAGATGAGTGGCTTACGTTTCAATATCCCGATCACAGGCCGTGTTTTGACATCGTAAGCTCAGAAGGTGTTGAAAAAAGAACCTTGTTTTCTTCAGTCTGCGCCGGACGACATTGGGATTTAATCAACCTGATGTTGTTGCGCTGTAACCACGATCAGCGTGAGCTGTTGGTTGAAAGGTACAAAAACGAAGCTTCGGAGAAAGAGCTGGCCACCGTGCCGGAATTGACTGCGCTGTGTCAGCATTACAGGCACCTTGATCACCTGCTGGCGCTCAGGGCTGACATGGCCGATGAGTCGACTGATTTTTTACAGGCATCACCAGAAGAACAGAACAGACTGCGTACCTTACTTGACGAGATAGATCCGGCGCGATGGTTCTACTGCGACAGTCAACGTGATCTTCACATTATCGATACGGATACCATTGAGCGTGTCTGGCAAGAAGTCCAGCGATTTTTACCGGACTTGAGCGAAGAGCCGCAACACTATCGTTTAACATTTTAACGTACCAGAAGACCAGGGCATGTTGACAATTGTCCCCGCCGCCTACGTACCGCGGCTTGTCCGCGGTATCCAGATGTTTGATGAAAAAGAAGGTAAGTCATGCGCAAAAAATCAGAGTTAGTCAGGGTGAGCGGAGCGTCCTCGGTTGAACACCATCAGGCCCCTTTACCTGCGATCGATTATCGGTATGCGGTTGATACCTACGTATATAAAGGTCAGCAAACCGACGCCATGGTTCTCAATCCGGAAAAACGCAAGGCATTTTTCGACGCCAATCCACAGATGCGAGCCCTGCTGTTGCGGGAAAAACACAACCCGCTTCTGGAGGAAGGAGAGCATTATCTTACCTACGAAGCCCTGACCCTGTTAATTCAAAGAAAGCTGCGCTGGCAAAGATCCTCAGCCAGCGGGCTTGCCTACAATTACCGAAACATCTACGTCATTAAAAATAATCCAGACCTGCTGCATGATATGCTCTCGATGCTATCGCTGCGCAATAAGGACGATGCCAAGTGTATTTATATTGATGGCATCCATGCTGTTGCATTTTATTTGCGCAATGAAGAAGGTGTGATTAAATGCTTTGTTGTGGATTCTGAAATCACCAGGGATGAGTCGAGCTCAGACATTGTCAGCAGCGTCCGCAGCGTTTTTCCCGAAGCCATGATTTACCTCAACAACACACTGCTACAGGAAGATTATTACAGCTGCGCGACCTTTGCCTTCAAATGCCTGCTGTATTTTGTCAAACATGGGGGAGAGGTATTCCCCTGGCTGGAACAGCATACTGGCAATGCCCCTGAGCTAAGTAAACAAACGCTCAGACTGCCGTCGGGTGTGCTGATGCCAGCCTTATTAAAAATGACCCAGAGCCGGCTCGACCTGTCTGACGAAATTTTGGACGCTTATGTCTGTCACAAAAAGCAAATAACCTTGCGCGATTATTTTGCAATGTACGCAGTGAGTTTCCATGGTAAAGCCTGCAACTCGTCGGCGCTGGAAAAAAAATACAAATACCTGCGGCTGATCAATAAGTTGATTTTGGATACATCTCCCGAGGAAGCGGTCAATCCCAGTCCAGATTACCCACTGCCTGCACGGCTGCTCAGGCAGCATGCCCGTTATGCGCGTCTGCCAAGACAAAGCACGCTGTTTACCCAGGCCAACAGCAACATCATCACCCGATACCTTAACCTGGTGGATTTTTTTGACAGGCAACCCGGCTCGTTCGACCCTGCTGGCCATAGAATATGTTTGTCTGACGCGCGGCGGATCAACAACAAATTTCCGCAGTTTCTGCCGGATTATCAAAATAAATTCCATGGTGTTACGCGATCGGACAGTGTAAAGCTTGAAAAGCTGCTCTATATTGCAGGCGCCATGGAAACGAATACGGTGGAGCATGTCGACTTGTATGTGCAGGATGAAATCAAATTGCGTACGTTGTTCGGAACGTATAAAAAGGCGCTTGCTTATTTGCAAAAATACGCGCAGCAGCAACAGTCAAGGCAACCTGTCCATGATGCCTGTTTATTCCGATTGCCCCCTGTCGGATCTGGCGTCTGGGACCGCGCATACTGGGCCTCATTAGTTATGAACTATGGTCCGAAGGCCTTCCGATACCTTGCTCTGGCACCACGTATTGAAGCCTTGCGCAGGACGCTGACAAGCCAGTCGGGAGCCGCTGCCAGCAGTACTGATTCTGGCTCAAATGAGCTGGAGCAGTGTCGTTACCTGATTCAGCATTATCGCTATCCGCGTGCGGATGACAATCCAGAGCTGGCTAAACTGTGTCACCGACACCTGATAGCCGAAGAAATATTCAACCAAACTCTTGAAATCGTCAGGCACATCAAGTCGTTTGATTTTCTGCCGGACATAACGATTCAGGGTGAAGAAATCGATCGCCGTTTGAGTCCGTTTGTTTTCAAAAAACTGCCCGTCGGGGATTATCAGGGGCTGTTTTTGGGCATGGACACAGCCTGTTGCCAATCGATTGGTATGGCTGGTGCGGCTTGCGCTGTGCATGGTATGCGTTCTCTGATGAGCGGTTTTTACGTCATTTACGATAAATCCGGCCAGATTGTGGCACAGCTCTGGGCCTGGATTGGTACACAGGGGGAGCTGGTGTTTGACTCTTTTGAACGCAGCCAAACCAAAATGAATTTTCTCTGTGAGCCCTTCGTTAACCGGGCTGCTGAACGCTTATTGCAGCAGGGTTTTGAGCGGGTTTTAATCGGCCGAGGCAATACGCCGCAAACACGCTGGGCTGACAGCCCAAAGCAAGCAAAACAATGCGACCCCTGCCGGTATACTGATGCCGCTTGTCAAAAGCTGGTTAAAGAGGCTTCGCAACCGCGTTCTCTGCTGGAAAAATATCAGGCCTTTGCCAGGCACACCGACGTCTCCCTGCCTCAGTATCTGGATATATTCGCTGCCGAAACGGACGGTAAATGCTTTGAGACCCGTCTTGCCGATCTGATCCTGACGGGGCAAATGGATTACACCGTGTTTCTCCAGATGACCAGTTTTTGCTACCGGACAAGTCAGGCCTTTTTACACCGGCAAAGTCCGCAGAACGAAACCTTGCTTGCTGTTTTGCTGAACCAGTTCGGTGAGCAGATGGAGCCTTTTTTAACGATGAAGGGGGAGGACGGCAACACCGTTCTGGACTGGATTATTCGCAATGGAAACCCGGATTTACGTCTTCTGTGCCTGGAGACCCTGTCGCGAAATCCAGCCAGTACCCTTTTTGGGGCCGGTGACGAAAAAATAACCCGCATGGCGCATGTGGCTGCCCGGCACAATGACAGCAGAACCCTCACATGGATACATAGCCAATATTATCCCAACCTGTCATGGGGTGCCTTTATTGCCTTACCGGATGAGGAGGGGCTGTCGGTGCTGGCCTGCGCGGCTAAAAGTCAACATTCGGAATTGGTGCGGGCTATAGTGCTTCGCATTACCGAACCTGAGATCCTGCATCGCCTCGTTAAACAGCCTTATGAGGAGAAGCCGATGATCGGTTCGGACCTTCTCGGCTCAAGCATTATACATTTTCTGGCAAAACACAATGATATGGACAGTCTGGAGTATATCCGTTCGACAATAAGGGGCAGCGCGCTTAATGAATTATTTAATCAAAACGCAGGGGTGTTTCAATATGGTTTTCTTTGGTCCGCCACGCCGGCATTGGTGGCTATCATGTCTCACGCCTGGTCCTTTGCGCGCTATCTCCTGCAGAACTTTTATTCAAAAGACGCAATCAGCTCGTTTATCTTTCAACCTTCCCTGGGCTCCAGTCGCAATTTACTGAATCACGCTTTTCAGGAAGACGATAGGGATTTAGTAGCGTTTTTGCACAGTTTTTATCCGGATGAAGTGCAATGGCTGCAAATCCTGCTAAAGAAGGGCGGCCTACACGATGACAATGCCATCTTTTTTGCGATGAAACAAAGTAAGTCATTATCCGCGGCCATGTATCTGATTGATACGATGGTTTCCTTTGAAAATCTGCATCAATTACTGTCTTTTAAGTCTTCAAAGCACCTGCTGGCCTTGTATGAGCATCCTGCTCGGGAAGAATCCATGTTGTTACTGCGAAAGGTGATGGCGCGGTATGAACCACACCGAGACAAATGGAACGCGCTTACCGACCCATACATCATCCGAACCGTTATCAGCTTCGGTGATCTGGATTTCTTTGCCGAATACCTGGCTTTTATCCGCCGTGATCAGGCCTTATTTGATTTACTACTTGCTGATACAGATTATGTCAATTTAATGGATTCGGTGCTTCGCATGCATCAAAATGTAAGGGCTCCTGTTTCCCAACAGACAGAACTGGCGTTTCTCGACTGTTTACTGACACACTATACGGAACCTCAAATACAACACCTGCTGCATCATTGCAGCTACAGACAGATCTCGCTGGCCGCCTTCAACCGTCTGATGGCAGTCGCTGCCAAAATAGATCAGGGGAGGTATTGGAACGAATGGATAAGCCTCGAGAATCGTCAACTCCAGGATGAAATTTTCATCAATAGAAGAGATTCGTTTGTCCTCACGGATCGCCTGCTGGCATGTTATAAAACCTGCCACGGCCAGGCATCTGTTCAGGCGATGCTGCAATCCCAGCTTGACGATCTGCTCACAGTTCTTATTCATAATGACAATGTAAAACTGCTGCAACAGGTGTATCCGCTGATTTGCTCCAGCCAGCAACGGATAAAAACGCTGCTTTTACAATTGTTGAAGTGCACGAACAGTCATCACGGCGTCTACAGTGTAACCCTTTGGCTGATTGAGCAGGAAACCGTGTCGCTCGATCTGCTCAAGGAGTTTATCGCTGTGGAGGAGCGCAGAGCGTTGTTTCAAGGGCAGAGTAATGCCGACTATTGCGAAATTTTTGTTGCGGCGGCGCTCTGGAATGGATGTGTCAAAAAAGGAGCCAGTCCGGAAAGTCTTAGCGATATTATCGACCAGATATTCCACAGTGTGATTTTCAGACTGATGTCGGCCATAAATAAAACGTTAGGATCCCATATTGAAACAATGCGGGAGCTCAATGGCATTAAGCTCCTGATAGATGAGTGGCTTACGTTTCAATACCCCGACAACAGACAGTGTTTTGACATAATAAGCTCACAAGGTGTTGAAAAAAGAACATTGTTTTATTCAGTCTGCGCCGGACGACATTGGGATTTAATCAACCTGATGTTGTTGCGTTGTACCCACGATCAGCGTGAGCTACTGGTTGAACGATACAAAAACGAGACTTCGGAGAAAGATCCGGCCATCGTGCCGACATTGATCGCGCTGTGTCAGCATTACAGGCACCTTGATCACTTGCTGGCGCTCAGGGCTGACATGGCCGATGAGTCGACTGATTTTTTACAGGCATCACCAGACGAACAGAACAGACTGCGTACCTTGCTTGACGAGCTGGATCCGGCGCGATTGTTCTACTGCGACAGCCAAGGGAATTTACATATTATCGATACGGATACCATTGACCGGATCTGGCAAGAGGTTCAGCGAGTGTTACCGGACCTGCGCGAAGAGCGGATAGAGTATCGGTTGACATGTTAACGTACCAGAAGACCTGCATGGGGTAGGGTGAGCAAAGGAGCGTAGCGACGTGCCCACCGGGCATTGGCACAGCGCACGCCATGGTTATCAACAGACCCTGTATTTATAAATTTTTCTCAGAGTTTTATCATGAAGTCACGAACGGAACAAAACACATCCATCTCACCAGGCAACGAAAGCAATCTGGTTTCGCAGCTGCGCTATGTCGAGGCGATTGACAGCTATGTTCAGCGCGGTAAAAAAACAGGAACCCTGGTCATCGATTCAGAACGGCGGCACGATTTTTTTACCAGCCATCCTCATGTTCATCATCTCCTGCAGCGGGAACAGACAAACCCACTGCTGGAAGAGGGCGCCTATTGGGATAAACATTCCAGAGCGCGCCTCGGTGAGTACTACCTTACCTACGAAGCATTGACACTTCTGATTGAGGCCAGAAAACAGCGGCGGCGTCCCGCTTCCTCATCCGGCCCGTCTTACAATACCAAACGAATGTTTGTTATAAAAAATAATGAGTCCCGGCTGAGAGCTGTGCTGGAGCAGTTGGTTTTGAAGGATAAGGACGATGTCAAACTGATCTGCATAACCGGAATCCATCCCGTGGCCTGTTATATCAGAAAGGAGGGAGAACATTTAAAATGTATGATGGTCGATTCCGAAGGCGGCGATACCGAGCTGGCGCTTTTAATTCTGTCGATGTTGCAAAAGGCCCACCCCGGGATCGTTTTTTATATGAGCACCACCCTCCTGCAAAAAGATTATTACAGCTGTGCCACCTTCGCCTTTAAATCGCTGATGTATTTTGTCAAACATGGTGCTGAGGTTTTCCCCTGGCTGGAACAAAAAGAAGTCAGGCAAAGTAAAAAAGATCATCGTATCCTCCGTCTGTCCCCAACCGATCTGATGCCCACGCTGCTAAAGATGACTCAGGATCTGTCTGTGCTGTCAGACTCAGCGCTTGCCACTCTGGTGAGTCATAAACGACAGACCTCATTGCGCGACTATATTAATCAGCACCTTTGGGATCATCATGGAAAGCCGATTAACACAGCCGCGTTATTGAAAAAATACAGATATTTTTCTCTACTGGAGCGATACATCACCCGAATTATAGCGAACGATCACATCAATCCTGAGCCTGACCGTGCTCTTCCAATACCACTTTTTAAGCGCCATGAGTCATACTCACTCATACGAAAACATACGCCTTTATCCATCCAGCATGAGCAGTCGGTACTGGATACCTGTCAGGATATAGTCAGTTTTCTTGACAGTAAAGAAACAGTTGAGCCGTCAATTTCACTGCAAAAAACGCTGAATCACCTTCAAAACACACATCCTGATTTTGTACAAAAATATAAAAGTAAATTTCATAAAAACAGTTTTTACGGTGAATACAAAAAAGCGGATTTGGTGCGGATGAAAAAGCTGCTGTTTATCGCGGCACTTTTTGAAACGAATGACCATGATCATGTCAAGCTTTATATGCAGTTTGCCAATAAACTGATAACACTGTTCACACAGGCCGAGCTGGCTGTTTTGTATTTAAAGAAGTACAGCCTGCAGACCTCACGACAGCCGATACACGATGCCTGCCTGTTCAGGCTTCCCATCGCAGGAGATGGTTCATGGGATAATCCATATTGGGCGCAACTGGTGATGGATTTTGGTGAGCGGGCTCTCAGCTATCTGCCATGGGCCGCGCGCCTGGACAGACTCCGTCAGGAGCAGGCCTCTCTCCTTGAAACACAGGTGTTCGACAGCCCGCTGGAACAGTTTGATTTTCTGATGCAGCATTACACCTATCCCCGAAGTTCTGAAAATCCGGCACTGGCCGAGCTGTGTCGAACGCACATGATTCCAGAGCAACAGTTCAATAGCTGTCTTGAACTGGCGCAATACAACAAGCCCTTTGATCTGCTGCCGGATATACTCCTTCGTGGTGAAGAGCTGGGGTCGTTCCTGAGTGGCTACTATTTAAAAAAATTACCAGCCGGAGATTTGACAGGATATTTACTTGGTGAATACACCGCCTGCTGTCAAACGCTGGGAAAACAGGGAGAGGCCTGCGCCATTCATGGCATGCATTCCCTGATGAGTGGTTTTTATGTTATCTACAACCAGCATCACCAGATTGTGGCACAATGCTGGGCATGGATCGGAACGAGCGGTGAGCTGGTTTTGGATTCCTTCGAGCGTAGCCATTCCAACAAAAACTTTTTATGCAAACCCTTTGTAACGGCGCTGGCTGAGCGCTGTGTGCAGCAGGGATTTAAACGGGTATTAATTGGTCTCGGCAACACCCCGAAAATGGGCTTAAAAGACAGCATGTTTCCGGCAAAAGCCTATGATCCCTGTTCCTACAGTGATGCTGCCCATCCGTTTCAAATCCTTGCGGTGAATTATCCTTCGGTGTTGTCACAGTTTCAGGCCTATGCAGGGCACAACGATTTGTCTTTTGCAAAGTTTGAGCATTTGTTTGCCCATGGCTTTTCTGATGGATTATTTGAGAAGGGCCTGATGGAACTGATTGATCAAAACAGGCTGACCTTTGCCGAATTCGTCGCGCTGACAGGCTTCTGCTACAGAGGCATTTATGACTTTTTGCATGAGACTGGCCCGGATAATGGGTGCCTTCTCCAGCGCTTATTTGATACTTTTGGCCCTTCCATGGCACCCTTTCTCATGCTTAAAAGTAGAGATCAAGAGGCCTTAATTGATGTCATCATCAGACTGGAACACATGGATTTACTGGCCATTGCCGCGGAAATAACTCAGCAGACAAACGCTACGCCCCTGTTATCCACATCACCAGATGCACCCTTCTACCGCATGGCGCACGGTGCTGTAAAAAGCAATTCAATCCGGGTATTACGTGTTCTGCATGAGCGATATTTCCAGACACTTTCCTGGGATGAGTACATTGCGCTGCCTGATCACAATGGATTAACCGTTCTGAGTCAGGCCGCCGTTTCTGATCGACATGCCCTGGTGCAGACCATGATTAGCCTGAGTAAAGACAATCGAAAACTGCATAAATTACTGAAAAAGGAACATGGACATATCAACGTGATTCAGAATGACGAGGTAACACCGAATGGTGTCCTGATAGAAGGGTATCGCTGTGCCATCCCGCACTATCTGGCTGAAAAAAATGATGTTGAAACATTTAAACTTATTGAGCAGAGGATGGAGCCTCAGGCGCTTTGTGAGTTGCTTGATCAAAAAGCCAGCATTTTCAACTGGCATAAAAAATCATGGTATTTGCCGCCGGCCTTATATGCCTTGAAGAAGCAATCCTATGATTTTGCCCGTTATTTGATGGTTAATTTCTACTCAAAGCCAGCCTTGAGTGCCTTGATGGTTCACCAATCAAACGAAAAAAAGTCCATCGATAAAAAAGGCAGCATCATTGGCCTGATTATTCATACTAATCAGTTGGAGCTCTTGCATTTTTTGCGCAGCGTGCACGTGGATGAGGTGCATTGGACGGATACCCTGCTGACCGATATCAACGGATTTAATGCCCTCGACGAGATGATGCGGGCAGACTCTCTCGATTCTGCGTTGGCTGTCTTTAATGACATTCGCAGCTTTGAATGTTTTCACCGCATCATGACCAAAAAAAAAGGGGCATTGAATCTTTTACTGAATCGCGCAGAACGGCATTACCGGAAAAAGCCATTTTTTGATTTCCTGTTGTTGATTCTGAATCGCTACTCTGAACATCCCGCGTCTTTATCGGAGGCGTTTGATATGGACATTGCTGCCATTATTCTCAAACAACGCAACCTGAATGTATTCAAACAATTTGTCACTTTGTTGAGCCAGGATCCGACCCTGTTCATGCATTACATCAGGCAGGAATACGCTGCAAATCTGCTGCACCTTATTTTTGCGGAATTTGATGACAAGACGGGAAACAATCCTGATTTTATCGAGGAAATGAGCCCCTTTGTTCATGCTCTTTTCAATCGTTGTTCGCCGGAGCAGGTAAAAACACTCCTTTGTCTGTGTTCAAGTATTGGTACCTGGATATATATTTTCCCATCCATCAGCGTTCCCTTATTCCGTTATATCGTGAAAACCGTTAAAGCCATTGAGGATAGTACGTATCAAAAAAACTGGTTTTCCCTCAAGAATTCGGCATTGCATTCAATTTTTAAAAATACACAGGAATCGTATGCCCTCACCCAGGACCTGCTGGACGGCTATATCGAGCAACATGGAGCGGAACACGTTGCTGAGCACTTTAAGAAAAAGAGGATAGATTTTGTGTGGGATTTTGTTTCCCAATATCACAATATCAGATTGCTGCAGTATGTATACCCTTTAACCAAAGCCGATAGCCATTTATATGAAGGACTTCTGGAGCGACTTCTTAACGATAACGGGCAAATATCTCCGGCAACGGCCTGGTTTATGGAACAACCCGAAATCAGTGCCGAGCATCTGCTTGAATACCTCAATCACTTTAAAAAGCATCGGCCAGATGCCAGCGCCTATAGTTATCTCTTCGTCTTTACGCAGTTATGGAATATCAGCATGCGCAAGGGCGTGAGCGATGAATTGGCTCTTAAGACAATCCAGCAACACGTTTTCGAGATACAGCAAAAGCTTTCGCAGTGTCTGAGTGATCCTGTCAGGCTGGAGCCCAGTTATCTGCCCACGATTGAGACGTTTAAGACTCTTTTGAACTCCTGGTTAGAGCGTTTATCTTCTGAGCCGAAGGAGGTCTCAGAATCAGTCAGCACACCTGGCTCTTCAGAAACCTCTCTGACCTTTTTTTAACGGAGCCCGTCCCCATTTTTTTTCACACGTCATCCTGAACGAAGTGAAGGATCTCCTGAATCTGGCTCGGTTCCGGGCAGTTTGAGATCCTTCGCTACGCTCAGGATGACGTACCTGGGGATTTACAGTTTTTTATGGATAAAAATGAGGGAAAATCGTGTACTTATATGCCTCGTATAAACTACGGTGATTTGTTGAAATAAAAAGGATTATTATTTCACTTTTTGAGTCAGAAAGAGGTGGTTGTGGAATCGCATTTGCAATTATTTTTCGATAAATTGAAGGATGGTCTTGAATTGGAAGCATTGGCTGTTCTTGAGGATTTCTTTGCGCTTTATGGTGTCGAGGAGTTTTTAAATTTTAAAATGAAAATCTCCGCGGTATTATATGGTGGATTGCCTGGAAATCAGGTGTTTTCTTTGTTGGGCTGGCTTGTGATAAAAAATCACCAGATTCTGGCCAAAAGATTAATTGATGTGGGAATCAATCTCGAAGAAGGTGTGCAGTATGAGGCAGATCCTTATCTTCACAATCAATCCCCCTTAATGCTTGCCTGTGATGAATCAAATGTTGAAATGGTGCGGTTGCTGCTCGAGGCCGGTGCGGATATAACCTATACCAACACATTCGGAATCGGCATGTTGATGGTGATTAAAACGGCTGAGATTTGCCGGATGATTGTTGATCATGCTATAAAAAATGACTGCTTTAATACGTTGATTTCACAGAAAACAAAGGAAGATAACGGGGCGGCTAATTACGCACAAGCCCGTAATAATTCAGAGGTATATTTAGAAATTGTCCACGGGGGAATGCGGACCTTATATCATGCTATTCAGCAATCAGAGACAGCCGCGCTTGAGCAGCTTGAAATAAATATGGCAGAAATTGGTTTGGTTTTTTCTTTTTTTGCTCACTCGCAACACGGCGATGACTTACAGGAATACCTTTTATACAGTGCAGCAAGAAGAAATTACCTTACGCTGGCTAATCGACTGCTTGCGCTAAAACTCTCTCCAATTGACGCAGGAATAGTTTGCGAAACCGTGGAACCATCATTACATGCTACCTCGCCACTTGGGATAGCCTGTTATTTTGGGCATATTGACATGATGAATCTGCTGATTGCAAACGGGGCTGATTTATTGAAGCTGACCCATGAAAATAAAAGTCTTTTAATGCTGGTGTGTAGTGTTGAAGCCGCCGAAGTGCTGCTGAAGGCGGCTAAAGAAAAATTTGTGTTAGACGAGTTGCTCATGCTTGGGCAAAAATTCAATAAGGACGCTCTTTCATGCCATTGCTACCTGGGAAATGCTGATATTGTGCGCGTACTAATGCGAATCCCTTATTTTGAGCGAATGATGCCAATAAGAACGAGCTTGTCTCATGCGCGTCTCGCTTCAATACGCTTTCCAGAAAAATCAGCTGAGTTTGATGCGATTTGCCATCAATTACGCGCCTACAAAAGCAGGAGTTTAGCCAGGACCTGGAGCCGTACGTCTGAAGCACCGCGATTAACGGATTGTTACTACGGTTTGTTTGGCAGTCGAGCCCGCCAGGAAGCCACTTGTTTTGATGCTCAAAAAACCGAGGCGATTAAGTCGGTCATAGCAGACTTTTATCAGCTGCTAACACAGCCTGCCAGAGCCATTCGCTGCCTGCAATTTCTCAATGATGAATTATGTCGCTATTACAGCGAGAAACATGGACAGGCTTTCCCAGTGTTGAACAGCAATATGTATCAGTTTATTCAGATAGACGATTTATATTATCCAGTACCTGATCCTGAGTACCAGCCTTTGCAAAAAAACAAGGCGCTGCCAGAGCTTCTTATAGCCATTTTAAGACAATACGGCATGGCGGGGAAAGTATCTCAATGGATAGGATTTGTTCCTAACGCAATAGCCGACAGTCAGGTAAAGCAAGGGGATTTTGTGTTTGAAGGTGAGTATGGAGCGGGTTTGTTTCACGGAAAGCTCTCTCATATGTTGCAGCGTGTCATATTGATTTATGCCATCGAACAAGGCGAAATAGACTTGAGCTTTGAGTATGATCGTGTCCGCCATACGCTGCGCATTCAGGATATTCTTGAAGGCCTGGTTTCAATGGATACAAATGACGGTATTCGAGCCTGGACGACTGTTCAAGACATGCGGACAACTACTCATGTTGAGTTCAGCGATCCCCATCGCTTATTTTCGATACTCATGCATGACGGACGAAGCATCGGATGCGCGGCACTGGCAGATTCCCTCATTGACAGTTTCTGCAAAGGCTTGAGACGCTATTACCAGGCATGGAAAAAGAACACACCGTTTACTGAGGTGGAAATGGCTGAATTTCTCCGGCATCAGGAGGATTTGACACTGGAGACATTTAATTTAATGCCTGCGCTGATTCGGGCTGAATTGGAAGAAACGTCACGGAAAAGACAACTTCAAATTGATGCCATTGCTCATTCTGAAAAATACGCCCTGATTCCTAAAAACTATCAGCCCCGTGAGCAGTTTGTACCTGAAACCTGCTCAGCGTTTCGTCCTTAGCCTGGGGTGCAATATTTTTACCTGTCAAAATTAAATGGAAACGGTTACAGGGGTAGGGTGGGCAAAGGATTGAATATTGATAAGGCACTACTACCATTTCCCTATGGTTTTGACATGTGTCGTCCCCGCCTGCGCGGGGATGACACATGCATATTACTGGACGTTGAAACAGGCAAGCCGGCTTTTGATTCGCATTGATTGGTCCTTATTCAGCTCAAAGAGTCGTCACAGGTGCGTGAGAACAATCGCTGCTGCTGGACGAGCTGCTACTTGTTGAAGCCTGTGGCTGAGGGCAGAAAAATCCATAAGCCTTTTGCCTCATTTTCAAACCATAATCCAAAATACCGGTATTAATCGATTGTCCTGGATATTCCCTGCCTGCCTCACTGCGTAAGTCTTTGATGATCGTATGTCGCTGTCGCCATGAAGACAGTGTAACATCGGTTTTGATCTTTGTGTCCAAAAGCTCCGGAGGAACAGCGGACGGTCTCTGAGCTACCTTGAGGCAGTTCACGGGTAAATGGCACTTATTATATTCCCTGCGTATGGGGTGTCCATCAACGTATTTTGTTTCATATGCAATTTGAACCTGTCTCAGGCTTCCTTTCATATCCTGCCGTTTCAGCAGTTCTTTCAGTGTATAAAAGGTAAAAAGATAACAGGAGCTGCTATCCGCCTGTATGCCATCTGTATTTACAAAGAGCTGGGTATCAGCAAAGGGTTCCATATATTTTTTGGTCAGGATCGTGCTGACAATACTCTCGCAGGGTGCATCGTCCCCTAAGCTGTCAAACTGGTAAATGGTCTCATCCGAGTCCGTTTTTTCATACACTACAGCGCTGCAATGCGAGCCCGTCATCAGGGCAAATCCTATTTTCAGGGGAGCTGGCGATTGACGTAATTTAAGAATGGTCTGCAAAACAAAATCATACCGCGTAGGTTTCGTGCCAGTGTCATAAAGACAGTCTGGCGCAAAATATGGTTCATCCTCTGAATCTTCCGACGTAAAATCGCAGTGAGGAAGAATGGTGACGTCGTATTTGGCGGCATAATATTCAGCAAGCCATGTCATCCCGTCTTCTGTGGGCTGAATGGCCTGATAGGCCTCGCCCAGTATGTCTGAAGAAAAACAGTCTTCTGATTTTCTCAAAAAATACGTGTCTGGAAACACATGAAACAAACGCTTACTGTCGTATGGCGCGGCCATGACGGGCAATGCGCTGGGAGATTCTGGTGGTAATGTTGTCAGCTCAACATCGCTGTCTTGGTATAATTCCATCGCCTGTGAGAATGATTTCGGATCGGCAAGCCTGGCACTTTGCAGAAAGGCGGGATGGGCAGACACCAGTTCCTGCCAGCGTTGGTGCCGGATACGAAACAGATTAATCAGTACGTCGAGGCTATGTTCGTGTGGCTGAACGTTTGCAAAATCATGGCGTAGTCTGGTAGTTTTTTTCTTGCTGTACGAAAAAAAATTCAGCATGAGCTGGTGCATGGCTTCCAGATGGGCGTAATGATCCGTTGTGAGCGTTTCATTTATCAACGATTCAAATTCTGCAAACGGAGTCTCTGCAATTTTGCGAATCATTGCGTTTTTTTCACGTTGAAATGGCGCAGAAAAAACATAGTCAGGAGGTAGTAGGCGTGGATCATCGCCGTTAAAACGCTTCTCAACAATGTAGGGAATTTCTTGTAGTGAATCAAGGCTGAGATCTTCATGCAGCATATAAAAATCAAACGCCTCAGCCATGTCAATTCGCCAGACATTAGTATGCTCATCTTTAGTATGCTCATCTATAGTCTGGTAGCCAAAATTCCCCTGGTGATTATCTGTTCCACACAAAAAATAGTAGAGGATGCGCGTAGCCGCATTGCCGGTCATGGCATCAAACCGTGTGCTGTCATGCAAAGGAGGGTAGCCCTTATTGAATCCTTTGATACGACGGCTGGCTATGTAAAAACGCTTCTCCTGCTGCACAATTTCAATGGAGGGACCGTATCCCGTCAGGGCCCGAAATATTTTTGCGCACAGCAATTCAATCTGAGCTTCGTATTCACTCCGCCGGTATATCAGAAAATAATCATCGTCAAAGAATTTGTCGGCTTCGGGGCTCACGCATGAGTGCGCAGTCAGCACCTGATTGAAATCATCATCATGCTCAGACAGTTGTCTGATGTTGGTAAACGAGGAAAAGTCTTTATACGGCATTACACATCCGGTGTTAGATTATGGACTTTCATTGTATATTCTGTCTATTTATTAGTCAATAGGCGTGTCACTCGAAATGGGGGCTTTTGCCCGCCCGGCACTTACTGTTTAAATAATCAAAACCTTGGTTCCCGGGTTGTGTTTTACCCAGTTCGCCACGTACTCAATATAGTTATTTTTGCCAACAGCAATGCAGCCGCGCGTTGAGCCAGGCAGGTTATCCAGCCAGCTGAACATGGCGGATGACTGAGCAGGGCCGTGGATACCAACATCGCGACCAGTATAGCCTTCCGCCCGTTGTCTGGCTGTCGGGTAGAGAATGGGAATGAAGACTTTAAACTGGTTCGATTTTCTTGGGTAAGCCAATCCGTATAAGCCAACCGGCGTTTTATTATCGCCAGCGCGTTTTTTTCCAACACCGCTGTTGCCAAGCGCCACCTTGAACGTCTTGACAACGGCACCCTGCCTGCAAATGGCTAAAAGCTGTTTCGAGGTATGCACGTTGATTCCGCTGGCTAAAGGGCAGGTTGCTGAGCCTGCGAATAATATGGTGGGAGCCAAAACAAAAGCCAGAAATAAAGCTGCGTTTATTTTCATATAAGTAAACTAAATTTATTAAGGATGGGCAATAATTATTCCATATTATCGGTTTTTTTCATAGAGGCTGATATTGAACAGGAAGCTGTGCAAAGGCGCTCTGGTTGGAAACATGAAAAAACAGGGGTTATAATATGTACATGATGCTTTGAATTTGAATAGCGACCGTTCTGACATGATGGCTATGACTGAGAGGTGAAATGTGGCCGCAAATACCGATGAACTGCTGACAGAGTTACTTAGGTTAACCCGCTCCACTGAGTCTGTCCTTGATGAAACAGTGACGGCATCGTCAACCGGCGCGAAGCGGTTAGTTAAAAAAATACGTGCCGGTCAACTCGATTTATCCAGCACCACTCCCGATGGAAAGAATATCCTGCATTTGGCCGTGAGTGCTGATCTAAAAATCCTGCTGGCTGTTTTAAATCACCCAGACTTTAACCGCGAGCTGCTTTCGCAGCGGGATCAGAATGGCAATACCGCGTTTGACATACTGGCAGGGCTGGCAGAACCTGAGGATGTAAAATTTATAAAAAAACAGCTCTTAAACGTCAGTGGCTGTGGCATTTATTTCCCAGATTACTTAAGTATCGGCCAGTTTAATATCAATAAAAAAATTTACCGACGGTTACAAATGAAAAACAGAGATGCCAGTTTTTTTAATGATGGAGGTCTTTGTAACGGCTATTCTTTTCTGCATAACTACTATGTTGAAACAAATGGAGAGGATTATTTTTTCTCAACCTTGTTTCTAATGAATTTATGGGATGAGTCTAAAGAGTCACTAAAGAAGGTCATTCCTGATTTTTTACCGCAGTCAAAATACTATAAAACCTATGATCAACTGTTCGAACAATGGACCAACGATCTGTTTCTGACCTTTGCCTCAAATGAAATACAAACATTTATTCCAACAATGAATCAATATGCAAGACATTTTCAATATGAAATTATCAAGCCATATAATCAGGATAAAAATACAGTACAAACAACGACCTATAATCATAACTATGAACGATACAGCATGTGTGATATTCATTATTTAAGCAAGCCATCTGTCTGGGATCCAATTAAAAGTATTGCCAGGTCAAAGGCGCGTTTTGTTCCTGCATTTGTTTGTCATTCTAAGGAAGATAAGCTCCATATAAAGGCGTGTGATTTGGATGGCAACGAAACGGAATTCTTTGCCACTGAACTTGATTTATTTGAAGAGGGAAGTCAGTTTTATAATTTTGATAAACATGATATTAAATTCATAGTGGAATCGTGGATTGAACTTAATGTGATTAAAGGCGAAGCGAAAGAAAAAAAATTTGTAACGAAAGATCGGATGCTGGAGTTTTTAAATTATTTAAGCCGCCTGCCGGAAGGCTTATACGTTGATGTTTCAAAAACAAATCACAGCACTACTTTTAGAAAACTAAACAATGGCAATATCCTGTTTTACGATTGTAATGATCAGTATAAAGTGGCCGAAATCGCAGATTATCAGGCTTTAAATGATCAGATTCTTGTTAAAAACGGCCACAAAGACTATGAGTTCTATAAGGAGAAATATCCAACATGTATGTCCATTTATTATAATTACGAAAGTACTAATTCGTTTATTCCTCATGTCTATCATTTTAACAGCGATAAAGCGCTAAATAATCTGCGTGATTTTCGGGTCTTTGATGAAAAAGATCTGCCTCGTTCAAAAAAAGAGGCTCAATGCTTTCAGCAAGCCTCGCCCAATCAGTTTACACACTTGCATGTTGCTGTGATAACACGCGATTTTGCGTCGATTGTCAGACTGGTTGATGACGGTTATACGTCGATTAATGCCAAGGATTTTTATGACAGAACGCCATTGGATATTGCTGTGACAAATGGCTTTATGGAAGCCGCTTTAATTATCCTGAATAAATCACCTGATCCTTTGGAGGTGGATGCCGATTACTTTGGTAAAGCGTTCTCTATCGGTCAATATGAAGGTATTTATGATGTGCTGACCCATCCAAAACTTAAAGTAAACATGATGAAAGTTGCCGCAGGCGCGATGCAGAATCACTGTCTCGATGTCGTAAGCTGGATGCTCGACAAGCAGCTGATAAGCAGTGACAGCTTTATTCAGAGCGCTTTGCTTGCAAATGATTTACCGCTGATAGAGCTGTTATTAAATAACCATGCCGATATTAATAAGGAAGACAGCCAGGGCAACACAGCCTGTCACTACGCATTGTATATGCTGAATCCAGTCTGCTGTCGTTACTTACTCAGACACAGTGCGATCGATTTTGAAAAAAAGAATAACAAGGGCCTGACGGTCATGGATATTTTAGCGGGTCAGATCAGTAGAAAAAACGTATCCTCTGAAGACAGAGAGGCCATGACTGGAATAACCCGGCTGTTCCTGGAAGGATTTTCGTTTGATTTAAACAATAAGGCACAAAAAAAAATGCTGTCCCGATTACTGCACGCAGGCATTTCTTTGGGGGACGATGCGTTATTTAACCTGGCCCTGGATAAAATAAACCGCAGGCCAGACGTGTTGAACCAATACATCACACACGACGGAATGAAGATGACAGCCTTGCATTTGGCATTAACTCAGAACCGGCAGGATATGGCTGACGCGCTGGTAGAAGCAGGTGCTAATACGGGTTTAGTTATCCGAAATGGCTCCAGTTCCTTTTCAACCAATCCACTGGCAGGCAAATCTGCGACAGATTTAATGACAAATCCGGCTTATCCGAGCCTCAATCCCCTGTATTTAATGTTGACAAGGCAGTAGTACTCACGCACTCTGATTTTTAGCTATACTTACCGATATCTGATCTTTCGAGGTTTCCGTGACGAATGAAGCCAGGTCTCTAGCCGAAAAAATTGCCTCCATGGACACAAGGACTGCAATTGAGAGCCTCGATTTGCACAGTCCTGCCGAGGCAGCCCGCCTGCTTGCCTTTATGCCGCCAGCCCGGGCCAACAGTATTCTCGCCGCGATGACTGATGAGGCTCGCGAAAGGGTCATCTCTAAAGCGCCTGAGGGTGCCGACTGGATGGATGCACTGCGTTACCCCGAAGGGAGCGTTGGTCGTCTGCTGGAGGTTCCCCCCGCTGTTTTTCGCAGTGGAACCACCATTGAGTCGGCCATAGAGTCTCTGCGTGATGTCGTCAAGCAACGCATCGTTACCTATTTATTCGTTGTTGATGAGGAAAATCATCTGCTGGGCGTTCTTGCATTCCGTGAGCTGTTATACGCTGAAAAAAATCAGAAACTTGATGAGGTGATGAGTCGAGACGCATTCGCCTTACAACCGGCCACACCATTGGTTGAAGCCATGAAAGAAGTCGTTACCCGTCACTATCCCGTCTATCCGGTCTGCGAAGCAGACGGCACTCTGGTTGGACAGGTTCGAGGTCAGGTGCTGTTCGAACAACAGGCTTTCGAAATTTCGGCACAGGCCGGATCGATGGTTGGTGTAGAGAGAGAGGAGCGCCTCAGCTCACCTCTGATGCGCAGCTTCAAATTCCGTCATCCGTGGTTACAGGTCAATCTGCTCACCGCCTTTGTTGCAGCAGCGGTTGTCGCTGTCTTTGAAGAGACCATTGGAAAAATCATCGTGCTCGCCATGTTCCTGCCGGTACTGGGCGGACAAAGCGGAAATCTGGGTTGTCAGGCAATGTCGGTATTATTGCGCGGCATGACACTGGGCGAATTGAAATACATTCCAATTATTAACCTGATAAGAAAGGAAGCCATACTTGGTCTGATAAATGGCTTGTTGACCGGGGCTCTGGCAGGCGTTGCCATGTACATTGCAGCGAGTAAAAACTCCGTTGCCAGCCCTTTGGGCCTGGCTGTCATCACAACCTGTGCGATGTCCTTGAGCTGCATGCTTTCAGGTATCGCGGGTACGTCCATTCCACTTATTCTCAAGCGTCTGGGGGCCGATCCGGCGACCGCTTCGAGCATTTTTCTAACAACCATTACCGATGTCGTCAGCATGGGGACTTTTCTTGGTTTATGCACGCTCTTTCTGATATAAAAACACAGGTATCAAGCACTTGTTTTCCGCATGCAACCCTTTAAAACTCTCACGCGGCAGGGGAATTTGACGGATTTTATCAGCTTGATGCCTGGATCTGCTGCAAATCGGAATAATATGCTGTATATTATGCGACTGTATTTTAATTCATGTATATTGAGAGTGCTATGTCTGTTGATTTAAACCTTTACAGAAACATCGGTATCTTCGCCCACGTGGACGCCGGAAAAACCACCACTACCGAGCGGATCCTTAAGCTGACCGGTAAAATTCACAAAATTGGTGAGGTTCACGAAGGTGAATCAACAACCGATTTCATGGTACAGGAAGCCGAGCGTGGTATTACCATTCAGTCTGCAGCAGTCAGCTGTTACTGGAAAGGAACCCGTTTCAACGTTATCGATACCCCAGGGCACGTGGACTTCACTGTCGAAGTATATCGTTCACTGAAAGTTCTCGATGGCGGTATTGGCGTATTCTGCGGCTCAGGCGGTGTAGAGCCCCAGTCAGAAACCAACTGGCGTTATGCGAATAATTCAAAAGTATCCCGTTTGATATTTGTCAACAAACTTGACCGTATCGGTGCCAACTTCCTGAAAGTAACTGAGCAGATCAAGAAAGTTCTGGGCGCTACGCCACTGATTATGACTCTGCCAATTGGTATTGAAGAAAACTTTGTTGGCGTTGTCGATCTGCTGACCCGTCAGGCCTACGTCTGGGATGAGACAGGACAGCCTGAAAACTACAGCATCACCGATGTTCCTGCCGACATGAAGGATGACGTGGAAGCCTACCGCAAGCAGCTGATTGAAATGGCGCTTGAAATGGATGACGACCTGCTGATGGCTTACCTGGATGGCGAAGAGCCTTCCATTGAAGACGTTAAGCGCTGTATTCGTAAGGGTACGCTCGAGCTGGCCTTCTTCCCGACCTATTGTGGTTCTGCCTTTAAGAATAAAGGGATGCAGTTGCTGCTGGATGCGGTTGTTGACTATCTGCCCGCTCCTCATGAAGTGAATCCACAGCCATTGACCAATGCCGAAGGTGAGCCAAACGGTGAGTTTGCCATTGTGTCTCCTGACGAGCCATTCCGCGCGCTGGCATTCAAGATTATGGATGACCGTTATGGCGCTCTTACGTTCATACGTATCTATTCCGGTAAGCTGAATAAGGGTGACACCATTCTTAACTCATTTACCGGTAAAACAGAACGTGTCGGCCGTATGGTTGAGATGCAGGCAGACGAGCGTATCGAATTACAGAGCGCTGAAGCAGGCGACATTCTGGCTATCGTTGGTATGAAAAACGTCCGAACCGGTCATACACTCTGCGATCCTAAGCACGAGTGCACTCTGGAAGCGATGGTTTTCCCTGAGCCGGTTATCTCGATTGCCGTTTCACCAAAAGACAAAAGCTCGACCGAAAAAATGGCGATTGCCATTGGTAAAATGGTTGCCGAAGATCCAACATTCCGCGTAGAAACAGACGCTGATTCCGGTGAAACCATTCTGCGTGGTATGGGTGAACTGCATCTGGATATTAAAGTTGATATTCTGAAGCGTACCTACGATGTTGAGTTGCTGGTAGGTCAGCCACAGGTCGCGTACCGTGAAACCATCACGAAATCGATTGAAGACAGCTATACGCATAAGAAACAATCCGGTGGTTCGGGTCAATACGGTAAGATCGATTATACGATTTCACCAGGAGAGCCAAACTCAGGGTTTACTTTCCTCACCTCCTGCGTGGGTGGCAGCGTGCCGAAAGAATTCTTCCCGGCAATTGAGAAAGGTTTCCGCTCCATGATGAATACGGGTACTCTGGCTGGCTTCCCTGTGCTGGACGTTGCCGTTAACATCATCGACGGTGGATTCCACCCGGTTGACTCCTCGGCCATTGCGTTTGAAATTGCTGCAAAAGGCGCGTTCCGTCAGTCCATCCCCAAAGCGGCTCCACAACTGCTTGAGCCCATCATGAAGGTTGACGTTTACAGTACTGAAGAGAACGTTGGTGATGTGATTGGTGACTTGAACCGTCGTCGTGGCATGATCTCCGGTCAGGAGCCGAGTGCAACAGGCGTACGTGTTAAAGCAGACGTTCCTCTTTCCGAAATGTTTGGCTACATCAGCACCCTGCGTACCCTTACGTCCGGTCGTGGTCAATTTTCAATGGAATTCTCTCACTACGCTCCCTGCCCAAACAGTGTGGCGGAAGCAGTGATTGCCAAAGAAAAAGAAAGGAAAGCTGCAGCTGCCAAGTAAGCAGGCTGACAAAAACCTTGAAAAAGCCCTGCCGGTTTGTACTGGCAGGGCTTTTTTTATGCGCGTAAAAACGCCAGACCTGAGGAAAAACAGTTAAGCCATACCTGATCTGATTGGCTTAACGATGTTTTTTATTCTCATGCGAATGTTTGTCCTGATGTTTCACTTCTTTTTTACCGGGATGCTCCACCTTATTTTGCTCATGACGGCGTGCGTCCTGCGATTCGTTACTGCCTCTGGGATCGTTTTTATGATGAGACATGGGGCTCTCCTTGATTAATATAAACACTCTTCCTGTTTAAGGTTAGATGGCAGGGAAGAGAAAGGCAAGTCAAAAATAATTCATTGTGATCTAAATTTACTTAAAACACCCTCTTGTTTATTGTATAATGCGCCCATTCTGATTTTAATATGGTCAAATAGTCTTATGCCTGATGTTCAAAAATCGATGGCCTCATCTTCCAGAGCGCCAGGAGGCGTGCCATTATCTGTGCTGGAGCCGGCATACGGGGATGCTGTGTTTGATCATGCCAATTTTTTTGTGGGCTGCCATCTTCCGAAAAAACTCGCTAAAGACAGCTTTTTTATCAGATTGAATGAAATCGGTGATATGATTTCCCTTGAATACTTAACCAGTATGGGCAGCCTGGAGCAAATAGACATTAACACGCCAGACGTGTTTCAGCAGCATGTGGCCAGACTTCGACAACAGGGTGACATACAGCTGCTCGATTCAGCAGGTATTCAGGACCTGATTCAGGCCACTGGCAGCGACTACGCTTTACAGAGTGAAGCCATACGGGTTGCCCGCTTTGAGCAGACAATTTACGCTCCAGACCGATCGATTACCTATTCCGAAAGCAGGCAGGCGTATTTTGAGCAGATAAAAAGGCTGCTTCAATTTATGAAGGACGTCCTGCTTCCGTATTATCATGCTGAGGCCAGTACCGAGATCACGACCCTGGCTGTCCGAAATATGGATACATTCCTGGCTCGAATCCAGAAACACGACTTTGTACAACCCCCTGAACTTTTCGATCAGTCGAAACACCTGCTGGCCACCCTGTGTTATATTTTTTCTCTTGATAGCAGCAGAAACCATGCCGACAGATTCGCTTATCTATGCCAGCAATTGGGGCGCTGTGGTCCGGGTACCCTGATTTCCATTGTAGAGGTCTATCTTGCCATCAAGGGGGAAATGTCAGCGGACATTCCCGACTTGCTGGCTGGCTTCAGAGAACTGGTTTTCAGTACCTTGATGATGGAGCATGCGCTGACAAAAGCCGTTCCGTCGCAAAAAACGATACATCTGTCAGCCATGATGCGTCCCTGGGCCAATCAATTTGGATTTAACCTGACAGCGGAGTCGAATGTGCTTGGCCAGCTGCAGGATGAGCTCGTCAGTTACTCCGATCTTAAGATACATCCAGAAATAACCAGTGCGTGGCTGTTTCAGCGTTTTAATGAAAAATTTAATCGAACGGCTATTATTGATCTCATTTGCGTCAACATGTACAGCGCGCTTAAACGCGCCAACGTAAGCAGCCTCAGCGGGCTGAACGATTTCATGGATCAGATAGACGAAGGACGCTCCATGCTGTCTCCCTTGTTCAAAATGCCGGCTCCACATTTGTCCATGCCACTCCTGTTTGCCTTGCCCGGTGTCGCTGTTCGCCGGGATGCTGCGCGTACACTGCGAGCCTTTGTGGAGCGCCGTCTGATTCTGGACGGATACATCAGCTACGATCGCCCGGTTCGCGCCCTGTTGAATATACACTTTCCGAGAAAGCGAGTGATGCTTGCGTTCACCCCTCATAATGGTAAAAGGCAGGAGTTAAGCGATCTGGTTGAAAAAACCATGCATCATCTGAGTAAGAATTCCGGTGTCAGGGTAACTCGCCACGCTTATAAGGTATTGGTCGACTGCGAGGATTTAAAAAAATCCGCTTATCCGGTTTTATTGGCTGCCGCAGACATACAGGAGGAATATGATCTGGACCGTGATTCGCTCGTGAGCTCTCTGGACGCATTGGAAAACGCCGGGATGTTAACCCGCAGTGAACATCAGTTTTTACTGGCACGACTGGACACGAGCCGGCATTCGCTGGCGGATACGCCGGCCGAACTGGATCCGGTCTATTGCGTTGCGGATCAGGATGACGCGCTGGCTCTGCTGGAATGGAGTACGGATGCCGATGCCCGCGATCCGGCCTTTTTGTCTTTGGCCCGCTCCATAACAGGAGAGTACCTGCTGCCCTGGGCCATCAAAAATGAAGTCGATGAGTTTATCCAGGCTCTGATAGATCACCCCGATTTTGACGAACTGAGGGATGCGAATCCTGTGTTGTTTGAATCCGCACGGAGTGAATGGCCTTCCCTGCTGACGCGATGGCATGACACAGACAGACGCGACCGCCTTGAGCCTCTGATCACTCGTCTGTCGCTTGTTGAGCAGGGCATTATCGACGCCATGATCAACAGCAGCGCACATCCACAGGCAGCCGCCTGGCTGTCAGCGCGTTACGCGAGGGCTACGCCGCCCCATGAACTGCCTTCCAGCACGGCCTTATCCTCTCTGGGCCTGTTCAGTACGACAGATGCTCCCGACACAGCCGCAAGGAATGATTTAACAATGTACATAAAGCCGTAGGTTGGGCCTTGGCCCAACAATTAGCCTGGATGCCAGATCCATTGTTGGGCCAAGGCCCAACCTACGGCACTTACATGTTAAAACTAAATGGAAACAGTACTAGTCGAGCAGGTTGTCCATGCCATAATAAAGCGTCTGCAAACCGGATACTTTCTGACAGCACAGGACTATACCCGGCATGAACGACAGGCGATCGATGCTGTTATGGCTCAGGGTCAGGGTTTCGCCCACGCTGCCAAAAATCACGTCCTGCCTGGCCACCACGCCTGGCAGGCGCAGGGAGTGAACCGGCACGCCGTGATGCGCGGCACCACGGGCGCCTGGTATTAATTCATGCCCTTGATGATGTTCCTGCTGTACACGTCGTGCGTCGGCTATCAACTCAGCCGTTTTCATGGCGGTCCCGGATGGTGCGTCATACTTCTGCTGATGATGAGCCTCGATGATTTCGACATCAGGCAAATAGCGTGCTGCCATCGCAGCAAAACGCATCATCAATACCGCGCCAATGGAAAAATTCGGCGCGATGATACCGCCCAGCCTTTTCGCTTCACACCGTGTTCTGAGATGGGCTATCTGCTCCGGCAGCAGGCCTGATGTGCCGATAACCGGGTGTGCACCCGCTTCGATAATGGTCAGGGTATTGTCCCATGCACTGTCGGCACGGGTCAGATCAACAACGATGCTGGCGGCGGTTTCGTCGATGGCGGCACGCAGGTCGTCCTTGCGCGACAGCTGGGCCACCAGTTCAAAATCAGGGTGCTGTTGCAGAGTCTGGCAGGCAAGTGCGCCCATTTTACCCAATGCGCCATTAACAATAACCCGGAGTGTCATTCGGCTTCCTCATCGTTATCCACTTCCTGTGTGCGTTTTTTTTGTCTTTTTGATCTTTCCCTGCGTTCTTCACGTGCTTCACTGGCGGTACGCATGGCCCAGGCGCTGGCAGGGATCCAGCCAATAATTGTGACCTGCATAAACAGAGCGATCAGAGCACCACCCGGGTTGTCATGGATTAACAAAACCAGCCAGGGAAATGCCAGACTGAGACCTGCCCAGAACATTCGAATAATCATGAAAAAATATCCTTAGCCTGATAACATTTGCAATCATAAGTATATACCCATTTTACCCTGATGTTGAACTGCTTGTCCCAAGTGCTCAATCAGCCAGCAAAAACGCTTGTTAATCTGAACGTATTTTTGTAAAATGTCCAATGATCGGGCACGATCAATACCCAACCGCGTTCTTCAGGCTTAAGCCGCCTGAGGATTATTTTACGGTAATCATTCGATTATAAAACAAGGTACCCGCATGAGACGGCAAGAACTTCATCCACGCACGGCTGTGCTTAACAAATCACAAAAAAACAAATCCAGAAAGGCTCGCGGCGACGCCTTGCAATGGCTTGCTGCCCGCTTTCCCAGCGTATTCGATAACAGTCTGAGAATTCAGCCCCTGAAGGCTGGCATTATGGACGACATTCTTGCCTTTTCCGACGAAGCGGAAGCTGCCGGCATATCCCGCAGCAAACTACGCGAAGCGGTGGTGCTGTTTACCCGTCGTATTGATTATCTGGCCTGCCTGAAGGCGCGTGAAATGCGCGTGGATCTGGAAGGTAATCCTGTGACGGAAGTGACAGAAGTGGAAGCAGAAAACGCAGCAGCCAAGATTAGAAAACGGGTTGAAAAAAGTGCCCGCAATGCGCGCAAGGCCATGGCAGGAAAAGTACCTGAACATTATGGCGTGCGGCCCAAAGCGGCGGCTATGCCCGAGCAGTCGGATACCAGCCCGCATCATTTCGAACGCCCACCCGTATTCAGCGCACATAACCCGTTTGCTCCACAGCCAAAATCGGTGGCATCTGTGGTCGTGAAACATAAAACAGCCCGCCAGTTTGATCCCGATGCCGTTGCCCGGTTAAAGGAAAAACTGGGGCTGTCACGCAAGGATGGGGCGCTGGCTGAGTAAGCTGGCGCTTAAAAGCTCTGCTCCAGGAACGCATGTGACTCGCTGTGGTCTGCTGCCCGTACAGGTTTAGACGTCTTTGTCGGGGAAAAAAACAGATCGCTGCATGCGTACTGAGATTTGACTGTATGACTGCACAAGGGATTCAGTTTCGCGCAGTCCAGAATCAAATCATTCCAATCGCTCAGCCATGATTGATTATGCAGGCCGGAGGCTGCCTTTCTAACGGCCTGGACAGTGCTCCGCAGAAACACCCGATGTTCCGTCTGGCCTGAAAAATAGGCAATACAGGCTGGCAACAGTTCTTTTTCCAGCCCCCGCAGACTGCAGAAATCAGCGAATAGACCGACACTGTTTTTCAGCTTCATCCGCAGGTTGTGCAGCTGTTCCTGTAAGGAGAAGATCTTTGTTAAATAACGCTCCTCATTCTGGCTTAAACTACGCTCCGTAACCTGGCGCCAGATGCGAAGAGGCACCGTCATACTGTTATAGCCAACACGCACAATCGGCGATACGGAATCAACCAGATTTCCCATGCCTGGGCATGTAAAAACAAGATTCATGCACTCATCGGAAAACGCCTGCCTGACACTCCTGTTCCAGGGCCGCTTTATGAGATGGATCAGGTTATCGTAATCAAGACTGGCTGAATGCCTGCAAAAATTCATGACATCACGTTCCATTCTTCTGAATATCAAGACCAGGGAGCGTTTTATCAGCTCAGCAATCTGGGTGTCTGTTAAAATGTCTGTTTTTATTCCCAGTCGGTCAATTTTTTCCAGAATGTGAAAATACCGGCGCAAGTGCTCACGTTGAATAGCCAGCGTTTTATACACCGTTGCATTTTTTGTAAGATCGATAAAGTCAGAGCACCAGATCTCATCATCGTTTACGTATTTCGTGTAAAAAATAAGAAGCCCAAACAGGGTCTGGGCAAAGCTTTGAAGATCGATATCTTCCTTGTTCGTCATTTTTAACCAGGAGTACATATTATCCAGAACGCCCAGTCTGAGTTCGACAGGGACGGGCTCGGTTGGGTAGAAACTGCTGGAAAAACAGCGATACAGTTCCACGATGAAACAATAAGCCTGCATTTGATCGCGTTCAGGCAGGTAGCGTTGAGACATGTGAACTAAAATGGCTGGGAACCACATGGAGGTTTCCTGACAGTAATCTGTTATATTACTATCAGGGAGTTTTTTCTTTTTTGCAAATTAACGGCTGTGTTATCTGATCCCTGGCCTGAGGGTTAAAGATCGAGGTCAAAATGGGACAGGATTAATAATCAAAACTCAGGGAATAGGAATACGTGTTAAACCCATCGTAGCGTATGCCTTTGTAGGTCAGTTGATTACAGGAGGCACTGACTGTAGGACTTGACATGTAGGGACCGTCCTTGATTTCCAGAACACAGTAGTGCGCCGCGTCAACGGCGACGGTAACCTGGGCGTAACCGCTTACGCAGCGAGGTGTATCGCGCAGTTCGAAGCCCCGTGGCCCAACAACCTGGACATACATATCTGCGTTACTGTAGGCATTGATAACAAAAATAGAGGCGGGGGTGTTGTTACTGAGATGAAAATAGTCTCGATAACCGCAATAAAACTCTTCGGCCTGAGCGCTGACCGACAAACCTAATCCCAGAGACAGCAACAATGCTTTTTTCACAGCAAACTCCTTTTAGATTTTAAAGACGGATATTCGAGGACATTGTAGGGAATTGCGCAGACTGATACAAGATGCCACATCTTAATTTGAACTGACTCCTCACGGCCGCGGTTCGGATTCAGGCGGTCAGTACATCCCGCAGTCCCTGTGGAAACGGGACAGACTGTCCTTTTTTATAATTCACCCACACGATCTTGCTGACGCCCTGCGCCATCATCTGCTCACCCTGAAACAGATCGTGCTCAATGCTGAAACTGCTGTTGCCAATGGCACTGCACCAGCTTTTGATGGTCAGCGTGGCCGGGTAAACAACGGGCTTTAAATAGGTGCAGGCCACGTGGATAACAACAGGGCCGATTTCCTCCGTCATGACGATACCGACGTTAGCCAGCCAGTTAATACGGGCTTCCTGAAAATAATCGAGGTAGCGGGCGTTGTTAACATGGCCAAGCGCGTCCATATCGCCCCAGGCGATGTCGAAGGTTTTTTGATGTATGTACGATTTTTCAGTCATGACAGATCCTGTGGGTCAACGTCGATATTCCAGCGTATGCCGTTGTGTTGTCTGTTCATTGTTAACCAGGAACGCATGGCCGTCAACGTCCCGTGCAGCTGCTTACGTGAGGCTGATTTGAGCAGCAGCTGCATGCGATGCTGGTTGGCTTTGCGTGCCAGAGGAGCCGGTGCCGGGCCAAGTACGTGTACAGGCCACGTGGCCAGCCAGGTTTTGGTCTGCTGCAGCATATTTGTAATTTTCGCCAGATCCTTGTCCTCGGCCCGAATCACCGCCAGATAATGATAGGGTGGCAGTGCGGCCTGCTGTCGTGTTTCCAGCAGGTTGTCGGCAAAGGCATCGTAACCCTGCTGGATTAAGGTATTGAGCAGAGGGTGCTGGGGTAAGTGCGTCTGAATCAGCACCTCGCCTGGGTGTTCAGCCCGTCCGGCCCGGCCAGCCACCTGGACCAGCAGTTGCCCCAGCTGCTCGATGCTGCGGAAATCCTGATTGTAAAAGCCACTGTCCATGTCGACGACGACCACCAGGGTCAGGCGCGGAAAATGGTGGCCTTTGGCCAGCATCTGAGTGCCGACAATAATCTGCGCCTGACCCTGGTTGATCTGATCCAGTCGTTCATTAAGCTCGTTCTTTCTGCGTACTTCGTCGCGATCAATCCGCAGGACGGTCACATCGGGAAACTGCTGTTGCAGATATTCGTGTATGCGCTGCGTGCCGGTGCCGACAGGAAGCAGTTCCCGGCCGCCACAGGCGCGGCAGGCAGCCGGAATCGCCTGACTCAGACCGCAGTGATGGCAGTTCAGGCGCCGCGTCTGGCGATGCAGGGTTAAATGACTGTCACAGGCGCGGCAATCCACCATCCAGCCGCAGAGGTGACAGAGCAACACGGGCGCAAAGCCACGGCGGTTAATGAATACCAGCACCTGATTGCCGCGTTTGACGTGCTCATCAATCCGGCTCAGGCTGGGGGCTGCCAGACCTTCTCTGATGGCCTGATTACGCAAATCCACAATCTGGTAACGCAAGGGGCTGCTGACCGTGGCTTTCTGTGTCAGGCGCAGGAGACTGTATTTGTTTTGCTGGCAGTTATGCACGCTTTCAAGGCTGGGGGTGGCCGATCCCAGGATAACAGGAATATTGGCCTGCTGCGCGCGAATCAATGCCGTGTCGCGGGCGGAATAACGCACACCATCCATTTGTTTAAGCGACGAATCGTGTTCTTCGTCGATAATGATCAGTGCCAGATCCGGCATGGGTGTAAAAATGGCCGAGCGCGTGCCAATCACCAGTTTAACCTGTCGCTCACGGGCCGATTGCCAGGCTATGGCACGCTCGCCGTCGCTTAACTGAGAGTGAATGACAGCAATAGGTTCCAGAAAGCGCGAGCTGAACCGCGCCAGAAGTTGCGGCGTCAAACCAATTTCCGGCACCAGCACCAGGACTTGCCGGCCGGTAGCCAGCACCTCCGCGATGATCTGCAGGTAAACTTCGGTTTTGCCACTGCCGGTCACACCCTGCAGCAAAAAACCATGATGGCTGTTCATGCGCTTCAGCACGGCGTCTACAGCCTGTGCCTGCTCTTCGTTTAAATTCAGCGGAGGGCTGACCTGACCATTATGGTAACAGGGTAAATCAATCTGCTCACGTACAGTCAACAGGCCCAGTGAGTCCAGACTGTCCAGCTGCGCTTTGTTAAAGCCTTCCTGAGCCAGGCGCTTTCTGGATATGGCCGCGTCTTGACTGGCAAGAAAGTCAAGCAGAGCCAATTGTCTGCTGGCGCGTTTTCCCACCCGGCTGCGTGCTTCTTCAAGCGGGCTGTTCAGCTGATAATAACTTGTCAGCGGCAGGCTGGCCTGGCCGCCCAGGCGCAGCATTTTGGGCAGAACCAGGGGCAGCACCTCAGACAAGGGTGACTGATAATAACGGCTGACCCAATGAGCGAGCTGCATGAGGTCTGCACTGATCACGGGAGTATCGTCAATGACGGCGCTCAGCACTTTTAAGTTGAGACCGGCTTTTTCTGTCTGCCCGTGACCTATGATTATCCCAACACGTGTTTTATTACGAAAAGGAACCTGAACGCGAGCGCCGACCACGGGTCTGAACGGCCCGCTCAGGTAGTCAAACGAGTCGCGACTGGTGTGAGGAATGCAGATTTTAAGGCAGGTATCCATACCGGTTTCAGTGTCCTTTGTACCCATTCAGCGCCGTTGCCATTCATGGCTGGCGGATTGACCGGGTGCGGAAAAGACCTTGATAACCATTTTTTCAATGCGATGACGAACCAGTTCGGCATCGTCCTTAATCATCTCGTTGATAAACCAGCGCGATAATTCTTCCACGGTGATATTGGTCAAGGGCATGAGCGTGACGTCTTCCTTGAGGAAGGGCATTTTTTTGTGGTTGAAGGTGAAGTAATAATATTCATCGTCTTCAGCAAACTGCAGGTGAGGTGAGTACTGTGGCATGAGGAAGGTCTGGTTCAAATGACGGCAGAGTTCATGCACACGCTTTTTGTAATAGCGGTAATCAAAGGTCATGCCGTTGTCTTCCACCCAGGTCGTCAGCGCCAGATACACGCCATACATATGGCCATGCAGCGGTTCGCGCTCGGTGGCGGAGAAAATGGTGGTGTGTCCGGCTGAAAATTTCATGGACTCTTTTTGCAGTTCTACGGTGGTTAAATATTTTTCGATGATCATAAGCTCGCTCGTTTATCGTGCCACTGGAAACCGACCAGCGGTATGTCCAGTTCTCTGGTCAAGGCTATTACTTTGAAAAGCTCCCCCATTTCGGAAGGCTGTACCAACTGTTTGACGGCCTGCTGCGCCTTGACGCGCTCGCGGTTATCGCTGATGTCGTCCAGCAGGTTTAACAGGCCATTGGCCAGTAAAAAAGCGGCCTGGCTGGTATAACCGGCCACGTGAAACCCGGCCGCGTGCGCTGCTTCGGCTACATGAGTGAAATCCACATGCGCGGTGATGTCTTCTTCACCAGGATGAAGCAGCGGATTGCTGTGCGCCTGGTGCTGATAATGACACATCAGCGTACCCTGGTTACGGTCAGGATGATAGTATTCATGGCGGGGAAAGCCGTAATCTATCAGGATCATGGCGCCCTGAGCGAGGATGGTGCTCACCTGTTGCATCCAGCCATCGAGAAACAGGTTCACTTCAGACAGATAAGGGCTGTTCAGTTCAGGCAGGCGACTCTGGACGTAATCCTGAAGCCGTTCATCCTGAACCGGGCGGAACGACTCCTGGAGCTGGCCCTGAGTATCAAGACCAACCACGCTTTCGAGCAGACCGTCATCGCTTTTTAAAAAGCGGTGCACCGGCATGGCGTCGAGCACCTCATTTGCGAGGATAATACCCTGAAAAGCATGCTCCGGCCAGCGATCCAGCCAATGCACCAGATGTGCCAGCTGGGGAATGTCCTGTTGCACCCGTTCCTGCTGGCGCTGACGCAGGCTGGCGCTGACCTCCAGTATCTGATAAGACTGTGGCAGGCTGTCCAGCTGCTCGAGGCGGCGTAATACATCGACGCAGAGCCGACCGGAGCCGGCACCAAACTCCAGTATCACGGGAGCGGTCAGGCTGGCGAGAATTGGCTGGCACTGGTTGGCCAGCGTTTGACCAAACAATGGTGTTAATTCCGGTGCCGTAATAAAATCGCCCTGAGGGCCAAATTTTTCGGCTCCTGCACTATAATAACCTTGTTCGGGGTGATACAGAGCCATCTGCATAAAATCAACGAAAGCGATGTGCTTTTCCTGATGCAGCCGCGCCTGAAGGTGGGTAGACAAGGTCATGAATCAATCAATATTGTATGGATTAGGAAAGAGGAAAATACCGTGAATCAGGACAAAAAACAAGCAAATCGTGTCGTTTTGGTGACTGGAGCGGCGCGCCGGGTAGGTGCTGCGATCGCTGAAGCCTGCCATCAGGCCGGGTTCCGGGTGGCGATACACTGCCATCTGTCAACAACAGACGCGCACGCTCTGGCCGCCCGTTTAAACAACATCCGCCATGACAGCGCCTGCGTGTTTCCCGCTGATCTGGCCGATCCGGCTATTGCACCCGTGTTGGTAGCGCACGTGCTCGACTGGGCAGGCCGACTGGATTTGCTGGTGAACAACGCCTCATTATTTTTTCGGAGCGATTGTGACCGGGCTCAACCGGAGGACTGGCGGGCTCTGTTTACTGTGAACGTGCAGACGCCCTTCGCCCTGAGCGTAGCCGCGCGCGCAGCCCTGGCCGCACAGCAGGGCGCGATTGTGAATATCACGGATATTCACGCTGAGCGACCCTTAAAGGGCTATTCCGTGTATTGCCAGACCAAAGCCGCCCTGCTGATGCAGACCCGTTCTCTGGCACGTGAATTTGCTCCAGAGGTGAGGGTAAACGCGGTGGCACCCGGCAGCGTAGCCTGGCCTGAGCACGGTAATGTGCTGAGTGAGGAACTGCAGCAGCGCATTGTTGCCAGCACGCCCTTAAAACGCCATGGTACCCCGGAGTTCATTGCCGAGGCGGTTCTGGCCATGGCCGGAAACCGTTTTGTAACCGGGCAGGTGTTAAACGTGGACGGCGGCCGAAGCGTTACTTAGAGCCTTGTCAATATGGATAGGGCACTGGCACAGGGCTGTCCCATCTTAATTTGAACAGAAGTTAATCAGTTAGCAGGATCTGCTCCCTTCTCCCTTGAGGGAGAAGGGCTGGGGATGAGGGTGGTGGGTGTGGTACATTCTTGAGTAAATCAAGAATGCCGTCTATCACACCCTCTATATTTTTAAAAACCTCATGGCTCCATATTCGCAAAACTCGATATCCACAGCTTTCCAAATATTTGGTTCGTAGCAAATCACACTCAATAGCATCCATATGCTGACCACCACTACCCTCATCCCCAGCCCTTCTCCCTCAAGGGAGAAGGGAGCAGATGGTGCCAACGGATTAACTGCAGTTCAAATTAAGATGGGACAGCCCAGGGCACTGGCAAGTTGAGCCTTGGCCCAACCCGGGGCTTTATGTATATTGTTAAATCATGCGGCGCTAATCTAACGCCTGGGCCGGAGCGCTTCGGTATCACCATGATCTCGGTCGTCATCAGCCATACTGGAAGAGCTGGAAGACGGGCTGGACGGTCCGGTGGGCATGACGGGCAGGTAACTCCCCAGGCCTACGCGCCTCAACTGTTTGGCGAAGGCCTCCTTAAAGTTCTGCTCCATCTCCACCACGCGCTGATCCCGATGAGGAAGACGTATGGGAGCCACGGGTGTGCTCATATAGTTTTTGACATATTCCTGAAAATATAACAGCTGATGGGCTTCACCCAGGGCACTGCGCCCCTTTTTTTCAATGGCTTCGTGCAACACATGAGCTGAAGGTGAAAATGCCCGGAAATGGTCATTCCAGGATTCCATGCTTACCCCCTGCTGGCGAGCCGCTTCCTGCATTGCGCTTATCGTATTGTGTAAGGCACGATACAGTGCATCTGAGTGGTCAAACTCAAGGTCATCAATGCTGGCCAGACTGCCACCGCCAAAGAAATGGAACAGACTTCGCGAGGGGCGAGGGGGCTGAGGCTGTTCCTTCGGTAAGTTAAACAGCGTGCGCTCGCGCGTGAGGACGGAATCTCCCGTTGTTTCAATACTGACCGATGGCGCCACAAGCGGTGCCTGGTTAAGTTGATAGAGCTGATAGTAGAGGGCGCCGCGCAGCGACTCAACCAAGGGGCGGCGTTTTTGATCTGGGGCATTGTCAGACAGCCAGGCCCCGGTAGCATCATACAGTCGGTGCATGGCGTCTGTGGCCGGCCGCACGCGATCGCGCGCGGCCGCCATAGCGGCTATTTCCTCATCAAAAGAGTATCCTTCGCTGCCCAGGCGAGGTAATGGGCCACGCACCAGCCTGGCAAGGTCCCTGATACGCGTCTGCACCAGGCTGCTGGTTTCACTAAGCAATTCTGTCAGGGTCCGGGTAGGATCAGACACTCGCCCGGCTTTCAGCAGAGCATCCTGCCGTTGCCAGCAGGCCAGCATGGTTTCGCTGCTCTCCGTTGCGTAGGGATCAACCCTCCAGTCAAACCGTCTTGTAAGGTAAGGCGCCGGGTGAGCCTTATCTGCATAGGCGGGCAGAAAACGGCTGATATCGTAGCCATAGCAGCCTTGGATCTGGTGGGGTTCCGGGAAGGCAAGCCACGCCGTGCGTTGTTCATAAAGCGCGTTTTTAGCCGCCGTTGCAATATGAGCCTGCTCCAACATGGCTTTATTGTGAGGCGCGTGTTCATAAACACTGCGGGTTACACCCTCTACGAGATAGTGTTCTCCGGCAAAAATTCCAGACCAGTGATGTGGCCTTGGCGTGGCTATCAGGCTGGTTTCCGTGAAAGGACCAAATTCGGGAATCACCTGTCGAAAGGCTAACTTATGCAGCCCGCTTCTGAGGGCCTCGTTTTGACCATTGTAGCTGACAACTTCCCCGGTGTACGCTGCGATCACCAGCGTCGCATCGGTGATGTTATGCAGGCGGCTGCAGTTCCCCGCGCTGTAGGCGTTGGTTCCGGGCAGCTCGGTTAAATTGCCCGGAACGGGTTCCTGGGCGAAGATGCTGACGGGAGTGAGTGGCGCATTGCGCTTCAGTTGCATGCTCTGGAGCGATTTGGCTACTTCGAAGGTTGTGACCGCACCGCGACTGTATCCAGCCAGAATGATATTATCAATCGGTCGGCCAACGGCATCATTCAGAGAGGTCAGCCTGATTATATCGAACAGGCGTCCTTTGATGTCTTTCAGAGTGAAGTCTGGGTTTGTTTCCCGAAATTTATCCTCCAGCGCCTGAAAGTTTTCATCATTTGGATTGGCAGCCAGCTCTGCCAGCAGCGGTTCGTATTCCGCTGGGCTCAATTCATGAATAGACCGCTTGATCAAATCAACCGGGCCCAGTATTCCAAGCCTCTCCCTGTGTGCCTGATCGGTCGTCAGGTGCAGTTGATTGTTATCGTTATGCGTGAGCATGCGCTTTGAGAATCGTTCAGCGTATTTGGCCAGATCGGGATTCATGGCATCATTACAGACTTCCGGGTGATCGCAGCCCTGTACGAAAATTACCTTCACATCCTCCGCAGGCCTCAGCCGATCAAACGTCGGCATAAAGCCCCGGCCATCGTTACCTGTACCACAGAAATAGACAACCAATTGCATAATAAACCTCTTTACGGCGCCGATTATTGTTACTTAAAGAGTATACTATGGTTTAAAATTGATCAATTTTTGTCGTAAATGCGGTAGGGTGGGCAAAGGAGAAAGGTTTTGATCAGGCTTTCCAGATCGTCCAGAGCCGTCACCTGATAAATCTCCTGCAGAGCAGAGGGCTGGAGCTCATGGCGAAAATAATAACGCAGCAGCGATTTGCTTTGTAATACGGCCTGGTGTTCGCTTTCCAGCTCAGCCAGATCCTGTAAATGAACCAGAAACAGGTCGATGCGTTCATCCATACTGATATCTCTGGGCCTGCCTTCCAGCAGGGATTGATACAGCCACGGTTTTCCGGTGGCCGCGCGGGCTATCATGGCGGCATCGCAGCCTGTTTCCGACAGGGCCCTGTGCAGGGAGTGGGTATCGCCTATATCACCGTTGACAATGACGGGTATGGCAGCGGTCTGTTTGATCAGGGCTATATGCTCCAGTTGACAGGCAACGTCGTAATCCTCTGTCCAGCGGCGACCATGCACAATGAGCGCATCGGCACCGGCATCCACCAGACGTCTCGCCAGATCCGCATCGCGGGCGGAATCCTGAATACGGATTTTAACAGTCAGGGGACAGGACAGGGTGTTGCGTACCCGCTTAACGATATCTATCAGCCTGTCTGGCTGTTCCAGCAGGGCGCTGCCCGCTCCCTTTTTACGGATTTTGTTTTTCGGGCAACCGCAGTTGATGTCGATCAAATCCGCACCCAGCGCTTCCAGCCTGCCTGCGGCCGCCGCCATGATGTCGGGATCGTTGCCGGATATCTGATAACAGAGCAGGCCTTCATCGGCAGCGCGATACAGATAACGCCCCTGTTCACTGTGTCTGTTAAGTACATCGTGCGCTGAAATCATTTCCGACACGCAGTAGGCAGGGGGTGTAAAGCGCGAAAACAGCCGTCGAAACGGCGCGCAGCTGAAACCAGCCAGAGGCCCCTGAATCAGACGATGGGGCAGCACGAGGCTGCCTATCTGGAAGGGAGTACCTATCATGAAGTTGATCGTGTCAGGCTGACAAGGCTGGCCTGAACAATCTGCACCTGCGACTGTCCCTGCTGCTCAATGCCAAAACGCACATATTTCGCACCCGCCAGCGTCTTGAACCGGCGCAAAAAGCGTTGCTGGGGATAGCGTTCCGATAAGGACAATTCGCCCATTCTCATATAAGGACTTACTCCGGAACCTTGAGCCTTGATGGCCATGCCATCCGCGTCAAGCTGCGTGATCCACAGCCGTACAAAGCCACGACCTTTGATTGTGAGCTTAACAACGTACTCGCTATCCGGATTTACCGGCGTGAGTGATTGAAGTTGCTTCTGCTGGTTGTGCGCATCAAGGCCAGATTGAGTCAATACGCTGTAATCACGATTGAACAGACGCTGTGAGGAAACGATGCTCGCGTTATTATCTAATGTTTTTGCGTTAAGGCCTAAAAGGGGCAGATATTTGTCAGGCACGAAGTGAACTTTATACCCTGTTGTCCATGGGATAAATCCGGGCGTTATATTGACAGTTGTCCCCTCACGCAGGCCACTGTCATCAAGGGAATACAGCTGGTACATGCCGGAGGAGTATTTCATTGTACTGAGTTCCGGCGAGGCGAGTACGTCCTGAATAAATGAATTGGACATGGGTGGCAAGGTATAATCCACGCTGTGAACGTAATTTATGCCCAGCGCCTTGAGATGTTTATGCACCGCTGCTGCCGATTTTTCCAGATACACAGGCAGCATGGCCGGATCAAGGTAGCTCACCATTTTACGCCCTGAATAGTACATATCGGCCGGGCGCATGGTCAGTACCAGGGCCTGCGCAGGAACCAGGTCTGGCATTCGTGCCATCAGATCGAAGGCCGATGTCATATTCAGAATGCGCTCCAGCCTGTTTTCAGAGGCCGTTACTGGCAATTGACTGCTGGTTGAAATGCTGCGCCAGTTATAGTAATAACCCACCGCGGCCAGCTGAGCCAGTGCGAAAAATCCACCAATGGCAGCAAGCAGAATCGTTCGCCTGCGCTTAATACTGGGCGAATACCAATTGACCGGGCCGTCTTCCTTCTGCACCAGCCCGGAAATACCATATGAGGCACAGAGAGCGACAGCCGGCATGATAATCAGTAAATAACGCTCGTTACGTACCATAAGATCAATTCCAGCCAAAACGGACAAAACGACCCCGGCCAGATAAGTAAGAACAAGCCCCAGAGCTAACCATAACATGGTCATTTCAGGTGTATACTGCGCGATACCGTGCAGAAGTCCTTCTCCAGATTTTTTAATTCCGGTTCGCCAGACCAGAAGTATGGCGCCGAGGGTCATCAGCCAAAAATTCAGGCCATAGGCTTCTGGAACAAACCAGCCTTTAAAAATACCGTACTGCACCAGTGCCGGCCCCGTATTCAGGCCACGGGCGTAACGGAAATAGCCCTGCCAGTCGAGAGACTTCAACGCGAATACGGCAGGATTGTCGCTAATGGGAGAGCCAAAAATCAGAAGGTTTTTCCAGTAGGGATAGCCTGCTATCAGCATGGCCATGCCAAGTGCCACCGCAAATTCAAGCAGGGCCTGGCGCCATTGAAGCAAGCCTCGCAGAAGCAGCAGAGCGGCAGCGAGCATGGGTATGAGCAAAATGGCCTGGGAATGGGTCCACATTCCAAGACCCAGAGCCAGACCAAGCCAGCAACCCAGTGCGATACCCCGCTGATTTAAACCAGTCAGCATCAACATCAGCAATACAATGGCATTCGTCGGCAGCGGATCAATCTGGGCGGAATCTGCACCGAGAAACAGCATCGGCGTCGATACGAATAAGATTCCAGCGAGCAGACTGAACGACGACTTTTGCAGTCTGGCCAGAGCGACCACACCCATCGTTGAGCAGAGCAGAAACCATGGGGCTATCAGGCGCATCAAACCCGGAGCGTTGGCGTGCCCCTGAATGGCGGAGGTAAGATAAATCAGGGAAACATAGAGGGGAGGGTGCGTCCACGGACCAAAAAAACCGGACGGATTGTTCACGGTATCCAGAACGGGATAGATATCCAGCGTTCTGGCCTGATACAGCAGGCGACCTACGGTTGCATATTCAAGCGGGTCATTTTGAGTTAAAGGCAAAAATACGCTGTTACAGAAAAGTGCTGCCAGCCATACCAGCAACAGCAATTGCAACAGGCGCATGATCCAGTCTGATACTGGTTTTGAGCATGGCAAAGGCTTTGTTCCTGCGCGGTATAGGCAGGCTGTTATGGTGAGGAGAATGCCCGTAAACAGCAGATGTGTGTCAGGGTTGCCTTGTGGGAACAGCAACAGAGCCAGAACCGCGGCTATTCCTGCCAGAAAAGGTGACAGTACCACGCCTGTTGCCCAGACAAACCCGGCCTCACTGGCCGGGCTGTTCCAGCGCATGAGCCGCGCGAGAGATACACCTGCAAACGTGGCGATGCCAATAAGGCCTGCAAATTTAAGCCATGCCAGTATCGATGTTTCTATCATGCATGCATTCCTGCGACATCAAGACGGTTAATGCGCCTGATGGTGTCATTAAAGTCAAGGTTTAAGGTGTCCAGATACCATCTCAGACTTTGAGCCCGCGGTCTGTTTTCAACGAGAATGGCCTCCAGCGCTTCCGCGCGGGTGATTTGACCCTCTCTGATCTGGTTGCTGCGAAAGGTGTCAAATTCGGTAAAGCCCCGTGCCGTCATGTAGATGTAGTTATAAAACGGAGCGGTTCCATCGCCTATGCGCCAGGTGCTGGTTGAATCGGGTGAGGTTTCAAAATCGTATTGCTCCATAATGATTTTGTTTACCTCGCGCTCATCCCAGACCATGTGCTCAAACATAAAGAAAAAGTCACGTCTCGGTTCAAAATAATAGGATGAAAACGCTTTGGCGGTATCGATAAGCGAGCTGTTTATATAGCCGGGGTTCATCATAAAACGAGAGGCGTAATAGCTGATCATCCGGATTTTTCGGGTCAGAGACTGATAATCTATCCGCGCCTTGCCGAAATCAGGCGGAGTTCCGCAGAAGCCTGATTTGAAATCGGTATTTTCAAGCGGGTTGGCAGACCATAAATCAAGACGAATGCCGGTTTGTTTTTTAATGGTGTTGGCTATCTTGAAAAAATGTTTGTCGCCAGCCATAAACAGGGGAACCATGCCCAGATCAGGCTTTCGTAACCAGGCCGCCACGTTTTTGCGGATGTTGTCCCGTTTCATTTTGATATCGGCTGATACCAGAATGTTAGGAACGCCCAGCCGGCCACAGACCCGGGCGATGTTTCTACGGGCCAAATCCGTGACCATGCCCCAGTCATAGGTAAAGGTAACCGGATTTAAGCCAAATTCTTCCTTGATAACATGCAGACCGTAACAACTGTCACGTCCGCCGCTGAAGGGAACCAGCACATCCGGCGTTCCGTTTTGCTCCCGAAACTGCTGTGCCATCTGGATGAATTCTGCTTTTGATTTTGCGGTGTCTGTGCCTTTGTATTTAGGTTGATAGTGCTGGCAATAGTTACAGCGGCCTGTGCTGTCAAAGGAAATATAGGGGAAGGTTTCCGGAAGTACACAATTCGTGCAGCGCTTCAGTTCGCGCATGGCCTGCTCGTTGTATTTGAGCAGCGATTCGTCCGCCGGGCTGACCGTGCGTTTACCTGTATTTTTCGCGGGAATACTGACCTGAAGGTGTTGAACTTCCGCGTTCTTTTGCCTTGTTTCGTGTCGCTCCAGCCCGGCCGGCATGCTCAAATCAAATGGCCGCATTGACAGCGTGTTTGCCAAATCAACGTAGAGCCCGCTATTGGCCCTGATGTGCTGTGCGTTAACCTCGTGTCCGTCTGCCTCGTACAAAGGCTTCAGCGCCTGCTGTAATATAAAACGTTCTGAGGCAAACGCAATCCCGGCCTCGTTTGGCAGCACGGCGTAATACAAATCGCCCGTATTGGAGGCCAGCGTCAGGCTGCTGTCGCTTTCGTGTATCCATGCCATGGAGGCGGATCCTTCAATCTGCGTCAGTACCTGTTGCGTTGCGGCCACCGGATGATAATTCTGTGCCATGCTGTCACTTAACAGAGCGGCAAGCACTTCGGTATCGACCTCGGCATGGCGTGTCAGGTGAGCGTGACGGCTCCAAAGGGCATCGGTGTTAACGATGATCCCGTTATGAACAATATTGACATCGCGCCAGCGTACGGGCTGATTATTTCCAGCGAGGCAGGCATCACCGTTGGTGACCAGGCGCGAATGGGCAAGAGCAATGAGGGGCTCAGACGTATTTTTGCTGTTTTGCGCGTAAGCCTTGTCGAGGCCATTGTGCAGACTGTCCCGAAAAGCAGAGGAACGTACGGCCTGGGAGGCTGGCTGTGCGCATTTCACTGTCCAGGCCTGCGCTGCTCTGGGCAGGTAAAGGCAAAGGCCCGTTGATTCCTTACCGCGACTTTCTGACAGGCGATACAGTCTGCCAAGCAGGTCCTTAAAGTCTTTTCTGGCCAGATCGGCGCCAGTTTTCAGGGCAATACCAAATATTCCACACATATATTAACCACGCACTCTGTTAAGTATTAAATTCCAGCTAAGTAACCGCTCGGTGAAATACATCATCACGGCAATGCCGGCGATGTAGCCAATGATGGTTCCCGTTGCCGCGCCCTCAATACCCATAATGGGTACCAGCAGAAAAGCCGCTGCCACGTTTGAGCCCAGCATGACCAGATGTTGAATGGTCTGATAGACGGGATGGCCTGATATCAGTAATAAATTGTCGAAGGGCACGAATGTCGCTATCAGATTCATGCCACATAATAAAATCAGCAGGGCCGGCATACCTTCCAGCAGGCCTTTGTCCGGCATAATCCAGGCCGCCAGAACCCAGTAGGCCGCGAGCACACAGGCGGACAGCAAAAAGAGAAGCGGGGCGACGTACTTTTGCGCCTGTGCTCTCAGATTTCTGGCCTGAGTCCAGTCGGCGTCTCGGATAACAGCGACCAGCAAGGGGTTGAAGTTAAGCCGAACCATCGCCAGCACCTGATAAATTCCCTCAGCCAGCATGGCGGCAAAACTGTATACGCCGGTGGCGTGTTCGGATAGAAAAAAACCGATAACCAGCACATCAACCCGTGTATTGATTTCCGTGCACATGCCCACCATCAGGCTGCGGCTGCCAAAATCCAGATGCCTGAGTATCCACGCCCTGGACAGCCCTGGCGAATCGATGAGTCTTTCTCGACAGATATAAACCCCTGCAGCGAGCGTGGTCAGTAATTCGGACACGAAAAAAGCATAGGTCGCGCTGGCAATTGGTGCTGCAGAGGCCGAAACCAGGGCAACAACTATCATGATGACCAGATAACGCAGAGCCTGTAGAACAGAAAAGGCCTTTATTTTTCGCAGGCCGTTTAAATACGCGAGCAGCACTTTGTTCAATGGGAACAATAACAGACCCCATGAGATATGGCCTATCGCCTGACCCGTTTCAGCACTGTGAAAGACAAGGGTAAAAAACGGCTCACAAAAATAAATGACAGCGGCCAGAATAACTCCGGTTATCAGCGATAAGACCGATGCGGAACAGAGCATGACCCCACGCTCTGCAGGGGAGTCATGGTAGAAGGCCGCATAGCGTAACACCGAGTAGTGGACACCCCAGACGGCAAACTGTGAGCCAATGATATAAACGGCATAGGCCAGATTAAATACAGCCAGCGCAGATGCATCACGTGTTACCGTGATGATGATATTAATGAGAATGCCGCTGATGCCCAGGATAAAGAAACTCAGCATGGACCAGCTGATATCCTGGGATAATTTCTGGTGGCGGATAGTGTGCGTCAGCCTGGACAAGAGCGACATGCGTTCGTTCATTACTCTTCTTCGCGCTTGATATCCCTGTGCTGCAGGGGCGGATTCAGATGTTTGTTTTCCTCGTAATCAAACCACATGGCGAAAAACAGTGAATTAAAGCCAAGTGAAAAGGAAAAGAGCCAGCTCAGGAAGGTTATTTCAGGAATCTGACCCTGTGCTACCCACAGAATAATCAAACGGAAAAACAACGCGATGCTTAAGGCTACGCCGAAAAAACCAAACGCGTAAAAAAACACCAGCGGGTGAAAGTTGCGAATGATGTATTTTTCCTTGAGTCGCCAAAAAAACAGACGGGTGAGCAGCGAGCCAATGGAAAACACGACTTTTCGGACTTTTATTCCTGATTTTTCCCCGACGTTATAAACCGGTTCGATGGGTACATCAATCACACGCATGTTGGCAACATTCAGTTTCACAAGCAAATCGTTAGGCTGGCCATAGCGTTTGTACATGTCATCCCAGTCTATGGCCTTGAGAGCCGCGGCATTGATGGCAGTATAACCGGTTTGCGAGTCGGCCACGTGCCAGTATCCTGACGCAATTTTGGTCAGCAGAGAGAGCACCGAATTGCCGAAAAAACGAACCTTTGGAATTTTTTTGAAGGCTTCCCCAGTGACCAGGCGATTGCCCTTGGTGTAGTCGGCCTTGTTCTGGATGATGGGTTCAAGAATCGCCGGTAAATCATCGGGATCCATTTGACCGTCTCCAGCCATGACCACGGCAATATCGTAGCCCTGGTCACGAGACCATTTATATCCTGTGGCGATAGCACCTCCAACACCCTGATTGACGGCGTGTTCAAGCAGCGTAACGCGTCCCTGGGCAAATGCTGGATGCTGGCGAATCACCTCCGAGGTTTTGTCCTTGCTGCAATCGTTGACAATGACGATCATATCTACCGTAGCAGGCATGGTATCAATTACCCTTGCTATCTGCGTTTCTTCGTTGTAAGCGGGAACGACAACAGACACGGTCTTTTGTTTGTACATGGGGGCTCCATACGGCGGGTGGTCACCAAAAAGAGGCAATAATATTCTTTTTTTGCCTGCCAGTGCAACTGGGGCAGCCATTATAATCGCCTTATCCGATCCCAGCCATGATGACGCTGCCATCTTGTTTTTTAAGGAAATGGCCATTAAAATGCCAGCCTTTCTTCCCGGAGGCACACCTCCGTGATTCCATTAAGTGTAATTCAAGACCAATCAAACGGATGTTCTATGTTAAATAATTTTGTGGCAAAAATGGCTGATAAAGAAGCCATTATCGGTATTATCGGTCTGGGCTACGTTGGCCTGCCCCTGATGTTGCGTTTCGCAGAAATGGGGTATCGTGTCATTGGAATTGATGTTGACGAGCGCAAAAACGACTTCCTGAAGCAGGGCAGGTCCTATCTGCAGCATATTCCCTCTGAGCGTATCGCTCCCTTGCGCCACCTTATTTCCTCCACATCCGATTTTTCTAAAAGCAATGAGGCGGACGCACTCATCATGTGTGTGCCCACGCCATTGGATAAGTTCCGTGAGCCGGATCTGAGTTTTGTTTTTCAGACCATGGATAATCTGCTGCCGCATTTACGTGCCGGTCAACTGATATCCCTTGAAAGCACAACCTACCCCGGAACCACAGAAGAAGAACTGCTGCCACGCATCGAAAGCACGGGTCTTAAGGTGGGAGAGGATGTCTTTCTGACTTTTTCGCCTGAGCGTGAAGATCCAGGCAATCCACATTTCAGCACAGCCACCATTCCCAAGGTGTGCGGCGGCCAGACGGCACAATGCCTTGAAGCAGGCGTCGCTCTGTACTCCGCGGTGATTGACCGGGTTATACCCGTGACATCGACCAAAGTGGCGGAAATGACCAAGCTGCTGGAAAATATTCATCGCTCCGTCAACATCGGTCTGGTCAATGAAATGAAAATTCTTGCGGATAAAATGGACATTGATATTTACGAAGTCATTGATGCCGCAGCAACCAAGCCTTTCGGTTTCGTACCATATTATCCAGGCCCAGGTATTGGTGGTCACTGCATTCCCATTGATCCTTTTTATCTGACCTGGAAAGCGCGGGAATATGGGCTGCATACACGCTTCATTGAGCTGGCCGGCGAAATCAACAGCAGCATGCCGCACTGGGTTGTGCAAAAGATTGCCGACTCATTGAACGAGCGCGAGCGCTCCATCAAAAACAGCAATATTCTGGTTTTGGGTATCGCCTACAAGCGTAATGTGGATGATATGCGCGAATCACCCTCTGTTGAGATTATGGAATTACTGCAGGCCAAAGGCGCCCGTGTCGCGTATTCTGATCCGCACGTGCCCCTGTTCCCTGCCATGCGCGCGCATCATTTTGATTTACACAGCCAGGATTTGAATGCTGACATGCTGGCGACCTATGACTGTGTGGTACTGGCAACGGCTCATTGCGTGTTTGATTACGAACTGATAGCCCGCCACGCCCGACTGGTCGTAGACACACGGGGTGCTTTTAGAGCCTTTAAACAAGACAACATAGTGAGTGCCTGACGATGAGCAAGACACCCTGGGTGATAACGGATCGGAAAATAAACGTGGCTGTCGTCGGTTGCGGGCGAATTGCCAATAATCATTTGCAGGCCATCGAGCAACTCGGTGACCACCTGCAGCTGACCGCCGTCTGCGATGTGGACAGTCAGGCCCTGCGGGACGCCAGCACGCGCTGCAAGGTGCCAGGCTTTGCGAGTCTGGAGCAGATGCTTAAGGAGAGCGAAGCGGATATCGTCACTCTGTGCACGCCCAGCGGACTGCATCCAGAGCAAAGCATTCAGGTGGCGCAGTCTGGTCGTCACATCATTACCGAAAAACCAATGGCGACCCGCTGGCAGGATGGTCTGCGCATGGTCAAGGCCTGCGATGCCGCCGGTGTACGCCTGTTTGTAGTCAAGCAAAACCGCCTCAACAGCACCATGCAGGCGCTGAAACGCGCCATCGAACAAAAGCGTTTTGGCAGAATTCATATGGCCAGCGTTAACGTGTTCTGGACGCGTCCTCAGGAATATTATGATCAGGGTGGCTGGCGCGGCACCTGGGAAATGGACGGCGGTGCGTTTATGAATCAGGCCAGTCATTATGTTGATTTGATTCAATGGCTGCTGGGTCCGGTTGACTCAGTACAGGCCATGATGGCCACGCTGGAGCGTGATATTGCTGCTGAAGACAGTGGGGTTATGACCCTGCGTTTTCGCCACGGCGCGATGGCATCCATCAACGTAACCATGTTGACCTATCCTAAAAATTTTGAAGGCTCTATCACCATTCTCGGTGAAAAAGGCACGGTACGCATTGGCGGTGTCGCGGTAAATGAGGTTCAGCACTGGGAGTTTGCCGACGCGCGTCCTGAAGACGAGGCGATCAGGCAGGCCAGTTACCAGACCGCATCGGTCTATGGTTTTGGGCATCAGCTGTATTACCAGAACGTTATTGACTGCCTGCGTGGTGAGGCCAGGCCCATCACTGATGGCCGTGCCGGACTGGTTTCCCTGGAGTTACTGATAGCGGCTTATCGTGCTGCACGCGACAGGCAGACCGTGTATCTTCCTCTGGAGTTATAAGAATGAGTTATCAGGCACACGAAACCGCGATTATTGACGACGGCGCAGAGATTGGTGACGGCAGCCGCGTCTGGCACTGGGTGCATGTCAGCAGCGGTGCGCGCATAGGTAAGGCCTGCAGTCTCGGCCAGAACGTGTACGTGGGTAATAAGGTGAGCATTGGAAATAACGTCAAAATCCAGAACAACGTATCTGTTTACGACAACGTGACGCTGGAAGATGATGTGTTCTGCGGCCCCAGCATGGTCTTTACCAACGTATACAATCCTCGCTCAGCGGTAAGCCGTAAGGACGAATACCTGACAACGCGGGTCAAACGCGGCGCAACTCTGGGCGCCAACTGCACCATCGTCTGCGGTGTGACTATCGGCCAGTATGCCTTTGTTGGTGCGGGTGCGGTTGTCAATCAGGACATTCCCGATTACGCCCTGGTGGTGGGGGTGCCGGCCCGCCAAATCGGCTGGATGAGCCAGTTTGGCGAACAGCTGCACTTCCAGTCCGGCCCAGACGGCCTGGCCTACGCAAACTGCGAAGCCACCGGCGCTGTTTACGTCAGGCAGACTGATGGCAGTGTACGGCTCGCGTAAGCAGTCAGGCCTGTTCCCCGGATTACGCTGGCGCTAATCCGGGCTACAATGGTTGCGTGAATGACATCCCGAAATTTTTGTCCAGACACGTAGCCCGGATTAGGCGAAGCCGTAATCCGGGACGCCATG